>JAVBVG010000121.1:0-7827 GCA_031554415.1 Rikenellaceae bacterium | reverse complement strand
GTCCACGGCGGCGGCAAGATCGCTACGTCCATATCCGCTGCCCTCGGCATCGAAACGCGTATGGTGAACGGCCGCCGCGTGACCGACGAGCGGACGCTCGAAGTGGTGACGATGGTCTACAACGGCATCAACAAGCGCATCACGGCCTCGTTGCAGGGGTTGGGATGCAGTGCCGTTGGGCTTTGCGGGGCAGACGGCCGGTTCATCGTGTCGTGCCGCCGTGCGCCCGAACCTGTCGATTACGGATTCGTCGGCGACCCCGTTTCGGTCAACACGGACCTCGTGAAACAGCTTTCCGGGGCGGGATACACCATAATTGCCGCCCCGATAACCTGCGACGGCGCGGGCGGCCTGCTGAACACCAACGCCGACACCGTCGCCCAGGCCATAGCGACCGCAATGGCCGGGGCGGGCGAGGAGGTCGAGTTGGTTTATTGTTTTGAAAAACAGGGCGTTTTGCTGGACGTGAACGACGAAAATTCGGTAATTACACGCATAGACGAGGCCGCGTTCGCCGCCCTGAAAGCCGACGGCACGGTCGACGGCGGAATGCTGCCAAAGTTCGAAAACGCCTTCAAAGCCATCGGAAACGGAGTCCGCAGTGTGGTTATATGCGCCGCCGAAAACATCACGAAACCCGGATACGGCGGAACCACCATTATAAAATGAACCTTATGAAAATCCTGACCGACAGACAGATACGCGAGGCCGACCTCGCCACGATCGAACGCGAACCAGTCGCGCCGCTCGACCTTATGGAACGCGCCTCGGAGGAGATAGCGCGTTGGATTGGCGAGAACGTCGAACCGGAACACAGGCTCGTATTCTGCTGCGGCAAAGGCAATAACGGCGGCGACGGACTGGCCGTTGCTCGTATGCTCCACAACGCGGGATTCGAATGCGTGATATTTTTCGGCGCCGATTACAACGACGTTTCGCCCGAGATGCACGCCAATTTCGAACGCCTGCCGAAGGGGATCGATGTCTACGATATCACGGCCGAACAACCTGAAATAGAGCCGGATGCGGTGGTTATAGACGCCCTGCTCGGGACCGGTGTGAATGGCGGGGCCCGTGAGCCGCTGCACAGCATAATACTTTGGATCAACAGCTTGCCCAACCGCGTGATCTCGATCGACGTGCCTTCGGGGATGTCGACGGAGTGGGGGAATGCCGGAAAAACCATAGTCCGCGCCGAAACCACCCTCACGCTCGAGTTCCCTAAACTCGCTCTGTTGCTGCCCGAGGCGGGCGAATGTGCCGGAAACGTGGTCGTTCTGCCGATCGGGCTCGACGAAAAATTCATCGCGGAAACGGAATCGCCGTATTATTATATCACGGAAGAATATGTGAACGGACTGCGCAAACCCCGCGCAAAATTCTCGCACAAAGGCCTTTACGGCCACACATTGTTGGTATGCGGATCGCAGCCGATAATGGGCGCGGCGATCCTGGCCACAGGGGGCGCGCTGCGTTCGGGGTGCGGTCTGGTTACGGTGCATATTCCTAAAGCAGAGCGATTTGCGCTGCAGGCCAACTGGCCGTCGGCGATGCTGAGTTTCGACGAGGCCGACTGTTTTTCGGAACTGCCGGCAAATCCCGAACGTTTCAGCGCCATATGCGCCGGGCCGGGGCTCGGACAGGACGAAAAGACGGTGGATGCACTCGGAAACCTGCTCGCGGAGGCTTATGCCAAAAAAATTCATATGCTTCTGGATGCCGACGCGCTGAACATAATCGCGGCAAACCCGCGCCTGCGGAAGCTGATCCCTGCCGGATCGGTGTTGACTCCGCACCCCGGAGAGCTGCGCCGCCTGGTCGGCGAATGGGCCGATGACTGCGAAAAAATCTCGAAAGCACAGGAACTTGCGCGTGAAACCTCCGGCGTGGTGGTCGTGAAAGGGGCCTGCAGCACCGTCTGCACCCCCGACGGACACGTGTTTCTCAACTCCACAGGTAGCGCCGGAATGGCGAAAGGCGGCAGCGGCGACGTTCTGGCGGGCTACATCGCCGGGCTCATGGCGCGCGGCTATTCGGCGGAGGAAAGTGCTGTCACAGGCGTTTACACGCACGGAAAAGCGGGTGAAAAAGCGGCCGAATACTACGGCGCCGAGGCGATGAACAGCGCGGACTTAACGGAGTTTTTTGAATAATCGAATTTTTACTACCTTTGCACAAATCTTTAAAACAGAAGTAATATGTCAAGTTTAAGAATGCTCAAAAAAGATATCGACTATCTGGTCGACGAAGTGGTTACCGACGCATATCTTTCGCTCTATTTCCACCCGGAACGAAAGGACGATATCGTCAAGATAATCCAGGATACCGTGGATCTGCGCAACACGCTTATCGAAAAGGCCAACAATCCGGCCGAAAAGAAGAACAAAAGCCTCGTCCGCAAACACTACGCACAGGTTCGCCGGGAGATGTTCGACGGCATCGACGGGCTTTTCGTGCGCCTGAGCGACAACGGAAAGTAGCAGATAACCGCTTTCATAAATGCCGCAGGCGCGCTTTTTGCGTCTGCGGTTTTTATTTACCACGAACAGGATAAAGCCATGAAAAAGATCGACGCCATAATCGCCTCGCAGCGCGGGTATTTCGCGGCGGGAGCCACCCGCAGCATCGACAGCCGGATCGCCGCGCTGAAAAAATTCCGCTCGGCCATCGAAAAACACTACCCGGAAATCGTCGCCGCGCTGCACGCGGACCTGGGCAAATCCGAAACCGAGGCCTATATGACCGAGATCGGCGTCACGCTGAAGGAGATCGACACGATGATCCGGCATCTGCCGCGCTGGGCGCAAGGCAAGAGGGTAGGTACGCCGATATTCCTGTTCCCGGGACGCAGCCGCATCGTTTACGAACCGTTCGGCGTCATGCTGATAATCGCTCCCTGGAACTACCCGATGCAACTTGCGCTGACGCCCCTGGCAGGGGCTTTGGCGGCCGGAAATTGCGCTGTGGTGAAAGTTTCGCAGAACACCCCGAACGTCGCCGAAATCGTAGGGAAGATCATCCGCGACGCTTTTCCGCCCGAATATGTGACCGTTCTGGACAACACGCCTGAAATGCGGGAACAGATGCTCGAGGGTGTGTATGACCATATCATTTTCACGGGAGGGACCGAATTCGCCCGCACCGTGATGGCCGAGGCGGCGCGGAACCTCATTCCCGTAACCCTCGAATTAGGCGGAAAATCGCCCGCCGTAGTGGGGGCGGAGGCCGATCTGGACATCGCCGCGCGGCGTATCATGTGGGGAAAGCTGATCAACGCGGGCCAGACCTGCATCGCGCCCGACTACCTCATTGCGCACAGCTCGATAGCCGACGAACTTCTGGCGAAAATGAAGGCCGCGGCGGTGGAATTCTACGGTGCGGACCCGAGCCGGAGCCCCGATTATCCGCGCATAGTGTCTGAAAAAGAGACGGAAAGGCTCGCCGGAGTGATAGCCGGATGCGGCGGCGAAATAGTCATGGGAGGGCAGGCCGACACGAAGAACCGCTATGTGGCGCCGACGATAGTCCGAAACGCCGCGCCCGGCAGCGACCTGATGCAGAGGGAAATTTTCGGGCCGGTGTTGCCGGTCATAACGTTCGGCGACATGAAAGAAGCGGCTGATTTTGTCAATTCGCGCCCCAAGCCGCTGGCATTTTATTACTTCGGAAGCCGCCGCAACGGGCGGAAGATCATCGCCGAAACCTCGTCCGGAGGGGCCTGTATCAACGATACGATCATGCATTATGCCAATCCGCACCTGCCTTTCGGGGGCGTCGGCAACAGCGGCATGGGGCGGTATCACGGACACGAAAGCTTCCTCGCGTTCAGCAACCGCAGGGCCGTTCTGAGCGCCTCCACACTTATCGACATAAAGATTCGCTACGCCCCATTCAAAGGGCTTAAACTTATCAAAAAAGTACTTTAAGGGCGTTTTAATGCTTGCCTAACACGGTGTGGGGAACCGCGCCGTGCGAAACTATCTGGATGGGACAGTTGTAATTCTCCAACTGTTCGGCGGTTATCAGGTTCGAGTCGTGGCGGTGGACGGTGCGGTTGACGCAGACGATGCTCTTCACGACGCTCGTAATGGTCCCGATGTCGTGCGAAACCATCATTATGGCCATCCTGTCGTTCAGCTGCTTCAATATTTCGTACAACTCACCCTCGAAACGATTGTCGACGTAAGTCGCAGGTTCATCGAGAATTAAGAGCCGTGGCTCCGATATCAGCGCGCGGCACAGCAGGGCCCGCTGCATCTGCCCTCCCGAAATTTCGCCGATCGGGCGTTTTTCGAGATCGCCTATGCCGGTCATTTCAAGTAACTTACGGGCACGGACAAAATCATCTTTTGTGTAGCGCCTTTTTTCAGACTGCAGGCCCGAAACGACCACTTCGGACACCGAAATGGGGAACGAACGGTCGAAAACATTCTGCTGGGGGAGATAGCCGATGTGGCGTATTCCGTTGACAATAAGGCCTTCGGCATATTCGATAGTTCCGGAGTAGGGGAGTGTTCCCAGGATCACCTTCACGAGCGTGGTCTTCCCGCCTCCGTTAGGACCTATAACCCCAAGAAAATCATCGTTATAGATAGTAAGATCGACGCCGGAAAGCACCTCATTGCCGTCATATGCGGCCGACACTTTCCTCAGAGTGACAAGCGGGGTTATCATCCTGTAACTCATTCCGCAACGATCAAATCGGTGATATTCAGAATATTATCCGTAACATCGCATCCGAGAATGTCTATCTCGACCGGTTGGGCGCCGATCTCGGCCGCGGCAACCTCGACCACCTGGCGCGGAAATTCGCTCTGATAAAATACGCGCGTGATATTTTCCGCTCTCGCCTCATCCACTAACTGCTGCAACAGCCTGGCCGAAGGCTCTTTACCATCATGCTCGAGGGCTATCTGACGCAATCCGTAATCGCGGGCGTAGTAGGTGAGTCCAGGATGGAAGATCACGAAAGAACGCCGCCCGGAGAGGTCGATCTTCGCCGCGATTTCGCGGTCAAGCGATTCCAGCGACTTTTTCAGCCGTGTGTAATTAGCTGTGTATGAAGCGGAATCAGGATACAGTTTGTGAATCCTTGAGTATGCCGTCCCTGCCATTTTCAAAAGTTCGCGCGGCGACATCCAGGTGTGCGGATCGACGCCGTGCGCATGCTCCGCGCCATGTCCATGAGAACAGCTGCCGGCTATCACGTCTATCCCGGCGCTGAGATCGACAAAACGATCCTTATCGCTAAAACGCAGCAACAGAGAGGTTTCAAAATTCATCAACCCCGTAAAAAACAGCAAATCAGCAGTTTCAGCCGCTTTTATCTGGGCCGGGGTAGGTTCGTATGTTTCGGGACTCGACCCGGGCGGCACGAGCACCTCAATGTTGAAATCATCTCCGACGATATTATCCATCAGATATTTAAGCGGCTGGATGCTAACTATCAGAGTGTTGGGCTCGACAGGTTTTTGCCGTCCGGCACATCCGGCGAGCACCAGTAACGACACTAAAAACACTGAAAATATGAATACCTTCTTCAAAATCTACTTATAATTAATTGTGAATCAAGACATAGCGAAACCGGGACTGTCTGCCTGTTTGCCCGCGTTGTCCCAGGCTCATTACACTTCTTACAAATATAAGGAATTTTCACAGACAGAATGACAAATTTTCACAATTTGAAATCAATCCCAGACGACGGGTACGTATCTGCAGCGAACAGGGCATCAGTATTTACGAACTGAGCTGAATAACCTGAGTTCGGGATAAGAAAAACACCTTATCTTGTTGTTTTTTGTGTTTGTTATCTTTGTTCTTCTTATCCCAAACTCACGTTAGCGGCATTGTCATGCCGCCATCTTGTGTCGATCACCCTTCCCAACCCTCCCCTGAGCGTAGGGAAGGGCTTATGTCGCGGCCACAGCCGCTCCTCAGAGGTTGTGAGTCCGGTATTGCGCTGCGCTTATCCCGAACTCACGTTGAATACAGTGGATGGGCTGCGAACTGAATCGAACATTGCGAACAGGCTATCGGTACTTGCGAACTGAGCTAACATTTGGATCGTCCTGAATTAATTTAACATAATACAAATATTCTTAATAATGAAGGTAAAACACCCTCTGCCGTAACTTATTGATTTTCATTATTCCGGTTGGTATTCCGAGAAGGTTTTGTCCTTATAAAAGACAACGATGCGTTCTATCGAAGATGACGGCGAAAAGCCCCTGGATGGCTGCATGGCAGGATTACGCGACGGATCATCCGAAGGAATTATATCCTCGTCGTCGCGCTCGAGGGGCTGAACCGGCGCACTGACCGCAGGCTGGGCATATGTCCGCACCGGCTCCGCAAAAAGACCGCTATTCTGCTGCGTTTGGGCAGAGGATGAATTTTGAGCCGTTCCAGCAACTGCCGGAACCGCCAGAATTGCAGTTGCAGCCGAAGAAATTCCTTTTTTCACCTCATCGCGATACATCGGCCCCTTATCCATAATAAGCCAATCGGGATTGATCTGCGGGAAGCGCTCGAGAAGTTTAACCAGAAAATCAAAACTCGGTTTGTTGCGGCCGCTCATTATGTGCGAAATTCCCGACGCCTGGATTCCCAGCATCTCGGCAAGACGAGTGGAATTAATTCCCTCGTGCCTCATTAATTTTTTTAGTTTCTCTTCCATTCCAGCATATTTTTTACAAAAATAAATATTTATTCTTGTAAATCAAAATTGATGATTACAAACGTAATGAATAGCCGCCAGACAACGGCTTTACACATGTAATTACGCTATGCATTCAATAAACAGACCTCCAAAAATATATGAATTAAAAGTTTATATAAATCGTTATAGCGTATTGATTATGAATAATTTAATTATCTAAATAGTGCCAAAATGCAAACCTATTGTCCATTGTTTTTCGCAAAAATGCGCTTAAAGCATAAATCAAAACATCATTAAAATATAGTAGACTCACTAATTATCAATTATTTATATGCAAATAATCAAATATCAAAATATGCGTTTACCACAGTTGGATAAAGCATGTAAATACCTGTGATTAGTTTACAAATCTAAACTTAATGCCGGTCGAATTTTATTACAGTTGTCAATATTTTGATAGCTGAAGCTGGTTTACTTTTGTAAGATGGTGATTACTTTTGTGAAATGTGGTTTTTTTTACGGATGTAAAGACCAAGGATGCACTAAATCTACCGTTTTAGCGTCCGATTCGGCACAATTATGTTAAATAGGATGCATGTCGAACATGCACCCTACTATATTTCAATGGTTTACATATTTAAAGCGGCTTCCACCCTTAAAGCGATAATTTTTCAGCCAGAGAGCTGAATTGTTTTGCGGAGCAAAACAATCATTGACTGAGCCCCGCAGCGTTGCGCAGCAACGCGCGGATAAGGCGAGGGAGATAATTAAAGATTACTCCGCTCGTAATCTCGCCGCTATGAGGTTCATCTCTCCGGGCGTAAGCTGAAGGCGCGGCTTGCGGAAATCGACGTCGCTCTCCCTGTTGATCGGGATGAGATGGATGTGCGCGTGCGGAACTTCGAGGCCGAGAACCACCACGGCTACCCTATTGCAGCCGGTAACCTCTTTGATCCTGGCAGCGATTTTTTTAGCGAACACCATCATCCCGCCGAGCGTGTCGTCGCCCAGATCGAAAATATAATCGGTTTCCTCTTTCGGCACGACAAGGGTATGTCCCGCCGCCAGCGGATTTATGTCCAGAAAAGCGTAGTAGTTGTCATCCTCCGCCACCTTGTAGCTGGGAATTTCGCCCCGGATGATCTTCGTGAAAATAGTAGCCATAGGTT
>JAVBVG010000113.1:0-4905 GCA_031554415.1 Rikenellaceae bacterium | reverse complement strand
GCTGCAAGTGTGCAACTTACAGCGATTTGCTTTTTTATTCTGAGGCTATTCGCGGAGAAAGCGGGATTCGAACCCACGAAGCCCTTTTGGAGCTTACGCACTTTCCAGGCGCGCACCTTCAGCCACTCGGTCATTTCTCCTTCGGTCCACAAAGATAATGAGAAAAATTTTCCTCACAAACTTATACTGTAAATTCACCCCGCAGCGGATGATTTAATTCTGCCTCGATACCGCCGGGCGCCAGCCCCTTGCCGAGGACATACATCAGTTTCGTTAGCGCGGCCTCGGTCGTCATGTCGCGTCCGCTCACCACGCCGGTTTCCGCAAGCCTCCGTCCCGATTCGTAGATCGGAAGGACGCCGCCTGCGATGCATTGCGTCACGTTGACCACCACGACTCCGCACGCGATCGTTTCGCGCAGCGCCTCGAAGAACCATTCGGAGGTGGGGGTGTTTCCCGCGCCGAAAGTCTGCAGGACCACCCCTTTCACTCCGGGAATGTCGAGCATCGCCCGCAGGACGTGCGGTTCCATACCCGGAAACAGCGTTATAAGCGTTACGCAGCGGCACAATTCGGTGGAGATGCGCAGTTCGTCCCCGCCGTTTTTCGGATGGTGGATGAACCGCGTGTTGTAGTTTATCGTTACCCCGACCTCGGCCAGCGGAGGGTAGTTTTCGGAAGTGAACGCGTTGAGCTGTTCGGCGCTCCATTTTGTGGTGCGGTTGGCGCGGAAAAGCCTGTTCTGGAAGTATATGGAGACTTCGGGAACCATCGGCTGCCCCTGTTTGTTGCGTGCTGAGGCGATCTCGACAGCCGTGACCAGGTTTTCGCGCCCGTCGGTCCGCAGGACCCCTATGGGTATCTGGCTGCCTGTGAAGACGACCGGTTTCGCCAGGTTTTCGAGCATGAAGCTGAGAGCCGAGGCGGAAAAAGCCATCGTGTCGGTGCCGTGCAGCACGACGAAACCGTCGAACCGCGCGTAGTTGCCGCGGATGATGCGTGCCAGTTCGCTCCACAGCCCGGGCGTCACGTCCGACGAGTCGATCGGAGTGAGGTCTTCGTAGGATTCGATTTCGACGTCGAGCCTTTTGAGAGCAGGTATCTCGCTGTAAATTTCACGGAAATCCACCGGAACGAGCGCGCCTGAAGCGGGCTCCGACTTCATTCCGATGGTTCCGCCCGTATATATAAGTAGTATCCGGGAAGACATGATCTTATTCGTTTTTAAGCTGTAACTCTGCCCACAGCGCGTCTTTCAGTTCGCGGATGCCGAGTCCCGACACCGACGAAATGAAGAGAGCCTCGATGCCTTCGGGCAGCAGGGAGATCATCTGCGCGGTCATCTCGGCGTCGATCATATCGCATTTGGTGATTGCCAGCAGGCGCCCTTTGTCGAGCATTTCGGGGTTGTACTGCTCCAGCTCGTTGACGAGGATGCCGTATTCGCGCCGGATATCTTCCGAGTCCGCGGGGATCATAAAGAGCAGGATCGAGTTGCGTTCGATATGGCGGAGGAAGCGCGTCCCGATGCCCTTACCCTCGTGCGCTCCCTCGATGATGCCGGGAATGTCGGCCATCACGAAAGAGTGGCCGTCTCTCACCTCGACGATGCCCAGATTGGGCTCCAGTGTGGTGAAAGCGTAGTCGGCGATCTTGGGTTTGGCAGCCGAAACGGCCGCCAGCAGCGTCGATTTGCCCGCGTTGGGGAATCCCACGAGCCCCACGTCGGCCAGCACCTTGAGTTCGAGAATGAACGCGGCCTCCTGACCCTCCTCTCCCGGCTGCGCGTAGCGCGGAGCCTGGTTGGTGGAGCTTTTGAAGTGCCAGTTGCCCAGTCCGCCCCGTCCACCCTGCAGCAAGATCCGCTCCTCGCCGTCCTGCGTAACTTCGCAGGCGAATTCGCCGGTTTCTGCGTCGCGCGCGATGGTTCCCAGCGGGACGTCGATGTAGATGTCTTTTCCGGCTTTGCCGCTCGAGCGCGAACCGAATCCGCCCTGTCCGTTCTCGGCGAAGACGTGGCGCTGGTATTTTAAGTGTATTAGCGTCCAGAACTGGCTGTTGCCGCGCAGGACGATGTTACCTCCGCGTCCGCCGTCGCCGCCGTCGGGGCCTCCGAAAGCCACGAATTTCTCGCGGCGGAAGTGCGCCGAACCCGCCCCGCCGTTACCCGAACGGCAGAATATCTTTACGTAGTCTACAAAATTGCTGCTTGCCATACCAAAGAGTGAAGAATGAAAAGTGAAGAGTGAAAAAGTTTTCCGACTCCCTGTTTCAAATACAAAAGTAGCGCAAATAGGCCGGATTTCCAACTTAGGCAAAATCCGCTCCGAAAATTTGGAGGACTCGCGAAAGTTTCTTACATTTGCTGTTAGTGAAAGAGTTCCGGTCGGAAGCGGCCGGGATTTTGATTTTTTTTGTGATGCAATCAACGAAGAAACTATGACTCCGAAAGTTACATATTTAACGGAAGAGGGCTTCCAGAAAGCAAAGGAAGAGCTGGATCATCTGCGTTCGGTCGAAAGGCCCGCCGCGTCGAGGGCCATCGCCGAGGCGCGCGACAAGGGCGACCTGTCCGAAAACGCCGAGTACGATGCCGCCAAGGAGGCGCAGGGACTTTTGGAAATGCGCATTTCGCAGCTCGAAACGCTCCTTGCCACTGCGCGCCTGATAGACAAGTCGAAGGTCAAGACCGATACGGTGCAGATACTCAACAGGGTAACCCTGCTTAACCACAATACTAAAAAGGAGGTGGTCTACACGCTCGTGTCCGAAAAGGAGGCCAACCTCAGGGAGGGCAAGCTGGCGGTCGGGACCCCGATAGCCAGGGCTTTGCTGGGGCATAAAAAGGGTGACACGGTCGAGGTGTCGGTGCCCGCCGGAACCATAAAGTTCGAGATACTCGATATCTCGGTGTAGTCCGAAACGACATAAAATGAAAAGTCCGCTTCGTGTTGTGAAGGCGGACTTTTTTGTCGTATCGGCGTCCCGGCATTATTCGGTAAATCCTGTGGAGATGAAGGCCAGCACATGCGGCAGCGCCGTCCTCCAGTAGGCCCAGTTGTGGGCGCCGTTGCGGATGCGGAATTCGACGGGAATATCGTTGCTGCGCATCAGGCGGAAGAAATCGATGTTGCAGTCGACGAGGAAGTCGTCGTCGCCGCAATCGACATACCATCTCACGGTCCGCATCGCCTCGGCCTGGTCTGCGGTCATGCCGCTGAGAAACACCACGGGCGACATTCGCTCGGCGGACTCCTCGAAATCCGCACCGTACCGGCCCCTGCGCACGGGCGGCAGTTCGCTCAGAAGACCGCTCAGCGGGCAGGCCGAAGAGAACATATCGGGATGGCGCTGGGCGTAGACCGCAGAGCCGCCGCCTCCCATAGAGAGTCCCGACACGGCGCGGTGCTTCTTGTCGCCCTTTATTCTGTAGGTGCTCTCGACCGCCGGAATGAACTCTTCGAAGAAGAATTTTTCATACTGCCAGCCGGGCATATCGAAATAGCCCATGTTCTTATCCACGCGGCTTTTGCCCTCTCCGCTCGCGTCGGGCATCACGATTATCATGGGAAGCGCGAATCCCGAGGCGATGGCTTCGTCGGCTATGGTTCTCAGATCGCCCATTTCTGCCCAGTTGCGGTGCCATCCCCTTGCTCCGTGCAGCAGGTAAAGTACCGGATAATCCTTTCCGGAGGTGTCGTACCCGTCGGGCAGGTAGACCGAATAGGGTTTTTCGACCCCCAGGATTTCGCTTTTTACCGACGCTTCGGCAATGCGGCTTTGCGCCCCGAGGGCGATCGTCATTAATACCGCAACGGCCGCCAACAATAGTTTCTTCACAGTCGTATACGCTTATTCGGAAAAACCTATGGAAACGAATGTCAGCACCTGGGGCAGGGCGGTCTGCCAGTACTCCCAGTTGTGCGCGCCGTTGCGCATGCGGTACTGCATAGGGATCCCTTTTTCCTTCATCAGGCGGAAGAATTCGATATTGGCGAACCACAGGAAATCGTCGTCGCCGCAGTCGGAGTACCAACGCACCGTTTTCAGCGCCTCGACCTCTTCGGGAGTCGCGTTTTCGACGAAACCCACGGGTGAATTGGCCCTTTTTTCGGGCGAAGTGTCGCGGCTCATTCCCCCCAGCGCACCGCTCAGAGGGCACGCCGACGAGAACATTTCGGGATGCTTCTGCGCGTAACCCGCCGATCCGAATCCCCCCATCGAGAGTCCGGCGACGGCGCGGTGTTTTTTGTCGCCTGTGATGCGGTAGGTCTTTTCTATGTAAGGTATGAATTCGGTGAAGAAGAAATCTTCGTAGGGCCATCCGGGCTGGTTGAAATATCCCA
Source organism: Rikenellaceae bacterium (assembly GCA_031554415.1). Lineage (GTDB taxonomy): Bacteria > Bacteroidota > Bacteroidia > Bacteroidales > Rikenellaceae > UBA940. The sequence goes on along the minus strand of JAVBVG010000113.1, from coordinate 559 downwards.
TGTTCTTTCCCATGTTATTCTCTCCCTCGCCCCTCGCGTCGGGCATGACGACGATCATCGGCAGGGCCATTCCGGCTTCCGTGTGTTCGTCCGTGATGAGGCGCATATTCCCTTTGTCGCGCCACGCGGTGTGGGTGTCGCTGGCTCCGTGGAGGAGGTACAGCACCGGATAATCGCGTCCGGAGGTGTCGTATCCGTCGGGCAGATATACAAGATAGGGTTTTTCGACGCCGAGGAGCACGCTTTTGACCGTCGCTTCGACGACGCGGCTCTGCGCCGCGAGAGAACCTGCCGCCGCAAAGAACAACAGGGCAAAAAACATTTTTTTCATACGATTGGTATTCCTGTAAAACATTATTTTTTATTGCGGCATATTGTTGGCTGACAGGGCCCAGGTGGCGCCGTCTTTGCTGCAGTTCACGCTGATCGTTACGATCTTGTCCGTTCCCGTACCGGATAAGAAACCGGCGGTGATAGTCGCGTCGACTTCCTTATCGGCAGACGATCCGGGCGAGCGCATCTTAACCTTTCCCGTGTGATTGATGCCGACGACTCCGAC
>JAVBVG010000085.1:0-20753 GCA_031554415.1 Rikenellaceae bacterium | reverse complement strand
TGCGACCGGGTAGATGAGCGTAACTTTGATGGTCACGTTGTCGCCGGGCATTACCATGTCGACACCTGCCGGGAGTTCGACTTCACCCGTTACGTCGAGCGTACGGAGGTAGAACTGCGGACGGTATTTGTTGTGGAACGGAGTGTGGCGGCCGCCTTCTTCTTTCTTGAGGATATAAACCTCTGCTTCGAATTCGGTGTGCGGTGTGATCGAGCCGGGCTTGGCGACTACCATACCGCGCTTAACGTCTTTCTTGTCCAGACCGCGCATCAGAAGACCAACGTTGTCGCCTGCTTCGCCCGAATCGAGCAGCTTGCGGAACATTTCGACGCCGGTACAAACCGAAGTGATGGGTTTCTGGCCGAGACCGATGATTTCGACGGGTTCGCCGACTTTGATGACGCCGGTTTCGATACGGCCCGTTACGACGGTACCGCGGCCTGTGATCGAGAATACGTCTTCGACCGGCATGAGGAACGGTTTTTCGTTTTCACGCGGAGGAATCGGAATATAAGTGTCGACTGCGTCCATCAGCTCCATGATCTTGTCTTCCCAAGTGGGTTCGCCGTTCAGGCCGCCGAGGGCCGAACCGCGGATGATGGGAGCGTTGTCGCCGTCGAAGTTGTATTTCGACAGAAGGTCGCGGACTTCCAGTTCGACCAGGTCGAGCATCTCTTCGTCGTCGACCATGTCGCACTTGTTGAGGAACACAACGATCTTCGGAACGTTCACCTGGCGCGCCAGAAGAACGTGCTCGTTGGTCTGGGGCATCGGACCGTCGGTCGCTGCGACAACGAGGATGGCGCCGTCCATCTGTGCGGCACCAGTTACCATGTTCTTAACGTAGTCGGCGTGGCCCGGGCAGTCTACGTGTGCGTAGTGGCGGGCGGCCGTCTGGTATTCGACGTGCGAAGTGTTGATCGTGATACCGCGTTCCTTTTCTTCGGGAGCGTTGTCGATCGAGTCGAACGAACGGAGTTCCGAAAGGCCTTTCTTGCCGAGAACCTGGGTGATAGCTGCGGTCAGGGTGGTTTTACCGTGGTCTACGTGTCCGATGGTACCGATGTTTACGTGCGGTTTGGACCTGTCAAATTTTTCTTTTGCCATGATTTAGATGTATTTAAAATTAATTGCGTTTTTGTAGTTTCTCTTTGTAACGCCAAGGCGACGCAAGGTATCCTTAACCCTGCATCGTCAGGCTGTTATCCAGGTCGCACGAAACTGTCCCTTAAGACTTTGTCCGGCACCCCTTGGAGTGGAAGACGAGGCTCGACCGAGGCCGCTTCTGCGGCCGAGTTCACCGACCTGCCGCCCGCTTGTCAGCCGTAAGGCTGGCGCGGATTAAGCGCCGGGAGGTAAACTCGCGACCCGAATTACTCCGGCCGACCTTTTCTTCACCACCTTGAGCGGAAGACGAGGCTCAAACTCGCGACCCTCAGCTTGGAAGGCTGATGCTCTATCAACTGAGCTACTTCCGCATGGATTTAAGGCTCTCCGTTGGAATAATTCGTCATTGCGAGGGCTTTGGCCCGAAGCAATCCAGAAAATTCCTATGGATTACTCGCTCCTGCTTCGTACCTCGCAGTCGCTCGTGATCCAGTTTTGTGGACCCTTACAAGGTTGAAAAACTCAACCTTGTTCTTCCTGAGGATTAGCTCGGTCGTATACTCCCTCGCTGATCCATTGGGAAGGTTTCACAAATTCAAAAAACAAATTTTCACTTCGTAAAAAACTCTTTTGAAACCAAATCCTCTTTCAAACGAGTTTGAGTCGGATTTATTTTCAAAAGAGCAATTTTGCCATAGGCAAAATTGTTTTTGAATTTGTGGGGGAGGATGGATTCGAACCACCGAAGGCGTGCGCCAACAGATTTACAGTCTGTCCCATTTGGCCACTCTGGTACTCCCCCAAAATATCTTGTTACTACATTTGCGCTGCCCGTCCGTCATTGCGAGGGCGTTGGCCCGAAGCAATCCAGTCCATTTCCCCCGGATTACTCAGTCGCTCCGCTCCTTCGTGATCCCTTGCTTGTGGGATTACTCGCTCCTGCTTCGTACCTCGCAGGGCGCTCGTGATCCCTTGCGGGGCGGCTTGTCAAAACTTCGGTGCATCAGAGAAATCCCCGCAGGCTTCGCCTGCTCCGATCTTTGTTCCGCCCTCCGCATTCAAACGAGTTTGATGCGTCGTCCGGCCCAAATATCTCTCCGCTCATTTCATTCGCGGCGCTTTCTCTTTTGTCCCTTCGTTTTGAGCCGATGGAGGGATTCGAACCCCCGACCAGCTGATTACAAATCAGCTGCTCTGGCCAACTGAGCTACATCGGCAGAATGCGCTCGGCGCATTTTGGAGTGCAAATGTAGTGATAAAATTCTTACCCGCCAAAATACGGCCCGATAAAAATTTCATTTTCGTTTTTACAATGTCGAAGAACCTTTCGAACCCCGCCCGCGCTTCCTGGCGGAAAGGCGAAATTCGGCGACAAAAGTAGTGCAAGCCGAGCAATAATGCAAATTTATTTGCAATTATTCGAGGCGCCGCCTACTTAAAAAAGCAAAACTTTTAGAAGTACGATAGTTTTTGGGATTTCAAAAGCTTTTATCCGTAAAATTGATATAAAAAAACAGCCGGCACAAATCGCACGCTCATCAGATTATTCTTTACGTCTTTAATATGTTTAAATAACGACAGAGGCGCACCCCTGAAGATGCGCCTCTGTTGTAAACCACCCCGGCTCTGCGAGCCACCCCTCCACAGGAGGGGAAGTCCCTGCCGTCATTGCGAGCGGAGCGAGACAATCCATGTTAACGATCTGGATTGCTTCGTCCTGCTTCGTTCCTCGCAGTTCCTCGCAATGACGATGCGCCGGGCATGTCCTGGTTCAGACCGGGCGGCGGTTTCGGGCGATGACGGCGGCGCTGTGCCGGGAGTTACTGACAGACAGCGGCCTTTATCGTCAAAATCGCCGTGGCCGTTGCCACCTATTTCTTTTCGGTCTTGCCGATCGAGCCTTCGGCTTTGGTGCCGCCGCTGCCGCTTATCGATTCGCGCATCGCGGTGTCGGCCTGGATGTTCTGGAACTTGTAGTAGTCCATGATGCCGAGATTGCCGTTGCGGAATGCCTCGGCCATGGCGATGGGCACTTCGGCCTCGGCAAGGATAACCTTGGCGCGGGCGTCCTGTGCTTTGGCGCGGTTCTCGGCCTCGTGGGCGACGGCCATGGCGCGTTTCTCCTCGGCCTTGGCCTGGGCGATGTTTTTTTCGGCGTTTGCCTGGTCGATCTGCAGCTCGGCGCCGATGTTCTTGCCCACGTCTATGTCGGCGATGTCGATCGAGAGGATCTCGAATGCCGTTCCGGCGTCGAGCCCCTTGTTGAGCACCACTTTGGAGATCGAGTCGGGGTTTTCGAGCACCTGCTTGTAGGAGTCCGCCGAACCGATGCTCGACACGATCCCTTCGCCGACGCGCGCAAGGACCGTTTCTTCGCCCGCACCCCCTACGAGTTGCTTGATATTCGCGCGCACCGTCACGCGGGCCTTTGCGATGAGCTGGATGCCGTCTTTCGCCACCGCCGAAACCGGGGGCGTGTTGATCACCTTGGGATTCACCGACATCTGCACCGCCTCGAAGACGTTTCGTCCGGCGAGGTCGATGGCGGTGGCCATTTTGAAATCGAGCTGGATGCCCGCTTTCTGGGCTGAAACGAGCGCGTGCACCACGGGAGGGACGTGTCCCCCGGCAAGGTAGTGCGCCTCGAGTTCGTTGGCGTTGAGTTTAAGTCCGGCTTTGGTTCCTTCGATCATCGCCGAAACGATGGTCGAGGGCGGGACTTTCCTCCAGCGCATGAGGATCAGCTGCAGCAGGCTGATGCGGACTCCAGAAACGAGAGCCGAGAACCACAGTCCGATAGGTACGTAATAAAGGATGAGCGCCAGCAGGATGAGCGCCAATACCGCGATGATGACTATTGTCCAAATTGCCATTTTAATGTGAGTTTTAGATAATTATTTTATTGGTTTTACTATCACGTTGAAGTTCTCGAAACCGGTCACCTCGACCTCGGTCTGCTGGTCGACGAACGAGTCGATCGCCTTGGCCTCGTAGGTCTGCCCGCCGATCATCACCTTGCCCATCGGCGCGAGACGGGTGATCGCAACACCCCTTTCACCCATCCGGACCTGCCGTTCGGGCGAGATCTGGGCCTCGCCGTCGATGTTCTGGCTGAGCGCGAAACGCTTCCACGTCTTGGCGCGCAGCGAGAGCCACGTCGCGATCACCGAAACCACTAAGACAATCCCTATCGTCACGAGCAGCCCCGTGACGCCGTAGTTGGCGTAGGCCAGATACGACGCCCCGCAGTAACACGCAAGGCCGCCTATCCCCGCGACCGTGAATCCGGGCAGCAACACGATTTCAACCACGAGCAGCAACGCTCCGATAACGATAAGTACAGCTATTACCCACCACATACCTATGTCAATTACGAATTAAAATTACGAATTACGAATTTTCAGCCAGGGTTTTTACGTGAAAAAACGGTTAAGGCATGGGATCGGATCGTTTCACTTCATTGCATGAAGCTCGCAATGACGATCATGCTAAACCGCCGCCGGCGTTCCGGCGACCGTAAATATAGTGAAAATTCCGTATATAAGAGAGATTAGTTCGGAATCTCTGAGATTTTTATCTCCATTTCGGGATCGCGCCTTTCGAGCGCCGCGCGGAGCCTCGCCGCTTCCGCTCCGTCGTCTAACGGGCCGACGATGAACATACCATCGCCTTTGACGATGGGTTTGCCCCCCGTAACGGTGCGGACAACCTCCCTTACCTCCGGCGTAAGCTCATGCACTCCCGACAGCTCCAGGCGGTAGAATCCCGATCCGAGCCCCTTGCCCGTAGCAAGGTTGACGTAGACGCCGTCCATCCAGACGACCGCCTCCGGTGATTTGAAGCCGCGCTGCCGCATCTGTTCGACGGCGGCGCTGGCCGTGGTGTCCGAGGGGAATCCGCCCGCGAAGTAGCGGTATTTGTTATCGGGCCCCTTCTGCACCCCCAGCGGCGCCACGTTTTTGAACACGGAGGGTTGCTGCGCCGACGAATAAGTTCCCAGCAGCACCCGGTAGATTATCCCTTTCGGGTAGATATTCACATCCGGGATCGGGTTGCGCGAACCGTAGGGCGACGACCCGACCACATTTATATCCTCGTAGTCGAGGAAGAGCCTCTCCTTTAGCCTGACGGGCGGAAGCTCCAGGCCGTCGACACGCGGAAGGGCCGCCAGCACCTTTTTAAGCGAGTCCAGCGCGGGCTGGTTCTTCAGGTCCGCCGCCAGCCTGATCTCATAGTCGGTCAGAAGCCGTTTCTGAAGTACATATGTCATTATCTCGTCCGAGGCGTACACCCCCTGCCATTCGGCCTGCGTCTGCCGCAGTTTTTCCATATCGTCCGCGAACCGCTGCAGCAGGTCGCCGCGGTTCTCTTTGTCCATCAATAGATTGTAGCAGTAGCTCTTGTTGTCGAAGATGGTAGCCCATTCGCCCGCGATGAGGCGGTCGGCGGCGGCGTTCACCCTTGCCAGAGAGTCGAAACGCACCCGGATGCTGTCGGCGGTACCGGCCATGATCGAGAAATCGTAGGCGAATTTCAGCATAGTCAGCCTGCCGTTATTCTCGCGGTACTGTTCGATAAGCGGCGGAATGTCGCTCTCGGCAAGCTGCGCGGCCCTCAGCTCGCGCACGCTCCCGGCGTCCAGGCTGCGGTCGAAATATGAATTATAGACGAGGTTCGCCGCCGTGCGCTCTTCCGCGGGACGGACGGGGCCTCCTTCCGGCACACCCTCGGCGTGGAGGCTCTGCATGATCCACTCCTGCTCGATGGCGTTGATCCGCCCGGACAGGCGCGCCATGCGGTTGCGCAGGTCGAACATCTCGCCCTCCATGCGCAGTATGGCGGCCGAGTTGGCGGCGCGGTTGAGCGTGTCGGTGCGGAACGACCGGCGTATGGAGTTCATCGACGCCGTGATGGAGTCCGACATACGGGCGAGTTTGTCCTCCTCGGCGACCAGATTGACATATCCGGCGTTATCTTCGAGCTCCGCAATCCGCACCCTCTGCTGCGCGTCCAGACGGACGCAGCACAACACCGCAAACGCGGCCGCCAGAAGGTATTTCGCCGGAATCCTCATATCCTAACTACAAATGTAATAAATTAATGAAAGATGAAAGATTAAAGATGAAAGATTTTGGTGCCGTTTTGCGGCGATTTTTGATAAAAACTTCTTTCATTTTTCGTTTTCCATTTTTCATTCCGAAAATCTGCTTACAGATTTTCGGCTATTTCCACCATTTCAATAAGAAAAGCTGCACCAGCCCGAATATCTCGAGGCGGCCGAGGAGCATCAGCAGGGTGGTGAAGAAACGCACTCCGCCGGGAAGTCCCGCGAAGTTGTCGAAACCGCCGATCTGTCCGAACGCAGGCCCCACGTTGCCCAGACTCGACACCGCAACCGAAAAACTCGTCAGCGCGTCGTAGCCGAAAGCGGTTATGAATATGGTTCCGAGCAATATTAGGAATATGTACAGCACGATGAAAAGCATCACGAAGGCGAGCGTCGAGGGCTCCTGCGTGATGCCGTTCAGTTTTATGCGGATAATGGCGTTGGGGTGCTGCTGCTGGCGTATCTGGTGCCAGATGATCTTGCCGGCGAGATAGACGCGGTCGGCTTTAAGCCCCCCGCCCGTCGATCCGGCGCAGGCGCACTGTATCGCCGTGAAGATGAGTACGGCCACCGCGAAAGGTCCCCACAGGTTGGAGTCGTTGGATGTGAAGCCGGTGGTCGTCGCCTGCGAAACCGTCTCGAACGCACTGCGGCGAAGAGCCTCGCCGAACGATCCGTAAGTGCCGTTCGTGAACGTGCTGACCGCTATGGCCGCTATCGCGACAGCCAGGAAAGCGAAGTAATACCTCACGACTTCCGAGCGGAACAGGTTGTTGCGCTTGCCTGTCAGAGTGGCGAAGATAACGCCGAAGTGGAGGCTGGACAGGAACATGAAAACGATCAGGACGCTCTCTATCCAGGGGTTGTCCCAGAACCCGACGCTCATGTTCTTCGTGCTGAACCCGCCCGTCGCGGTGGCCGACATGGCGTGGTTCACGGAGTCGAACCACCCCATTCCCGCGATCTTCAGTCCGATGAAACAGGCCGCCGTCAACCCCAGGTAGACGCTCAGCAGGATGCGCATGACCGTGCCCGATTTGTACCGGTAGTCGTCTTTGGCGATGGTCGAAAGCTCGACGCTCGAAACCATCATGCGGCTGCGGCCCAGCATCGGCATGATCATCAGCGTGAACATCACCACCCCCGCGCCCCCCATCCAGTGGGTGCACGAACGCCAGAAGAGCAGTCCGCGCGGCAGGGCCTCCACGTCGTTGAGGATGGTCGCCCCGGTGGTGGTGTAGCCCGAAACGCTCTCGAACCACGCCTTGCCCAGGGTGAATTCGCCGCCCCACAACAGGTAAGGCATCATTCCAACGAAGCACGACATCAGCCACGCCCCCACGACGATGCAGTAGCTCTCCTTGCTCGATATCTGCTTGTCGGCCGACACGAAGATCATCGGGAAAAGCCCGATCACCCCGGTAAGCCCGGCCGAAAGCAGCAGGGCGTAGAACGCGCTGTCAATGCCGTTCAGCGCGCTCATCACGGCCGAGATCAGCATGAACACCGCGTTGAGCAGCATCACCATGCCTATATATCGGAATACGATGTTCAGGCGCATAACAGAGAAGATGAAAGATTAAAGATGAAACATGAAAGAAGTTTTTTGATCGTATAATATCGTATAATAAACTGTCGCGCAGCGACACCGCAATCTTTCATCTTTCATCTTTCATTTTTCATTATTTTTTCGTTTTACCTTGTCGACCAGCTCCTCGATGTTCTCCTTCAGCTCGAAAGCCTCGTCCTTCCCTTCGAACGACACGTTGAAAGGCGTGTGGTATTTTATGAATCCGTCGAGGCTCTTGTTCATCTTCACGACCGGCTTGATGTAGTAGATGTCGATGAAGAACAACAGCACGAAAAGCAGCAGAAGGATCACCCCGAGTGTTACAAGGCTCGGCGTGATGGCCCTGTAGGCATTGTGTTCGATCCTCTCGGCCTGTGATCCGAGGTTGAATTCCGATCCGGTCATGTACTCCTTTATCGCGGAGGTCAGGTTCATGTAGGCGCGCCAGTAGTCGGCCTCTAGCCAGTTGCTGTCGTAGTGGAGGCTGTCGGCGAAGTAGGCGCCGGCTACCATTTCGTAATCGTCGAAAGCGCCTCCTATCACGTTTATCACGGTGATGCCGGCCTCCTGTCCCTTTTCGAGCCCGTCGGCGAACATCCGCCGGCCGGCAAGATAGAGCGAATCGTAGCCGGCGGCGGTCCCGGTGCTGTAATTGTGCAGCAGCGACATGTGCTGCATCTCGGCCCCGTCGAGAAGTTCGCGCGAGATGGTCATGTTGAGGTTGCTGGCGTCGAGTATCTGCTGGGTGCGCTTGCCTATGCGCGTCAATTCGAAAAACGACACCGCACCGGCTCCCATCACCAGCAGCGCGAGGCTCACGAAACCGATAGTCACTTTAGTCCTGATTCCCATAAATATCAATTACGAATTAGGAATTACGAATTAGGAGAGTCTGTATTTTTTTGTTTTGTCCACCCCATTGTAGTATTCGGCGACCGTCATGCGGCGTTTTCCGGCGGGCTGAAGGTCGGTTACCGCGATCCAGCCATCCGCGCAGGCGACTTTCATCGTGTTCCTGTCCGAAAAGTCCGCAGTCCCGGGCGTGGATTCGTGTCCTGCCGCAAACTTTCCGTCGAATATTTTTATATTCACGCCGTCCGCCCTCTCTTCACTCTTCACTCTACACTCTTCACTCTCCATCGCGCTCCACGCGGCGGGGTAGGGCGAAAGGCCGCGGATAAGGTTCGCAATTTCCCTGCCGGACTTCGTCCAGTCGACGCGGCAGTCCTCCTTGAATATCTTCGGGGCGGGTTTCAGCGTGTTTTCCGGAATATCCATCTGAGAAAGGGGCACCACGTTGCCTTCCGCGATGCGGTCGACGGTCTGTGTCACAAGTTCCGTTCCGGCCTCCATCAGGCGGTCGTGAAGCGTTCCGGCGTTGTCTTCTGGTAAAATCGGCGTTTCGACGCGTCCGATGATGTCGCCCTTGTCGATCTCGGCGTTGAGCATGAATGTCGTGAGGCCCGTCACCGTTTCGCCGTTGATTATCGCCCGGTTTATCGGGGCGGCCCCGCGGTATTGCGGCAACAGAGAGGCGTGGAGGTTGAATGTACCCAGGCGCGGCATCGACCAGACGGCTTCGGGCAGCATGCGGAAAGCGATCACGATACCGAGGTCCGGATCGAGCGCGCGCAGCTGTTCGAGGAACTCCGGTGCGCGCAGTTTTTCGGGCTGCAAAACCGTAAGTCCGGCGCCGGCGGCATAGCGTTTGACGTCGCTTTCGTGCAGTTTCTGCCCCCGTCCGGCGGGTTTGTCGGGCGCCGTGACGACCGCGACGACATTATATCCCCCTTCCACCAGGCGGCGCAGCGACGCTACGGCAAATTCCGGCGTCCCCATGAAAACTATCCTTAAATCCCTGCCATTCATAACGCAAATGTAGTAAATAGTTATGAGAATTATGAATTATGGATTGAGGAGGCGCGTTGCGCCGATTTTCATATTTTTATAGTGATAGTATATAAATAAGGAATGCGGGCGAAAGCCCGCACCCTGATCTATCGTCTTTCATCTGTCATCTTTCATTTTTGGTTCTTGCAAATCCCCAGCGTGTGGCCCATCCGCAGTTCCTTGGTTTCGAGGTAGCGGCGGTTGTGGTGGTTGGGCTGGATCACGATCGGAACGATCTCGGCCACCGACAGACCGTAACCCTCCAATCCGGCACGTTTCAGCGGGTTGTTGGTCATCAGGCGCATCTTCGTGATGCCCAGCTCGTGCAGTATGCTCGCACCAACGCCGTAATCGCGTTCGTCGGGACGAAAACCGAGCTTTATGTTCGCTTCGGCCGTGTCGTAACCTTCGTCCTGGAGCTTGTAGGCCGCGATCTTGTTGTAGAGGCCGATGCCGCGCCCCTCCTGGTTGAGGTATATTATAGCCCCGCGCCCCTCTTTCTCGATCATCCGCATGGCCTCGCGGAGCTGCGCGCCGCAGTCGCAGCGGCACGATCCGAAGATGTCGCCCGTCAGGCAGGAGGAGTGCATGCGCACCAGCACAGGGTCGCCCGGTTTCCATTCGCCCTTTGTGAGCGCTCCGTGCTCCATGCCGTTGCTTTTCTGTATGAACGGCGTGAAGCGGAAATCTCCCGCTTCGGTCGGCAGGTCGACCGTTTCGCCCTTCACGACGATGCTTTCGCTGCGCAGGCGGTAGGCGATCAGGTCGGCGATCGAAACTATCTTGAGTCCGAATTTTTCGGCGATCTTCACGAGCTGTGGCATGCGCGCCATCGTCCCGTTCTCGTTCATTATCTCGATGAGGGCGCCGGCGGGCTGAAGTCCGGCCAGGCGGGCGAGGTCGACCGTCGCCTCGGTGTGTCCCGGACGGCGCAGCACACCTCTGTTACGCGCGCGTAAGGGGAAAATGTGTCCCGGCCGCCCGAGCTGTTCTGGTTTCGTTGCGGGGTCGGCCAGCGCGCGGATGGTCTTTGCGCGGTCGGTCGACGAAACGCCCGTCGAGCAACCCTGTCCCAGCAGGTCGACCGAAACCGTGAACGGCGTCCCCAGGATCGAGGTGTTGTTCGACTCCATCATCCCCAGTTCGAGCTGCGCGCAGCGGTCCTCGGTGAGCGGCGTACAGAGCACCCCGCGACCCTCGTGGAGCATGAAGTTGACCACTTCGGGGGTTATCTTCTCGGCGGCGACCACGAAATCGCCCTCGTTCTCGCGGTCCTCGTCGTCCACCACGATTATCACTTTGCCGTCGCGTATGTCGGCGATGGCCTCTTCGACTGTGTTAAGCAGTTTTTCTTTTACCATGTTTCTTTATTTTCGGCAGTCTGGGCAGCCTGTCCAACACGGGCTGCAGCCTCGTTTTGATACGGTTGTATTTTATTATATACCACTCGACGTTCAGCAGCCCCGAGTCGTTGGTGGCCTTGTAGGTCAGGTAAACGGCTATCGGGAAGAGTACCATCGTAGGCATCCAGACACCCCACAGGGCGGGCCACGTCCCCTCTTTCGCGAGCTTCTCGCCCATGATGCTGATGACGTAGTACATCACGAAAAAGGCCACCGAGATGACGATTGGCATACCGAGCCCCCCCTTTCGGATGATGGCCCCGAGCGGCGCTCCGATCAGGAAGAAGATTATCACCGCCACGGGCAGCGACCACTTCTTGTGCCATTCGATCTGCGAGCGGTAGAGCTGGTTGAGGGCATCCTTCGCCGCGCTTTCGTCGTAGGTTATCACGCTGCGCGAATTGCGCGCCGTGCGCAGGGCGTCGTTGAAAACGTGGCTTTTTTCGGCCAGCGACAGTCCCTCGATCGAGTCGAAAAGCAGCGTCGGGCGCCTCTCCTCGAGGCTCATGCGCGCCTCGCGGGTGTTCGTCACCACCATCGTGTCGTTGCTGAAAACGTAGTTGTTCAGCAACGGGCCGTAGGTGCGGGCCGTGGCGGTGTTGACCTCGCGGTTCAGGGAGTCTATGTCTGTTCTCAGCTCGGTCACGTTCTTTGTCGTGGCGTTGCCGAAAAGGTTGGCGTCGGTGCGGTTGAAGTCGTATCCGGGAGTCTTCGAGAGGCTGTGCTGCATCTCGAAGGAGGTGTGGTCCATCTTGTTGTCGTCGTACCAGTTGCGGTCGCGCGTGAGCTGGTAGTTCTGGCCGTTGTAGAGCGTCGTCAGAAGGAAACGGCGGTCGTCCGAAAGGCGGATGTAGCCCGAATCGGCGATCGTGACGGTCATATTTCCCGCCCGCATATCGGGGCCGGTTTCGGTGTTGTAGATCATCACGTCGGTCAGAAGCCCCGTCTGCGGGTTCTGCTTCTCGATGCGGATACTGATGTTCTCGATGCCGTTGAAGAACGTTCCGTCCTTGAACTCGATCTCCTGCTTCTGCTGGCGGATGTCGTATATGATCGAGTACATCTTCTTGTTGGAGTAGGGGACCAGGTTGTTCGTCACGAAGAAACTCGCAACCGACATCCCCAGCGTGACGACCATCAGCGACGCCAGGATGCGCGGCAGCGAGATGCCCGAAGATTTGATCGCCAGCAGTTCGTAGTTCTCGCCCAGGTTACCCATGGTCATGATGGCGGCGAAAAGCACCGCCAGCGGGAATCCCAGCGCGATCATGTTGTTGGTGGCGTAGAACAGCAGCTCGATCACCACCCCCGGAGCCAATCCCTTGCCGACCAGTTCGTCGATATACCTCCACACGAAGTTCATCATCAGCACGAACATCACAATGAAGAAACTGGCCAGCATGGGGCCGAGATACGCCTTCAGTATGAGCTTGTCGATTGTTTTTATCAACTTCATCGTGCGGCAGGGGTAAATACCCTGTTCTATTAGTCTTACTCTATTTCGTTTAATACCCCTGCCGCACGATAAAGCGCCTTGCGGCGCAGTACTTGTTTACCACCCCTCCCAAACCCTCCCCTAATAGGGGCGGGCTTTGTCGCAACCGATGGTTGCTCCGGAGTCATCGCGCGGGGATGATCTTTTTCCGTTTAAGCAGCAAAGGTACGGTTTTTACTACAATAAGCGTAACCGTCAGCACAAATATTGTGGCCGCGCCCGTGGGAATGTCCCAGCGCCAGCTCGCCCACAGTCCGGCGATGTTCGCGAGGGTCGCCGCGGCGGCCGACCACGCGATTATCTTAGGGAACGATTTGGTCAGCGAATTGACTATCACGACGGGAAAGGTCAGCAGCGAAATGAGCAGCACTATCCCCACAGCGCGGATCGAAAACACGATCGTCAGCGCCGTCAGCACCGCCATTCCGCAGGATATGAGCCTGACGGGAACCCCCTGGCTTCGCGAGTATTCGCGGTCGAAGGCGACGTACATCACCGGACGCATCCACAGCGCGAAGACCCCCGCCACCACAACCGCCAGAGCCGCCGACGCGATGAGGTCGGTCCGGGTTACCGTGAGTATGTTGCCGAAAAGTATCGCCGTCAGGTTGGGCGCGTAGCCGGGAGTCAGGAAGATGAAGATAATCCCCAGGGCCATGCCGACGCTCCACAGGATGCCGATGGCCGAGTCCTCGCGCACCTTCATCCGGTCGGAGGCGAATTCGATCCCCAGCGCCGACAGCAGCGCGAAGAGCGTCGCGCCGACAATCGGGTTCCAGCTCAGGAAATAGGCCATGCCGATCCCCCCGAACGAGGCGTGCGTGATGCCGCCGGCGAGGAAAACAGTCCTCCGGCTCACCACATACGTACCGATGATGCCGCAGGTGACGCCCGAAAGCACCGCCGCGACCAGCGCGTTCGTGAGGAACCGGTACTGGAACAGCTCTATGAAAAATCCCATTCAGCTTTTATTTAGCCTACAAATATAGGAAAAATAGATAACTTTGCCCCGATGAAAAGGGTCGGTTTCCATACCTTGGGCTGCAAGGTCAATTTCGCCGAAAGCTCGACGCTGGCGAGGATGTTCGCCGGTGCGGGCTTTGTGCGCGTGGGGCCCAACTCCGAGGCGGACGTCTATGTCATAAACAGCTGTTCGGTTACCGCCCACGCCGACAAAAAGTGCCGCAACCTTATAAATAAGCTCCACCGCCGCTCGCCCGACGCGGTTATCGCCGTCACGGGGTGTTACGCCCAGCTAAACCCCGAACCCATAGCCGCTATGGAGGGGGTGGACTTCGTCTTCGGCAATAATTTTAAAGAAATTATTGCCGAAGTAATTGCGAAGTCATTGCCGTCGGTTAAAACCGACGGACAACAAGGCGCAGAAACAACTCCGGACTTTAGTCCGACTCATTGTCCCTATTCCGAGATAGACACGTTCTTCGCGGCGTGGTCGGGCGGCGACCGCACCCGCGCGTTCCTCAAGGTGCAGGACGGATGCGACTACAAATGCTCCTACTGCACGATACATTACGCGCGCGGGAAAAGCCGCAACATTCCCATTGAAAAAGCGGTGGAGCAGGCTCGGGAAATAGCCGCGCAGGGCATAAAGGAGATAGTGCTTACAGGCATAAACACCGGAGATTTCGGCCGCACGACCGGCGAAAAGTTCATCGATTTGCTGAGGGAACTCGACGCGGTGGAGGGCATCGAACGCTATCGTATCTCCTCGATCGAGCCCAACCTGCTGAGCGACGAAATAATCGGATTCTGCGCCGCGTCGCGCAAGTTCCAGCCCCATTTCCACATCCCGCTCCAGAGCGGCAGCGACCGCATCCTGGGGCTGATGCGCCGCAGGTACACCACCGCGAAGTTCGCCGGCCGCGTCCGGAAAGTCCGCAGCCTCATGCCCGGCACTTTTTTCGGCATAGACGTGATAGCCGGATTTCCCGGCGAAACGGACGAAGATTTCGAAACCACATACCGTTTCCTCGAAGAGCTGGCGCCCTCTTATCTCCACGTCTTTCCCTTCTCGGAGAGGCCCGGGACTCCCGCGGTCGATCTGCCCGGTAAAGTGTCGCCTAAAATCGCCGCCGAAAGGGCCGCGCGCCTCGGGGACTTGAGCGCCCTCCTGCACCGCGAATTTGCCGAAAAGTTCAGCGGGAAGCGCGTAAAAGTTCTTTTCGAGGGGAGCCGCAGGGAGGGAATGATGTTCGGTTTTACCGAAAATTACATCAAAGTCCGCACCCCGTGGAATCCGGCGCTGGTGAACACCGTCGCCGAAGTCGTGCCCGGCGGATGGAATGAAAAGGACGAGGCCCTCGAGGGCTCGGTTCCCGATTAATTTCTTATCTTGCGCCTCTGTTGCAGCCATGAAATTTTTACGTCACATACTTGTCGCAGTCCCTGCCCTGCTGGCGCTTGCGTTGTTCGCGCGGTGCGGGTACGCGCCGGACGTCATCGAGCCCGATGAAAAGATCGACGTTACGCCGCTACCCACTACAGGACGCATTCCGGTCATCCATATCGACACGGGCGGCGTCGGCAAGAATAGCATCCCGCTGGACACCTATATAAACGGCACCATGCGAATCGAAAATCCCGACGGGCTCTATTCCGACCAGCGCGACGTGTCGTTTCCCATGGAGATACACGGGCGCGGAAACTCCACGTGGGGTATGCCAAAAAAGCCGTTCAAGATAAAACTCGCCGAAAAAAACCGCCTGCTGGGTATGAGCAGGAGCCGGCACTGGGTGCTTCTGGCGAATTACAGCGACAAGTCGCTGCTCAGGAACGCGCTCGCATTCAAACTGTCGGCGCTTGCCGGAATGGAGTGGGCCGTCCGGTGGAGGCCGGTCGAGCTGTATCTCAACAACGCATACGAAGGGGTGTACCAGTTGGCCGAACACGTGCGCGTCGATCCGGAAAGGATCAACCTCCAGACGGTGGGGGCAGCCGACAATTCGGGCGACGCGCTCACCGGAGGGTACCTTCTGTGGATAGACGAAAAAGGGCTTTACAGCAAAGGCCTTCCCGGATTCACCACCCCGAGGGGGATGCCGGTGGTGTTCGAAGACCCCGAAGTCCTTACCGACCGGCAGCGCACGTATATCGAAGACTTTGTGAAGCAGACCGAACTGGATATTTACAGCCTCACTTTCGAACAGTACTCCGAAATCATCGACGTGGATTCGTTTATCCGCTATTTCTTCGTTCACGAGCTGGGCAAGGACGTCGACGGCAATATGCGCCTGAGCACATACATGTGGAAACCGCGCGGCGGCAAACTCGGCTTCCCCTGCGTGTGGGACTTCGACATAGCTTTCGGCAACTGCGACTACAACGGCAGCGGGAACGGTCCCGCCGGATGGCATATACGCAACGCGATATGGTTCAGGCAGCTCTTCCGGAACGAAAAATTCTGCGCGAGGGTCGCCGTGATGTGGCGCGAATTCTATCCCAAACTGGCGGAGGCCGAGGCCGAAATGCGCGCGCAGGCCCGCCTTATGGACGAGGCGCAGGTCCGCAATTTTGCCAAATGGAATATCCTGAATACCAAGGTGTGGCCCAATTACGTCGTGAAAGGCACCTACCAGGGCGAACTCGACTATATGCTCGATTTCTTCACGGAGCGCGCCGAGTGGATGAATGCCGAGATCACCGCCGGAAGGCATAGGAACAACTAACGAAAACCCGCTTTGATGATTTTCAAAGCGGGTTTTCGTTGAGGTACTCCTCGGCGGCCTCGAGGGCTTTGTAGAACTCCTCGCCGAAACGCCGCACGATCGCGTCGCGAAGCATCCGGTACATCGGGACGCCTTTCTCCTCTCCGAGGATTTTAGCACCCTCGCACACCGCCCAGCGGTGGTAGTTGAGCCCCAGAGTGCCGTTCCCGAAACGCACCACGCGGATAGGGTACAGGTGGCACGAAACGGGTTTTCGGAAAGCGGTCTTCCCCTCTGCCCACGCCTTTTCGACCGCGCACAGCGTAACCCCGTTCTCGCGGTAGGAGTAGGCGCATTCGGCGTCGCTTACGAGCGGGGTTACCAGGTCGCCGTCGTCGTCGCGCACCGCGAAACCCTGCCGCTGTATTTCCGTTACCCCCTCGCCCGTCATATAGGGCTTGTAGGCGGCGAACTCTTCGGCAAGAGTGCGCGCCTCGCCGCTTTCGAGCGGCGCGCCGGCGTTCCCCTCGACGCAGCAGATTCCCTTGCAGCGCCCCAGGTCGCAAAGGAACCGCGTCGTGATGATGTCGCAGCTGACTATTTTACCGTCTATCTCTATCATTTTGAAGCGAGCTATTTGGTTAGCGTCATTGCGAGGAGCCGTAGGCGACGCGGCAATCCGGAAAGAAGACTGGATTGCTTCGTCATTACATTCCTCGCAATGACGGTCATGGGTTCAGTAAATCCGTATTTCTGAAATTCTGTATCTCGTCGATCATATGGAGGTAGCCTTCGGCCTCGGCGTTGTCGGGGTCGAGGGCGATGACAGTGGTAAAATCGTTGGCCGCAGCGCCGAAAGCACCCGCCGCGTAATGGCGCCTTCCGCTTTCCAGCAGTTCGCGTATTTTTTCGCCCTCGCTCACGACCACAGTTTGTTTTCGTTAATGTAATCCGCGACTCCCTCCGGGACCATGCCGTCGATATTCTCCCCGCGGGCGACCGCCGCGCGTATTTCGGTAGAGGAAGTGTCGAACAGCGGCGCGTCTTCCAGAACGGTCATCCGCCCGCCGGCGGTTTCGGTCTTTTCGCCCGGACGCGGGTAGACGTATATATCGTATCCCGCTAAAATAGCGTCGGCTTCCCTCCATTTCGGAAGGTTTTCGGCGTTGTCGCCGCCGATCAGGATCGAAAAGCGCGTTTCCGGGAATTCTTCCGCCAGGAACCTGAGAGTGTTTATCGTGTAGGATGGTTTCGGCAGCGTCATCTCCACCGCCGACGCCTGTATCCTGTCGGGGAACTTCGACGCTGCCGCAGCCGTTTCGGCCATCTCGAAGCGGCAGAACTCCGGAGCCAGCCCTTCCGCATCCTTGAACGGGTTCTGAGGCGACACCACCAGCACGACCATGTCGGCCAGTACGCGTTCTATGACGTATTCGGCTATCGCGATGTGTGCGTTGTGAACGGGATTGAAAGAGCCGAAATAAAGCATAACGTGAGTTCCGGATAAAGATATTGCTGACATACGAGATTATTTATTCATTTCGTGAGCTTTATCCAGAACTCACGTTAACGGCTTTTACAAAGCCGTGTTGTTACGACTACCCCTCCCAAACCCTCCCCTCGGGGGGAGGACTTTGTCGTGCCCCTGCGGGACGCTCCGATATTAATAATCCTTACCCTTGATGAATGGTTCGACAATTGCGGCGATCTCGGCGACCGCCCTTTCGATGTCGTCGTTGATTATGATGTGGTCGAACTCGGCGGCTTTGGCGGTTTCGAATTCGGCTTTGGCGATGCGCCTTCCGATGCATTCGTCGGAGTCGGTGCCGCGTGCGACGAGCCTCCGCTTCAGCTCTTCCGGCGAGGGCGCCATGATAAAGAACGACATCGCGTCGGCGCCGAAAATGCTCTTGAGCCGGATGCCGCCGATCACGTCCACGTCGAACATGCAGACGTTGCCCCGCTCCCATATCTTCTCCATCTCGCTGCGCAGCGTGCCGTAGTAGTTGCCCGCGTAGACCTCCTCCCATTCGACGAAACGCCCCTCGTCTATCAGTCTGCGGAATTCCTCTGCGGTCACGAAATGATAATCCACCCCGTGGCATTCGGCTCCCCGTGGCGCGCGCGAAGTGGCCGACACCGAAAATTCAAGATTAGGGAAGCGTTTCATCAGCTCGCGCACGAGCGTCGTCTTTCCCGAACCGCTGGGGGCCGAGAATATCAGTAATTTACCCATAACTACTAAAGTGGAAACTTTGCCCAAAGGTAATGAAAAATCACAATACGGAAAGAGCCTTACTCAGTAAGGCTCCTTCGATTGATTGTTAAAGTATGTTGAGCAGTTGCTCCTTGATCTTTTCCAGTTCGTCCTTCATCTGCACGACCAGTTTCTGGATGTCGGCGTCGTTGGCTTTCGAACCGAGGGTGTTGATCTCGCGCCCCATTTCCTGGGCGATGAATCCCAGTTTGCGCCCCACGCCCTCCTCTTCGCTGGCGGTCTGCCGGAAGTATTTGCAGTGGTTGCCGAGCCTGACCTTTTCCTCGGTGATGTCGAGCTTTTCGATGTAGAACACCAGCTCCTGTTCGAGGCGGTTGTGGTCGGTTTCGATGCCGAGCGAGGCGATATGGTCGAGTATGCGCTGCCGGACGATCCCGGTGCGGGCCTTCTCGAACGGCGTCACCCGGTCGGTCAGATCGCAGATACTATGCACGCGGCCGAGCATGTCGTTCATCAGTATGGCCCCTTCCTGTTCCCGGAATTTGTCGAGCTTTTCCAAGGCTTCCCCGAAGGCGCGGGTCAGCGCCGCGCTCTCCTCATCCGAAACCTCGGACGTGTCGCTTACCAGCACGTCCGGGAGGCGCAATATGGCCGGAACCAGCGCCGCGGTTTTGTTGTCGTTGGGGGTTATGGCCATTCCCGCATCCTTCACGGCATCCTTTATCTGGCGGTAGTATCCCTTGAAAAGCCCGTGGTTTATCGTTACTCCGGGTGCGGGATTGCTGTCCTCGACGGATATGTAGATGTCGGCTTTCCCGCGTCCGATGCTCTTGGAGGCAAGGGTGCGCAGATCGTACTCCTGCTGGCGGTACAGAGGAGGAAGTTTGACGTTGAGGTCCAGCTGTTTGCTGTTGAGCGTTCGGATCTCGACGGTGATCTTTTTTGTCGATACCGCGGCCTCGGCTTTGCCGTAGCCTGTCATTGATTTGACCATATGTGATGATAATGTCGGTTAGGTAACCGCAAATATAGTTAAAAAAAATGTTGTAATTTCAAATACCGTGCAAATAAAAACAAGCTGATAATAATTTTTAACTTCCGGCTCCGGATATCTGCGTTCTTAAAAATTATTAATATATTTGTAGCTCAAACTTTCCTTTAACATTCCAGACGATGAAGAAGTATAACTTTAACGCCGGTCCGTCGATCCTTCCCGAGCCGGTTATCGAGCAGGCTGTCGAAGATATCAGGGATTTCAGGGGCAACGGCCTCTCGATCCTCGAGATATCCCACCGTGCAAAATATTACGAACCGGTCGTCGAGGAGGCCGAAAATCTGCTCCGCGAGCTGATGGGCATTCCCGAAAACTACAGCATCTTCTTCATGGGCGGCGGCGCGAGCACCCAGTTCTACCTTATCCCTTTCAACTTCCTGGCCACCAGAGCCGGTTACGTCAACACGGGCGTCTGGGCGAAAAAGGCTATCGGCGAGGCCAAAGCGGTGGGTGAAGTGGTGGTCGTGGCCTCTTCCGAGGACAGGAACCACACCTATATTCCCAAAGGGTTCGACATCCCGGCCGATCTCGATTACCTGCACATCACCACCAACAACACAATCTACGGCACCGAATACCACGCCGATATCGACTCTCCGGTTCCCCTCGTCGCCGACATGAGCTCCGACGTGCTGAGCCGTCCGGTCGACGTGTCGAAATACGCCATGATCTACGGCGGCGCGCAGAAGAACATGGGGCCCGCAGGCGCCGCTTTCGTCATCCTCCGCAACGACATGATCGAAAAGGAGGCTCCGCGCAAACTGCCGACGATGATGACATACAAGGCCCATGCCGAAAACCACTCGATGTACAACACGCCGCCGGTATTTACAGTCTACGCCATCTGCGAGATGCTGAAATGGATGAAGGGCGAAGGCGGAGTGGCCGAAATGTACCGCCGCAACAAGCTCAAAGCAGATATGCTCTACGACGAGATCGACCGCAACACCATGTTCAAGTCCGTCGCCGTGAAGGAAGACCGCTCGCTGATGAACATATGCTTCGTGATGGCCGACGGCAAAGAGGAGTATGCCGACGCTTTCTCGAAGATGTGCAGCGACAAGGGCATCGTGGGCGTGAAAGGGCACCGTCTGGTGGGAGGTTTCCGCGCGTCGCTCTACAACGCGCTTCCCGTCGGGCACGTCGAATATCTGGTAAAGTGCATGCAGGAGTTCGAACAAGCTAATAAATAGCCGTTATGAAAATTTTACTTGCAACAGAAAAACCATTTGCGGCGGAAGCCG
>JAVBVG010000119.1:0-16691 GCA_031554415.1 Rikenellaceae bacterium | reverse complement strand
CACCGCGTCGCGGATCGAACGCCCGACCAACTCCATATCGCCCAGGGCAAGCCCCGCGACAAGTCCTCCGACGTTGCCCCACTGCGTTACGGCTGTCTTCAGCGGAATTTCGCGCGGAAGGACGTTGCGGCCGTCTTTCGTAGTAACGGTGATATGCGGATGAACGACCGTCGTGTAGAAATTACCGGGGATCGGCAGTTTAATGATATCGAGCGGTTCGTAGCCGCGGATCAGCACCACCCCGCCCATTATCGCAGGGCCCACATTGTCGGCATGCCTCGCTCCGCCTCCGATCAGGCTCTCGCCCTCCATCGCGAAACGCACGAGGTCGGCATCGGTGAAAGGGCGGCCCAGAAGTTCGTTCAGCCCGAAGACCGCCCCGGCAGAAGAGGCGGCGCTGGAGCCGATGCCGCTGCCGGGAAGTATCTTGTGGAGAATGGTTACGGTAACTTTCATATCTTCTCCCCACTCGGCCAGCAAGGCCCGGATCGCGGGTGTCGTCACATTTTCCTCTATGTTGTCCGGAAGATCGACGCCGCTTCGGTTGACGACCGAGAGCCCCGCCCCCGGTTCGACCGAAACCTCAAGCAGATCGCCCGTTCCGTCGATCGCCATGCCCATCACGTCGAATCCGCAGCCCAGGTTCGCCACGGTGGCCGGTGCGAATACTTTTATCTTTTTCATCGGATATTTCTAATTTGTTTATAAACTGCCCGGCAGCCCTGTGGCCGCCTGCGATTTTTCGGAAATTCGTAAAAAGGGAACCGTCCTCCGGCAACCTGGGCCGGCAATGCGCATGACGAGCGCGGATCGGTAAATTAAAAGCACACCCCCCGGGGGGTAATGATGACCGTAATGACTGATGCGTTCGATGTGTGGAAGTAAGCGCCCTCCGTACACTTCGAAACCTTGATGTTTATGTGCCTGTCGACAGTCATTACAGAGGCAAAGATAATAAGAATTTTTAATAAACTTCCATTATGTGGAAATTTCCTGCGCTTGAAACGGATTTTTAACATATTCGGAGCGCCTTGTGATTATCAGAGCCGCTGAGCCCGCCGATGAGGATGCGGAACAAAAAGCCGGAAACCGTAACGGAATTGTCAATAACTAACTAAGAACTTGCCGGACATGTCATTCTAACGAACGTGTCTAAGACGTAATTTTACCATGCATTAAACTGAGCAAAAACGTATGCGTTACAGCATGAAGAACTTGTTTAAAATATCCGCGGCGGTATTTTTGCTGCTTGCCGCGGTGCCTCTGCAGGCTCAAAAGGCGGGTTTGAAGACCAACCTGCTCTCGTGGGCCGCCGGAGGCAATATAAACATTGCGGCCGAATTTAAACTCGGCCCGAAAACCACGCTCGACATTTTCGGCGCGGGCAATCCGTGGATATACGGAAACAAGGAGGACAACAAAAAGCTGTGGCACTGGACGGCCCAGCCGGAAATCCGTTTCTGGCAGAACGAAGCCTTCAACCGCGGCTATTTCGGGGTGCATGCGACTTTCGGTTCGTTCGACGCGGGCGGCATAGACCTTCCGCTGGGCATTTTTCCGGGACTGAAAGACCACCGCTACGAGGGATGGCAGGTCGGGGCCGGCGTCAGCTACGGCTGGCAGTGGTACCTCAGCCCGCACTGGAACCTCGAGGCTACTTTCGGTTTCGGCTACATATACATGAAATACAACGAGTTCGAATGCGTGCAATGCGGCGACATGCTCGCCGAAAATGTAGTGAAGCATTATTTCGGCCCGACCAAGCTCGGCGTGTCGTTCGTCTACCTGTTCAAATCGAAAAAATAAGGCGCCATGAGAAGGATATACCATATTATAATAATACTGGCGGCTGCCGCGCTTTCACTGAACGCGGCGGCGCAAAGCTCGAACGGCGGCATAAGGGTTTCAGGCGTTACGATGACGCCTGACGGGAACAAGGTGCTGCTCGAGATGACCGTCGACATAAAGGACGACGCCGTGACGAAATACCAAAGCATCGCCGTCGCCCCGGCCCTCATCAGCGGGACAAATCATGCCGCGTTCCCCTACATTCTGGTGAGCGGCAAGAACAAAACCCAGATATACGACCGCAAAAAGAAGTTCCGCAACACGGCTCTGGCGAAGAATCCGCCGAAAAAGGTCGTGCCCATAGACAAGAAGAACCGCGGGGAAAAGATTAATTACTCGGCCGAGATCGACTATGAAACATGGATGGGGAGCGCGGCGATCGAGGTGGAATTCCTGCTGTCGTCGTTTGCCGGCGAGCTTCAGGTCTACGCCGTCGAGATGAACGCCACGCATGTGATCACGGGACCGGCTGAAACCCTCACGCAGATAATCTACCAGCCCGAACCGGTGAGCGTGGTCGAGATTCCCTGGACCGATCCGGCAGCCGTGCAGCGGCCCGGCGACACGGAGTATCTCTCCGGAACGGCGTACCTCGATTTCACGGATGGCAGCCACGCCATTATGCCGTACTTCAAGCGCAACGCGCAGGAACTGGCCAGGTTCGAAGAGCACGTCGACTGGATAATGAGGAATCCGAACGCCGAGATAGTCCAGGTTACGATCATCGGCTACGCCTCTCCCGAAGGGCGCTACTCGACCAACGACATACTCGCGTTCGAGCGCTCGCGTTCGTTCGCCAAGTATATCCAGACAAAATACGGCATCTCGCTGTTATATTCGAGAGTCGGTTCCGTAGCGGAAGACTGGGACACGCTCAGGGAACTGGTGGCGGAGAGTTTCCTGCCCAACAAGAGCACCGTCCTGGCGATCATCGACAACGATACCCTTGCGCCCGACGCCAAAGAGTCGAAGCTCCGCAGGCTCGACAACGGCCGCGTGTGGCGGATACTGATCGACCAGATGTTCCCGCAGCTCCGCCGCGTGGAGTACACGATCGACTACACGGTCAAGTAGCGAACGGCTGAATACCCTTGAAAAGGATCCGGGCGCTCGCGTCCGGATTTTTTTGCCCGGTGCGAAATATCGTTTAATAAAACGTAATCACTTGTGCAAATTTTAAGAATCTGTGATATTTTTTTACCTTTGTAAGCTATTAAAAACTGTTATGAAACTGCTGTTGCTGCAAACCGACATCGCGTGGAAAGACCCTCTGGCTAACCTGCAGAGGGCCGGCGGGTTGATCGCGGCAGCTCCCGGGGCCGACCTTATCGTGTTGCCCGAGATGTTCACGACCGGTTACGCGACGGAACCGGCGGGTGCTGCCGAAAAAAGCGGCGCAACGGCGCTGGAGTGGATGCGGCGGACGGCCGACGCGACAGGGGCCGCCGTGGCGGGAAGCGTCGCGGTCGAGGAGGGAGGCAAATTCTACAACCGGATGTTTTTCGTGAAACCGGGCGGGGAATGCACCGCGTACGACAAGCGCCACCTGTTTTCATTTGCCGGCGAGGACGAGGCTTACACCGCCGGAACGGAGCGCGTAATTGTGGAATGGAGGGGTTTCCGCATATTTTTGCAGGTGTGCTACGACCTTCGTTTTCCGGTCTTCGCGCGCAACACTGGCGATTACGATATGATAATATACTCTGCGAACTGGCCGACGGTGAGGATCGACGCATGGAACGCTCTGCTGAAAGCGCGCGCCATCGAGAACTTGTGTTATGTGGCTGCTGTGAACCGCGTCGGAAATGATCCTTACACGAGCTATTCGGGCGGGACGTATCTGTTCGACTACAAGGGCAAAATTGCCGCCAAAGCGCTGGAGAACCGCGAGGAGGCTGTTTTCGCGGAGATAAACATGGATGAACTCGACGCTTTCAGGCGCAAATTCCCGGCGTTGGACGATGCCGACGGGTTCGCGCTAAAATTATAACAGATGAAGAATAAACTGTTACTCCTCGGCGACGAGGCTGTCGCGCTGGGGGCTCTGCACGCCGGTATTTCGGGCGTCTACGCCTACCCCGGCACCCCCTCTACCGAGATCACCGAATACATTCAGGGCGCTCCGCTGGCGCGTGAACGCGGCGTTTTTTCCGACTGGTGCGTCAACGAAAAGACCGCCATGGAGACCGCTCTCGGCATGTCTTACGTCGGCAAGCGTGCCCTTGTCTGCATGAAGCACGTGGGTCTGAACGTCGCCGCCGACGCCTTTATCAACTCGGCCATGACCGGGGTTAACGGCGGAGTGGTGGTGCTTGCTGCGGATGACCCCTCGATGCACTCTTCGCAGAACGAGCAGGATTCGCGTTTTTACGGCAAATTCGCCTTCGTGCCGACGCTCGAACCGTCGTCGCAGCAGGAGGCCTACGACATGATGCGCTACGGGTTCGAACTCTCGGAAAAGTTCCGCCTGCCGGTGCTGATGCGCATCACGACGCGCATGGCTCACTCCCGGGCGATAGTCGCCGTCAGCGAACCCGGGCCGGAAAACAAATCCGCGTTTCCCGAAGACCGCGCGCGCTGGATACTCCTTCCGGTCAATGCCCGCAGGCGTTACGGCGAGGTGCTGGCGGCGCAGGACGAACTCGAAAAAATTTCGGAGGGAAGCCGCCACAACAGTTACATCAAAGGCAGCCGCAAAGGTGTGATAGCCTGCGGAATTGCATATAATTACCTCAATGAAAACTTTAGCGATGGCTGCGACCGGACGGTGCTGAAAATCTCGCAGTATCCCCTCCCCCGCACGCTCATAAAACGCATGGCGGAAGAGTGCGACGAGATACTGGTGCTGGAAGACGGCCAGCCTTTTGTCGAGGAGCAGCTGCGCGGCCTGCTGGACGAAAGCGGCAAAATCCGCGGACGGTTGAGCGGCGAGGTTCCGCGCATGGGCGAACTCACTCCAGACAATGTCCGCGCGGCTCTCGGATTGGGGGCGAACGAGGCTTCCGCACCGAGCGGCAACGTAGTTCCCCGCCCGCCGGCACTCTGCGCCGGATGCGGCCACAGGGACGTTTACGACGCTCTGAACGAAGTCGTTAAAGAGTATCCGGACGCGAAGGTTTTCAGCGACATAGGCTGCTACACGCTGGGCGCGCTGCCGCCGTTCAGGGCCATAGACACCTGCCTCGACATGGGGGCGTCGGTCACGATGGCCAAAGGCGCCGCCGACGGGGGGCTGCACCCCTCGATCGCCGTCATCGGCGACTCGACATTCACCCATTCGGGCATCACGGGATTGCTGGACGCGGTAAATTCACGCTCGAGCGTTACCGTTATCATATCCGACAACCTCACCACCGGAATGACCGGCGGACAGGATTCGGCGGGCACCGGACGGCTGGAGGCGATCTGCCTCGGTGTCGGCGTCGAGCCCGAACACCTGCATGTGGTAGCTCCCCTGCCGAAGAATATGGAGGCTATCAAAGAGTTGATCCGCAGCGAGGTGGAATACCGCGGGGTGTCGGTGATAATACCGCGCCGCGAGTGCATCCAGACCCTTAAACGCAAAGCAAGAAAATGAGAACAGACATAATACTCGCGGGCGTCGGCGGACAGGGAATCCTGTCGATCGCGGCCATCATAGGCGAGGCGGCGCTTTCGCAGGGACTCCACATAAAACAGGCCGAGGTCCACGGCATGAGCCAGAGGGGCGGCGACGTGCAGTCACACTTGAGGCTGTCGTCGCAACCAATTCATTCAGACCTGATTGCAAAGGGCGGCGCGGACGCTGTGCTGTCGCTCGAACCGATGGAGGCGCTGCGCTATCTGCCATGGCTCGCGCCGGAAGGATGGGTGGTCGTCAACACGACGCCGTTCGTCAATATACCGAATTACCCGGAACAGGCCAATATTTTCGCCGAACTGGCAGCGCTGCCGCGTGCGGTGCTGATAGACGCCGACGGCACTGCGAAGGAGAGCGGAGTCGCGCAGGCGTCGAACATGGCGCTGCTGGGTGCGGCGTCGGCGATCCTCGACATAGACCACACCCTGCTTGAAGATGCCATCGCAAAGGTCTTCGGACGCAAGGGCGAAGAGGTGGTCGAAAAGAACCGCAGGGCGTTCCGCGCAGGACGCACAGTAGCGGAAGGACAGCTTAATTCAAAGCTTTAGGTTATGTTAGATAGAAACCTGGTAGACAAAATAATAGAAAGCTACAAAATTCCCGATTTTTCGTGGGCGACCATCCGCGAGATCAAGTCCATTGCCGCGCAGGCCGAAGCCGAATCGGGCGTGGAATTCATCAAACTCGAGATGGGCGTTCCGGGACTTCCGCCCTCGGAAGTGGGCGTGAGGGCCGAGATCGAGGCGCTGGAATCGGGCGTGGCGGGCGTCTACCCCGACATGGAGGGGATCGCTACGCTGAAAAACGAGGCGTCGCGTTTCCTGAAGGCCTTCGTCGGCATCGACGTCGCTCCGGCGGGATGCGTTCCGGTGGTGGGCTCGATGCAGGGGTCATACGCGTCGTTCGTTGCCTGCAGCCAGATCGACGCAAAGCGCGACACGATACTTTTCATCGACCCCGGATTTCCCGTGCAGAAAATACAGACGACGGTGATCGGGGTGAAGGCCGAAACTTTCGACGTGCACGAATACCGGGGTGAGAGGCTGCGCGGCAAGCTCGAAGAGCACCTCGCAAATGGGAATATCGCGGCCCTGGTCTACTCCAACCCCAACAATCCGGCGTGGATATGCCTGAGGGACGAGGAGCTGCGTATGATCGGCGAGCTGTGCCGGAAGTACGACGTCATAGCCATCGAGGACCTTGCGTATTTCGCCATGGACTTCCGCCGCGACCTGCGCGAGCCTTTCAAGGCGCCCTACCAGCCCAGCGTCGCGAATTGGTGCGACAAATACATACTGCTCGTATCGGCCTCGAAGGCATTCAGTTACGCCGGGCAGCGCATTGGCGCCGCCTGTATTTCCGACGCGCTTTTCAAAAGCCACTATCCGGGAATCACGCAGCGCTACGGTGCGATCTCTTTCGGCAACGCATTCATCCACCGCATATTATACGGACTCAGCGCAGGCGTGAGCCACTCGGCCCAGTTCGCGCTGGCGGCGATGTTCCGCGCGGCATCGGACGGCAAGTACGACTTCATCGGCGACGTTAAAGAGTACGGACGCAGGGCGCGGAAACTCAAAGAGATATTCATGCGCCACGGCTTCCGGCTCGTCTACGACAACGACATGGGCGACCCGCTGGCCGACGGATTCTACTTCACGATGGGATACGGGGATATGAAATGCGGCGACCTCGTGCGCGAACTGCTCTATTACGGCGTCAGCGCGATTCCCCTCTGCACCACCGGAAGCGGCCAGTGCGGCATCCGCGCAAGCAGTTCGTGGATGCGCGACGACCTTTACGGCGACCTCGACAAACGGCTGGCAGCTTTCGCCGCCGCCAACCCTATAAAATAAACTTATAGAAACATGATCTGGAATAAACCGAAAGAGTGTATGTCGCCGGAGGATAAACGGGTCCTTCAGGGCGAACGCCTGCGAAAACTGGTCGAACGCGTCTATCACAGCACCCCGTTCTATCGGCAGAAGATGCAGGAGATGGACCTCACGCCCGACGACATCCGCTCGATAGACGACATAACCCGCCTGCCGTTCACCACGAAACAGGACCTGCGCGACAACTACCCCTACGGCCTTTTCGCGGTGCCGCTGACCGACATCGTGAGGCTCCACGCGTCGTCGGGCACGACCGGCCTGCCCACCGTCGTGGGGTACACCCGCCGCGACCTTTCGGTGTGGGCCGAGATGATTTCGCGCTGCCTGACCGCCTACGGGGCGACGAGCGACGATATATTCTCGGTGGCCTACGGATACGGGCTTTTCACAGGGGGACTGGGGCTGCACTACGGCGTGGAGCATATCGGGGCGACGGTCATTCCTGTTTCGAGCGGCAACACCCCAAAACAGATACAGCTGATGCACGATTTCGGTTCGACCGCCCTCGCATGCACCCCGTCGTACGCCCTTTACCTCGCCGACGCGCTGAGGGACAGCGGCATCGACCGGAGCGAATTCAGGCTGAAAATCGGGATTTTCGGAGCCGAACCATGGACGGAGAACATGCGCCGCGAGATCGAAAACAAACTCGGCCTGAAAGCCTACAATATCTACGGCCTGAGCGAGATCATGGGACCGGGCGTTTCGTATGAATGCGAATATCAGGACGGTTCACATATCGTTGACGATCACTTCTATCCGGAGATCATCTCACCCGATACTTTAGAACAATTGCCTTACGGCGAGCAGGGCGAACTGGTCTTCACCACGCTCACCAAAGAGGGGCTTCCGCTGCTCCGATACCGCACCAAAGACCTCTGCACGCTGACCGACGAAGCGTGCCGCTGCGGACGCACCAACGTCCGCATGAGCCGCATCGTGGGACGCAGCGACGACATGCTCATCATACGCGGCGTGAACGTATTCCCGTCACAGATCGAGAGCGTGATACTCGATATGGAAGAGTTCGAACCGCACTACCTGCTGATCATAGACAGGGTGAACAACCTCGACTCGCTTGAAGTACACGTCGAGGTGCGCGACGGCTACTATTCCGACGAAATTTCCAAGATGCTCGCGCTCAAAAAGAAGATATCCGACCGTCTGCAAAGCCTTCTGGGACTGAAAGCCGACATCAAACTGGTCGAGCCCAACAGCATACAGCGCAGCGAGGGGAAAGCCCGGCGCGTAATAGATAAACGTAACCTTAAATAACATACCCCATAAATCCCCCTTTCGAAAAGGGGGACTTTGCAAAAGCTATCGCTTTTGCGGAATCGGAATTAACCTTTTAAACTAATTGCCATGACGATCAGACAATTATCCGTCTTTCTGGAAAACCGGAGCGGACGCATCAACGAGGTTACCCGCATACTTGCGGACAACGGCATCAACCTGACGGCATTCAGTCTGGCCGAAAACGCCGAATTCGGCATCCTGCGCCTGATCGTGTCGGATGTCGACAAGGCTGTCGAAGTGCTGAAAGAGGCCAGTTTCGGGGTTTCGGTCAACAGCGTCATCTGCCTTACATGCAGCAACGTGCCGGGTTCGCTGGCCGCCATACTCGAATACCTTGCCAAAGAGGACGTTTTCATCGAATACATGTACGCCTTTTCGCAGGGCGACACGGCCAATATCGTGATCCGGCCGACCGATGTCCGGCGCGGGGTGGAGATTCTCAACAGCCACGAGTGCGGGATCCTCAACCACCAGAGCCTCAATCAAAAGTAGTCGGAACGCCGACGGCGATTTACTTCCCCTCCCATGGAGTGGAAGACAGACCGCCTCCCCCTTGCTCCGCAAGGGTACTCCTCCCAACTTAGGAGGAGAAATTTTGACGCTATCTTTTCAATTCTTCACTCTTCACTCTTCACTCTTCACTCCTGTCATGTCTTCCGGGCGCACCCATTCGTCGAATTCCGCGGCCGTGAGGTAGCCCGATTCTATGGCCGCCCGGCGCAAAGTCGTGTTCTCGCGGTAGGCGCGCTGCGCGATCTCGGCTGCCTTGTAATACCCTAT
Organism: Rikenellaceae bacterium; assembly: GCA_031554415.1. Taxonomy (GTDB): domain Bacteria; phylum Bacteroidota; class Bacteroidia; order Bacteroidales; family Rikenellaceae; genus UBA940. Next base: position 7,250 of record JAVBVG010000119.1, on the reverse strand, counting down.
CTTTGTATTGAGCGCCGTGACGAGCATTAGCGAAGAGTCGACATGCCGCTTTATATTATCCTCGATCGGCTCTATCCCGCGGGCGCAGCGCTCCTCGAAACTCCGGCATCCCTCGCCTATCAGCCTCGCGCTGTGCAGGAAATTTCGGATGATGACGGGCTTGAACACATTGAGTTCGAAATGGCCGGTCGCGCCGCCCATCCCTATCGCCACGTCGTTCCCCATCACCTGGGCGCAGATCATCGTCAGCGCCTCGCACTGCGTGGGATTGACCTTGCCGGGCATGATCGACGAACCTGGCTCGTTCTCGGGAATACGTATCTCGCCTATCCCTGCGCGCGGGCCCGAAGAGAGCATCCGGATGTCATTGGCGATCTTCATCAGCGCGACCGCGGCGGTTTTCAGCGCCCCGTGAGCCTCGACAAGGGCGTCGTGACCGGCCAGCGCCTCGAATTTGTTCGGGGCCGTAACGAACGGAAGTCCCGTAAGTTCGGCGATCTTCGCCGCGACGTTCACCGCGAAACCCGGCGGGGTGTTTATCCCCGTCCCTACGGCCGTTCCGCCGAGAGCAAGTTCCGAGAGATGCGCCAGCGAATTACCGATCGCTTTCAGAGCGTGATCGAGCTGTGAAACGTATCCGCTCAACTCTTGCCCCAGCGTCAACGGCGTGGCGTCCATGAAATGGGTGCGCCCGATCTTCACGACATCCATATAGCGGCTGCTCTTTTCGGCGAGTGTGTCGCGCAGCGCCTCGATCCCGGGAATTGTCACATCGACCAGCATCCTGTACGCCGCGATGTGCATTGCCGTCGGGAAAGTATCGTTGGAGGATTGCGACCGGTTGACGTCGTCGTTCGCGGCGAGGACTTTTTCGCGGTCGGCCAGGCTGCCCCCCGAAAGCACATGGGCGCGGTTGGCGATCACCTCGTTGACGTTCATATTGCTCTGGGTTCCGCTTCCTGTCTGCCACACCACAAGCGGGAACTGCCCGTCGAGACGCCCGGTCAGTATCTCGTCGCAGACCGTGGCGATCAGCCCGCATTTCCCGCGCGAAAGCACCCCGGCGGCCATATTTGTCAGCGCGGCGGCTTTTTTGAGATATGCAAAAGCGTGGACAACCTCTATCGGCATCCTGTCGGTATCGCGAGCGATGGGAAAATTTTCGATGCTGCGCTGTGTCTGCGCGCCCCAGTATGCGCCGGCCGGCACCCTCACCTCGCCCATCGTATCTTTTTCAATCCTGTAATCCATAATCGAAACGTTTTGTCAGTCAGGTGCAAGATACAAAAAATGTACCTGCGGCGAAAAAATCTTCCGCACCCGTGTTATATTTGCCCCGGCAATCCGTCATATAAGGTTATTTTTTGTACCGCCGCCTGCCGTTTGACGGTCGAATTTGGCCGTTTCGGCGCCCGGAAAGTAACAATATGCCGAAAAAGACGTTATCTTTGCAAAATTATGAGACCGACTGCATTCACCCTGTTCCTGTTCGTCTGCCTTGTGGCGGCGGCGCCCTCGTTCGCGCACGCCGGTTGCAAAAGCGCGCCCCAGGCAAAGACGCAGCAGGAGTGCGGGACGAACGAATCTTTCGGAAACTGCGCTTGCAGCGGCCACCTGTGCCATTTTCTGCGGTATGAGACCGCGGCGGCACCCGGAACGGAAAACGCCTGCAACCACAGCGAAGAGGAGGAGGATTGCAGCTATTGCGGCTGCCACCACAAAGGCAGCAAACCCGCGGGATACGTTCCGGTCAAGAACTGGGACGAGGAAGAGAGGCTCCTATCCTGCGCCGGCGAACCTATAGAGATATTCCGGGATATTATGCCCGTAAAAGCCGCCGCGCCCGAAAAGCCGGGAAAGATATGCGCGCGGGAGGACAATCCCATATTTTCAATAAAATGGTACGCGACCGTCCTTTCGATGGGCGGCGGTGATGACGACGGCGATGCGGCGCACCTGCTGCCGGCATCATCGGAACGTCCGTACCGCGAAATCGCCTGAAAATCAAGGCGGTACGCGCCATGTACAAAAGGGCTTTCCGACAGCGGGAAGCCTTTTTTCGTGCCCTGCGCACGGAAAGAATAAAGATGATAAATAAGAAAAAAAATAATGAAAAAATACACAATATATATTTTACTTACCGCACTGTTCCTGAGTTCCGCGCTGCCCATGCAGGCCCAGAACAGGGTGCGCGGGAAGGTTACGGACGCGGAAACAAGAGAACCCCTCGCCGGGGCCACAGTCCGGATATCCGGTACGACTGCCGCAACCGCAGCCGACGCCTCCGGAGAGTTTTCACTCGGCATACCTAAAGATTCCGAAGGCTGGATCGTGGCGAGCTACCTGGGTTACGCGCCCGACAGCGTGGCGTTGTCCGCGGCCGGACGTCAGGTCGAATTCGCCCTCAGCCCGGCAGTCACTGAAACCGGCGAAGTCGTCGTGGTCGCCTACCAGAACGGAACCGTCTTCTCGGGGCAGACGCTCCAGAAAACCGAAACCATTTCGAGCGCCGGGCTGATGAAGATGGCCTGCTGCAACCTCTCGGAAAGCTTCGAGAACAGCGCCGCCGTGACGGTCGGATACACCGACGCCGTTTCGGGAGCCAAACAGGTGCAACTGCTGGGGCTGTCGGGCATCTACAGCCAGATGATGGCCGAAAACATCCCCACCATGCGCGGGCTCGCCTCGACCTACGGCTGGAGCTACTCGCCCGGAACGTGGCTCGAATCGATCCAGGTGTCGAAAGGAGCCTCGTCGGTGACAAACGGCTACGAGTCGATCACGGGGCAGATAAACCTCGAATTCCGCAAGCCCGAAACCTCCGAACCTCTTTTCATCAACCTCTACGGCGACGAATCGCTGCGTTTTGAGGCCAACGTCGCGGCGGCGATTCCCGTGACGAAGCACCTCTGGACAGGGCTTATGCTGCACGGTTCGATCGAGAACAAGGAGCACGACTACAACAGGGACGGATTCATGGACACGCCGCGCACACAACTGTACAATATCTACAACCGCTGGTCGTACCAGAATCCCGAAAAGATGGTCGAGTCGCGCACCGGGATAAAGTACATCTGGGAAGACCGCAAAGGGGGGCAGTTGTCGTCGATCGGCAACGACCGCTACAAAACCGCGATCGGGAACCGCAACCTGACTGTCTACAACAAAACCGGCATCGGTTTCCGGCAGAAGGAGGGGCAGAGCCTGGGGCTTATCACCAGCTTCACGCACCACGAACAGGATTCGGCGTTCGGGATGAAGGATTTCGCCGGGACGCAGAACAGTTTCTATTTCAACAGCCTGTTCAGTTCGTGGATAGGCTCCCCCGACCACGGCTACATTACCGGCGTGAGTTTCAATTACGACAACTACCGGACGCACTACCGCGACGACCGGAACGAACCGGGCAAACTGTACCCGCTTAACCGCGAGGAGATCGTTCCGGGCGTATACGCACAGTACACCTATAATTACGACCACAAACTGACGCTGATGCTGGGTGCGCGCGGCGACTGGAACAGCGCCTACGGGATGCTCTTCACCCCCCGCGCCAACGTGCGCTACGAGCCGTGGGAGTTCATGGTACTGAGGGCTTCGGCCGGGCGCGGTTTTCGCTCGCCCAACGTCATCGCCGAGAACATCGGGCTGATGGCCTCGTCGCGCACGTTCGACGTCGGGTCGATCGACGGCCTCGGTATCGAGAGCGCGTGGAATTTCGGCGGCAACGTGGCGTTCTACATCCCGATCTGGAGCCACCGCAAGGCCACGCTGAGCCTCGACTGGTTCCACACGGCGTTCGACAACCAGGTGATTGTCGACACCGAACGCAATACGAGCGACGTTTATTTCTATAACCTCGACGGGCGTTCGTTCGCCGACGCGTGGCAGGCCGACCTCACGTTCACGGTCGTGAAAGGATTGGATATCTACGGCGCTTTCCGCTACAACGACACCGAAGTGACGCTGACCGACGGCGCGCAGAGGCACACGGTCGAAAAACCCCTCACGTCGCGCTACCGAGGGCTTATCAACGTGTCGTACGCCACCAACTTCAAGAAATGGGTGTTCGACTACACGGCCCAGGCAAACGGCCCGTCGCGTCTGCCCAGCCTCGCAGGCTACGGCGCGGCGGCGGAATATTCGCCCACGTTCTGGATACACTTTTTCCAGGTAACGAAGAACAGCAAACGCTTCGACATTTACGCCGGCGTCGAAAACATTTTCAACTTCCGCCAGCCCAATCCGATCATCGACTGGCAGGATCCGTTCGCCGCGGACTTCGACTCCTCGCGCATCTGGGGGCCGCTCATGGGACGGCGCATATACGCCGGAATACGATTAAGAATTGGTAAACTTTAAATAAAAACCGCTATGAAAACTTTCAGAACATTGATTTTGTGCGCGGCCGTCCTCATGACAGGGTTCGGCGCATCGGCCCAGACCGCCGACAAAAAGGCCAAGACCGAAACCGTGACATTCGACGTGAGCATGGACTGCCACAGCTGCCAGGCGAAGCTCGAAAAGAACATCCCCTGGGAAAAGGGGGTCAAAGACATGAAGGTCGACCTCGAAAAAAAACAGGTTACAATCAAATACGACCCCTCGAAGACCGATGAGGCGACGCTGAAAAAGGCCATCGAAAAACTCGATTTCACCTGCACCAAGCCGGCCGATAAAGGGAAAAAGCAGGAATAAGCCGGGAATCTTAAATACCGTATTATTTTTACGTAAATCCGGGGTAAGAAAACAGGCTAAATGTTTTTCTTATCCCGGATTCACATTATATTTGCGCCTAATAAACAGACAATCGATCTTATGAAGAAACTTATTATCATCGCCGTTTTGATCGCCTTCCCGTTCGGGCTCCAGGCCCAGGAGAGCGGTTTCGACAAGCTTATCAAAAAGTACGACGGCCGCAAAGGCATCACCGCCATCAACCTCGAAGGCAGCATCCTCGAAGGGCTCACCTATTTCCTGCAGCAGTTCGACAAGGAGGATGACGTTCCGTATGCCATGGAAATGGGCGTCGAAGAGGAGGTGGCTCCGCCCGCGGAGACCGAAATCGAAGTCGTTGCCGCGGCTGACGGGGAAGATGAAGAAACCACGGATTACAAGGGTTACACCGAGTATGAATACGTCTACGGCGAAACCGGCGACTACGATTACGACAACGAAGCCTACATCCCCTACGGCATGGGCTCCTCGGAATGGAGCGGCTATCTGGGCATGTTCAAGAGCTATCTCGACGGGCTGACCTTTCTCAAGGCCATAGTTTACGAAAATCCGGACAAGAAGTTCGCCAAGACCGTCCAGAAGACCGTCGTTGCGAAAAAGCCCTACAAGAGCATCGTTTCGATGCACACCGACAGCGAGGATGTGAGCCTCTACATGATCGACGACGAGGCAAGCGGCAAATGCGAAATACTGGCGATGGTCAGGTCGGGGAATCAGTTCGTGGTGGCCAACATTATGGGAAGCAGGGATTTCAAAACGCTGATCGACGGGATCAAGAGTTTCTTGTAATTTTATGCTAAACAGAGTAAAGCGGCTAGAAAATTCCAGCCGCTTTTTTTATGCCGTTATTGCATTTCGGTGAGCAGTTTCCAGAATCGGCGGGGCATATGCTGGCGCTGGAGCTTCGGGTTGATGCGCTCCTTGATCGCCATCGCGTGAAAATATGTTCTCCAAAGGCTTTGGAACAGCTTTTCGTCATCGGCCATCAGTTTTTCGTCGAGCTGACCGTCCAACAGGTGGCCGTCGTCCTCCATCGTAACCTCCGTCACCGTTTCGAGGTCGTAGTAGAACCCGTATCTCCGCTTGATGTCGTAGATGAGCCACCGCTGGTCGCGGAAACGGTCCTTGAAATAGGGCATGCTCAGCGGCAGGGCGTTGTAGCGCGGCGACACAGGTGCGAAATAGGTGTTGTCGCCCCCTTTCTGGAACCGCGTGAACTCTATAAGCCTCATGCGTTCCTGCGAAACTTTCTGCGCCAACTGCTTCACACGGAGGATGTCGGGATCGGCGAAATCGGTCTGCACCTGTATCTTCGAATCGAAAACCCGCCGCATGTATCTCAACAGAATCTCATCGACCCCCTCCTCTTCCGACAGCCAGGCGTACATCAGCATATTGCGCACCTCCACGGGCACTTTCCGTTCGAGCGCGCGCCACACGCGCCCCGACCTTTCAGCGTCGGTGACGACCGTATATTCCTCCGTCACGAAAAGCGGTCCCGGATCGTTTTCCTCCAACAGCGCATCGGGAAATGTCCGGCGCGAGTATGCGTCGAAAACGGCCGTCAGAAGGCCTTCGAAAGTCTTATCGTAGCGAAAAAGGATCATTCGGGGAAGATGAGCACGGTCTGGTCGGGGTTCGTCCCCTTACGCGAGGGTTTCTTCTGCGTCAGCATTTTCCGCACCAGATCGGGGTGCATGTCGCCGATTACGCCTGGCGCCGCAAGCTCCCCGCACGTAATGAAATACTGCGCCTTTTTCATCACGACGCCGATCTTCTTGAGCGTCGCCGAAGTGATGCGCCCGTGTCGCCGCGCCGCCACGATCAGGGTCGCCGACTTGACGCCGATGCCGGGAACGCGCAGTATCATCTCGTAATCGGCGCGGTTCATATCGACGGGGAACTTTTCCGGGTGTCGCAGCGCCCACGCCAGTTTCGGGTCTATCTCGAGGTCGAGGTTGGGATACGAGTCGTCGACGATCTCCCCCGCCCCGAAGCCGTAGAAGCGCATCAGCCAGTCGGCCTGGTAAAGGCGGTTCTCGCGCACCAGGGGAGGCTGTTTCAGCGCGGGCAGACGGTTGTCATAGGAGTTGACCGGAACGAACGCCGAAAAATAGACCCGCCTCATTCCCTGTACGTTATAAAGTTTAGTGGATAGATGCAGTATTTCGCTGTCGCTCTCGTCCGTCGCGCCGACTATCATCTGGGTGCTTTGGCCGGCCGGAGCGAATTTAGGTGCGCTGCGGAATTTCTTGCGCTCCTCGGCGCTCTCCAGAACCCCCTGGTGGATATATTTCATCGGCGAGTAGACGCTCTCATGGTCTTTTTCGGGAGCCAGCAACCGCAGGTTCTCCTCCCGCGGGATCTCGATATTAACGCTCAGGCGGTCGGCGTACATCCCCGCCTCACGCACGAGCGACTGGCTCGCCCCCGGAATGCTTTTCATGTGGATATAGCCGTTGTAGCGGTGCTCGGTGCGGAGGTCTTTCACCACCTTCACCATGCGCTCCATCGTG
>JAVBVG010000100.1:0-28056 GCA_031554415.1 Rikenellaceae bacterium | reverse complement strand
TATCTTTGCAAAGGAACAAAAAAATGCGGAAATTATGATCCTCAAACTATTCTCGATCGCAATAATCGCGCTGTTCGCCGCGGCCGCCCTGCTCGGCGCCGCGATACTCGTGGTACGGCGCAGGACACTTCCCAGCGAAAGACGCAAAAAAACAAAGCCGTATGTCATCGCAGGCATCGCCTGCGCCGCCCTTGCCGGACTCCTCTTCGGCGGACGCTATCTTTACCTCGTCAATCAAAAACCTGCCGATATGGGGAATCCCTTTTTTACCGGGTGGGACACGCCGTTCGGGGTCCCGCCTTTCGACCGGATGTCGCCGGAGTATTTCAAGCCCGCCTTCGAGGAGGGTATGCGCATCCAGAGGGCCGAAATAGATTCGATCGTCCTGAACACCGCGCCGCCCGCGTTCGACAACGTCATTCTGGCCTACGACCGCAGCGGCGAGCTTCTAAACACGGTAAGCAGGATATTCTTCGGCCTCACCTCCGCCGAAACCACCGACGAACTGGAAGCCATAAAGGCCGAGATGTCGCCCCTGCTGTCGAAACACGGCGACGAAATAGCCATGAACCCGCGGCTGTTCGAAAAGATAAAGGCGGTCTACGACAGGCGCGATTCGCTGAAGCTCAACCAGGCGCAGGCGCGCCTTTTAGACAGGACTTACAAGCGTTTCGTGCGCAACGGGGCGCTGCTGGGCGAGGCCGAAAAGGAACAACTCAAGAAGATAAACGAGGAGTTATCGGTGTTGGGCGTCCGGTTCGGCAACAACCGCCGCGAGGCCGTCAACTCCTATGAACTGGTGATCGACACGCGCGACGCGACGGGACTCCCCTCCAATGTGGTGTCGAGGGCGCGCAGCCGCGCCAAAGAGAAAGGCCTGGAGAACAGGCTGATCTTCACGCTCCAGAAACCGAGCTGGATCCCTTTCCTGACCTATTCCGACAAGGAGGACCTGCGCCGCCAGCTCTACGAGGCGTATCTGGGACAGTGCGCCGCCGGGGGTGAATTCGACAATGCTCAGATAATCAACGACATCGTCAGGCTGCGCACCGAAAAGGCGCATCTGATGGGTTTTGAAACATATGCCGCTTTCGTCCTCGACGAGCGCATGGCCAGGACTCCCGACGCCGTCTACAAACTTTTGGACGACATCTGGACCCCGGCTCTCGAAAAAGCCAAAGAGGAGCGCGACGAACTGCTGCGGATGAAACGGCAGGAAAAGAACGACACGCTCGCGGTGCTGAATACGTGGGACTGGTGGTACTACGCCGAGAAGGTGCGCAAGAGCCGCTACAGTTTCGACGAGGAGCAGTCGCGTCCCTATTTCTCGCTCGAAAATGTCCGCTCGGGCATCTTCAACCTCTGCAACCGCCTCTACGGCATATCTTTCCGCCCGGTCAAAATGCCCGTTTACCAGAAGGACGTGGCGGTTTACGAAGTCCTCGACAGGGACAACAGCCATCTGGGCATGATCTACATGGACTTTTTCCCGCGTCCGGGCAAGGGCGCCGGTGCGTGGTGCGGATCGTACCGCAGCCAGGGCTACGACCGCCGGGGCAACAAAATATCGCCCATCACGACCATCGTCTGCAATTTCACCGAACCGGTCGGCGGTTCGCCTTCGCAGCTTACGCTCGACGAGGTCGAAACTTTTTTCCATGAGTTCGGCCACGCGCTGCACAACCTCTTCGCGGACGTTCCCTACCAGGGGCTGCTGGGCGTCGAGCGCGACTTCGTGGAGCTGCCCTCGCAGATAATGGAGAACTGGGCGTTCGAGCCCGAAATGCTGAGGAGCTACGCCCTGCACTACCGCACGGGCGATCCGATGCCCGACCGCATAATCCAGAAAATAGAGGAGACCTCGCTTTTCAACCAGGGATTCAACACGGTCGAACTGCTTGCGGCGTCATTCTCAGATATGGATATACATATGCTCGGGGAGTACGTGCCTTTCAACGTCGCCGATTTCGAAACCTACGCGCTGGCCGCCAAACGCGGGCTTATCCCCGAAATAGAGCCGCGCTACCACTATCCCTATTTCAGCCACATCTTCGACGGCGGCTACGCGGCGGGATACTACGGATACACGTGGGCCGAGGTGTTCGACAAGGACGCTTACGGGGCTTTCGTCGAAACGGGCGATATTTTCGACCTGCAGACGGCGAAAGATTTCCGCTACAAGATACTCGCGCCGCGCGGGCTGAAGGACGGAATGGACCTTTATATGGATTTCCGGGGCCGCGAACCGAGCCGCATACCTCTCCTGAAAGCGCGCGGACTGTGGCATCAGGAACCTCTCCCCGACACTCTGCCCAAGGCTCCGCAGCCGCGGGAGCCGCTTCCCGATTCCATCCTCCGCCTGATCCTCGACGAAGGACCATTAGTAGAATGAAAGATGAAAGATGAAACAAGTCTGGCGACTTGTAGAAATATGCGTCGTAAAATCATTATAGCGAACCTATTAGGTTCGCTATAATGTTATAATATGCGGCTTCTGCCGCACCATAATCTTTCATCTTTCATTTATCATCTTTCATCCGATAATAAATATCGCCGGCCGCTTGTGGAGATCGGGTGCGGGACGTCGGCGCCATTCGGCCGCGGTCAGCGTCAGGATGAACTCCTCCGGGCCGGAAATGTCGACTGCCACCGTCAGCCGCGTTCCGGGGTCGCACGACGCGGCCAGCTCCTCGAAAAGTTTCCCGTTGCGGTAGGGCGTTTCTATGAAAATCTGCGGCTGGTTTTCGGTGCGCGCGCGGCGTTCGAAGTGCTTTATGGCGCGCGAACGTTCGGGCGGCTTGACCGGGAGGTAGCCGTTGAAGGCGAACGACTGGCCGTTGAGCCCCGACGCCATCAGCGCCATCAGTATCGACGAGGGACCGACGAGAGGTATCACGCGGATGCCTTTTCGGTGGGCCGCCGCGACTATGTCGCTGCCAGGATCGGCCACGGCCGGAACCCCCGCCTCTGAAATCACTCCTGCACTGCGTCCGGCAACGATCGGCGCGAGCATCGCCTCTATCTCCGCCGCGGGAGTGTGTTCGTTGAGTTCGGCGAATTCAAGCCGGTCGATGGGGCCCATCCCGGCTTTCGACAGGAAGCGGCGGGCGGTGCGCACCTCCTCGACGATAAAATAGTCGAGCCCGCGCATTACCTCGAAGTTATGCGCCGGAAGCACCTCTTCGGGCGCGGTTTCGCCTATCGGGCAGGGTAATAGATATAGAATTCCTTTATTCATTACGGTTCTGAAAATTCGCTGTCGGCTTTCCGGCCGTCATTGCGAGGTCGGAACGCCGACGGCGGACGAGCGAAGCAATCCAGGCTTATATCATCTGGATTGCCGCGTCACCTGCGGTTCCTCGCAATGACGACAGGCGGTCATGTTATTCTTTTGTATAGATCCGTTTCACGCGCGCCGAAACAGAGGTCAGCACCTCGTACGGAATGGTTCCGAGGACGCGCGCCATATCCTCGACGGTGTTTCCCGGCGCATCGGAAAAAATCACCACCTCGTCCCCGACCTTCACCTCCGGAATATCGGTTATATCGACCATGCAGCTGTCCATGCAGACGTTGCCTACGATCGGCGCCGTCCGTCCGTGAATGAGCACCGCCCACGCGCCGCAGCTCAGGCGGCGGTTCAGCCCGTCGGCATAGCCTATCGGAATTGTCGCTATGCGCGACGCCCTTGTCAACACGCCCCGGCGGCTGTAGCCGACGGTTTCATCGGCAGGCAGTTCGGCTATGTTCACGATGCCCGTCCTGAGCGAGGCGACTTTACGCGCCCCCTCCATACCGATACCGTAGAGTCCTATTCCCAGCCGCACCATATCGAAATTCGCTTCGGGAAACCTTTCGATCCCTTTGGTGTTGGCCAGATGGCGGCGGACGGGATAAGGCAGAGAGGCTGTTATTGCACGGCTCATCCGGTCGAAAGCGGCGATCTGGCCCCGCGTGAAATCGTCCTCGGCGGGGTCGTCGGCCGCCGCTAAGTGCGAGAAAACTGTGCTGACGCGGGCGTAGCGCGAAGTTTCGGCCAGCGCGGCATTCAACCGCTCGATGTCTTTTTCGCCGAAACCCAGGCGGTGCATCCCCGTGTCGAGTTTGATATGGATGGGGTAGCGCTGCTCGCCGTGGCGTTTGAGCAACGTGGTGAACTCACCCAGCGAGATGAAGTTGTAAATTTCGGGTTCGAGCCGGTGGCGGATCATCAGTTCGAAGCTGCCGGCGTCGGCGTTCAGCACCACGATCGGCATCGTAATGCCGCTTTCGCGCAGGTCAACCCCCTCGTCGGCGAAGGCCACGGCAAGGTAGTCGACGCCCTGCTGCTGGAGCGTGTTGGCGATCTCGAAAGTGCCGTGCCCGTAGGCCGAAGCCTTTATCATCGGCATCACCCCTATGTTCATAATATCTTGCAATGAGGGTTGCGCTGTGCCGATTGTTTCGGATCGGCATCCACCTTTATCATCAAATCCGCAGCGGCCGTTGCCGCCTGGGGTAAGCCGCGAACGGCACAGGCGCAGGTTGTGGATCATGGCGTCGAGGTCGATCTCCATGACGGTGGTGTGGCTCCTGCGTTCGAGCGCATGGCTGATGCGCCCGAACTGCATCCGCGCGCCCCCTTTTATCAGTATGGCGCGTCCGCCGAGTTCCGCCGACGTGACCGATCGCAGAAAATCGTCGGCCGAGGCGAAGAACGAACTTTTCGCGCCGAACATCGCCGAATGCGACGTCATCGCCGGGCCTATGCCGACGAAGCGGTCGATCCCGGCGGCCCCGACGAGTGCGGCGGCGCGGCGGTAAGTTTCCTCTTCACGCCCCGCAGCGACGGCCATGTCGGCCATTACGACCATTTCCGGGCGTTTTCCCGCCGCGCGCCCCAGGTAGTCCAGCGCTATGGCGAGCGAATTTATATCGGAATTGTACGTGTCGTTGATTATCACCGAGCCGTAAAGACCCTCCTTGACTTCGAGCCGCATCGCGACGGGCTGCAGCGAATCGGCCGCGCCTGCCGGAATATCGTAACCCTCCGTGCGCCAGAAACACAGGGCCAGCGAGGCGTTGCGGCGCGTGAAATCATCCTCTCCGCCGACGGTCCCGGCGGCGTCGGTCAGCCGCGCTCCTGGGTATTTTTTGCGTAGCGCCGGGCCGATCTCCGGATATTCTCCGTCGTATATTATGGTGCGGCACTCCTTGAAAAGTCCCATTTTTTCATACAGCAGGTCTTTTTGCGACACGAAATTCTCGGCATGCGCATCTCCTATGGCGGTGATTATGCCGACGTCGGGACGGATTATTTCGCGCAGCGCGGCCATCTCGCCCGGCTCGGAAATCCCCGCCTCGATCACGGCGTAATCCTCGCTCCCCTCGATCATCAGCACCGAAAGCGGCACCCCGATCTGCGAATTATAGCTTTTGGGGCTCCTAAAGACGTTCACACCGGGCGGTGTCAACTGGGCTATCCACTCCTTGACGATGGTCTTGCCGTAGCTTCCCGTGATCCCGACCACACGGCCTTTGAACCGGCTGCGGTGGTGAGCTGCGAGCGCCTGCAGGGCGGCCAGCGTGTCGGCCGCCTGCACGAACCCGGCTTCGGGGAATCCCGCCGTGTCGAAACCGGGCCCGACGATGAAACCCCTCACTCCGCGCGCGTAGAGGTCGCCGATGTAAGCGTGTCCGTCGCGGCTGGCGGTGCGTATGGCAACGAAAAGCGTGTCGCCGCCCACAGCGGGAGTGCGGCTGTCGACTATGACGCGCTCCACCGGCCGGTCGCTCCCGGAAAACACCCCTCCGCACACGGCGGCTATTTCACTTAGCAAATAGTTCATAGCAAACTCCTAATTCCTAATTACTGTTTAAAGGTTACTACGGTTATTCCCGCGCCGCCCCGGTCGGCATGGTCGTCGGTGGCGCTTTCGACCGCCGGGATGCTTTTGAGGTAGCGGCGTATCTCCTGCTTGAGCGCGCCGGTCCCCTTGCCGTGTAGGATCGTAACGCTGTTGACGCCTATCATCAGCGCGTTGTCTATGAAATCCTCGACCTCCTCGACGGCCTCGGTGGGGCGCAGTCCGCGCACGTCTACCCTGGGCGAGAAGTTCAGCTTGCGGTCCGCGATGTCGCCGCTCATGTTGACGCGCGCCGTCACGGGACGCGTCGCGGTCTTGTATTCGCCTGTGGAGATCACTTCGAGCCGATCTTTCGCGACGGTCGAAAGGATATGGCCGAACGCCACGGTCGCCTTGCTGCCCTTGACCTCGGTAACTTCCCCGACGGTGTCCTGCCCTTTGATGCGCACTTTCGCACCCGCCTCCACCTCTTTGGGCTTTGGCGCGGGCTTCGTTTTTTCCTCTTTTTTGGCCTGCGCCTTGCGTTCCGCACGGTTTTGCTGACGGCGCAGGACGCGCTCCATTTCGGCGTCTATCTGCATCTGTTTGTCCGCATCCCGCACAGCCGGAGCGTCGAGCGTTTCGCGGAAATCGTCCATTTCGCGTCGGGCGAGGCGCGTCAGTTCCTTGTCGGCCTGCGACTCTTTGATGGTACGAATGGTGTTTTCTATCTGTTTGTTGGCCTCGGCAACAAGAGCTTTGGCCTCGTCTTTCGCTTTTTTGATTATCTCGCCCCGCTCGGCCTTGATGGCTGCCAGACGCTGTGCATAGTCGATTTCGAGCTGCTCGACTTTTTTGTCTGCCAGGCGTATCTTGTCGCGCTTGGTTTCCCAGTATCGGCGGTCGCGGGCGATCTCGCGCAGCTGGCGCTCGAGGTTTATGTGGTCGGTTCCGGCCTTTTCCCCGGCCGACCGGATTATCTCTTCCGGCAGCCCGATCTTTCGCGCGATCTCCACGGCGAAGGAACTTCCGGGCTTTCCACGTTCGAGGCGGAAGAGCGGCCTTATCGCCTGCACGTCGAACGACATCGAGCCGTTGATGACGCCGGGGTTGTTCGACGCGAAATATTTGATGTTGGAGTAGTGCGTCGTGATAACGCCGTAACACCCTTTTTCGACAAATTTTTCGAGCACCGATTCGGCGATCGCGCCTCCGATGACAGGGTCCGTTCCCGAACCGAACTCGTCGATAAAGACCATCGAGCTGTCGCCCGCCCCCTGAAGCATCTCTTTCATATTCAGCAGGTGGGACGAGTAGGTGCTCAGGTCGTTGTCGATGCTCTGCTCGTCGCCGATGTCGATGAAAAGCGAGTCGAAAACGGGCATCTCCGAATTCTCGAGCGCCGGGACGGGGAAACCGCACTGGAACATATACTGCAGCAGCGCCACGGTCTTCAGGCACACAGACTTGCCGCCCGCGTTCGGCCCCGAAATGACGATGATCCTTTCCGAGGGCGAAAGCGACATGTCGAGCGGTATCAGCTCCTTTTTTTCGCGTTTCAAAGTCTGGGCCAGCAGTGGATGCCTCGCCTGACGCAATACGATCCGCCCGTCGTCGGACAGGATCGGTTTGCCCGCGCCGTTCGCCGCCGCCCAGCGGGCTTTAGCGCGGACGAGGTCTATCCCGGCGAGGTATTCGCCCGACGCCGCGATGCCGTCGAGGTCGGGACGGATGCCGTCGGTAAAATCGGTCAGTATGCGGACGATCTCGCGCCGCTCCTCGTACTCCAGCTCCTTGAGTTCGTTGTTGATCTCGACTATCTCGACCGGCTCGATGTAGAATGTCTTCCCGCTGCCCGATTCGTCGTGTATAAATCCGGGGAGCTTTTTCTTGTTCATAGCCGCCACCGGGATGACTGTGCGCCCGTCGCGGATCGAAAGCGACGCGTCGGCGTCTACGATGCCCGCGCTTTGCGCCCGCGAGAGTATCTGGTGCATCCGTTTCGACACCTCGCCCTCGCGCGAGCGGATCGTCCGGCGAATGTCGTAAAGCGCCGCCGAAGCGTTGTCCTTTATCTTTCCGTAGCGGTCTATCAAAGAGTCTATGTGGTTGCAGATGGCCGGAAAGCCTTCGATACCGGCGCTCATGGCCGCGAGGCGCGGATACTGCTGCGCCGGGCGCGCCGCCAGGAACGACAGCACCTCGCCAACCGAGGTCAGCGCCCGGTGCAGGGTGCGTATCTCGTCGACCTCGAGGAACGCCCCCTCGACGCGGGCTTTTTTGACGATCCGTTCGGTGTCGGTGAATTCGCCTCCGGGAAAACCGCCCTCCAATTGCAAAATGACGCGGAGCTCGTCGGCGAGCCCCAGGCGGAGTTCTATTTCGGGTGCGGACACCGAAAAAGTTTCGGCCGCCAGGCGTTCGCGGGCGGCCGAAGTGGTGCACAGTTCTTCCACCTGCCTGCGGATGCGGTCGAAACCGACTTTCTGCTCGAAGTTGGAAGGGTAGGTCATGATTTGGCGTGGTTATTCCGTATGTCATCGGATTTCGTCATTGCGAGCTTGCGAAGCAATCCAGAAAATAAGGCTGGATCGCTTCGTCGGCTTCGCCTTCTCGCAATGACGCTGCTGCCGACGGCAATTGCTATTTTTCTTTCTTTTTCTTATCCTTGTCGCGCCCCCCGAACACCGAGATGTTGATATAGCGTTTAGGGTTCTCCTTGAGGTCCGCCAGCAGCGCCGAGAGGTTGCCCGACGCCGTCACGAGCGAGTCGTACAGTGCGGGGTCACCCAACAGTTTTCCCGCCGAGCCCTCGTCGCCCGCAAGGTTAGCCAGCACGGCGTTGAGGTGGTTGACGCTCATCCCGAGGCTGTCGACGACGCCTTTGATGTCTGCTTCGGCAAGCGAGCCGGAAATCTCGTCGAAATTGCCTATAATGCCGTCTAATTTCGCCGAGTTGTTCTTCAGCATGCCCGAAAATTCGCCCAGGTCGCGGAGTGTTTTTTCGAGGTTCCCGGCGGCGAGCTGGCGCGACATTTCGTTGACGTTGCCGAGCGTACCCCTGATGTTATCGGCGTTGTCCGTCAGTATGGCGTTGAGGCTGTTCGAAGTGGCTTCCAGCGATATCATCAGCCGTTTCACCTCCTGGATGATATCGTCAAGGCTCAGCGAGGCGAATTCCAGCAGGCCGCTTTCGGTTTCCGACGGGATGATGGCGTTTTTTTCGAACCGGCTGTCGGCTGTTCCGGGTATCAGTTCGAGGGCCATGCTGCCGAGAATGCCGTTGCTGAAAAGTTTCAGCCGCGAGTCGGTGGGTATCTTCATATCCTTTTTGATATTGACCGTCACGAGCACCTTGTCGGGATTTTTCGGATCTATGGCGATGTCCGTAACCGAACCGATCTTCACTCCGCGCAGCAGCACAAGGGCGGATTTCTGCAGCCCCTTTGTCTGGTCATAGAGCGCGTAATAAGTCCTGTCGCCGCTGAATACCTCCTTGCCTTTCAGGTAGTTGATACCCAGATAGAGACACAGCATCATGGCGAGTGCATACAATCCTATCTTTACTTCGCGTCTGATTTTCATAATCGTTGGTTGTTGTTATTTGTTGTTAGCGGCAATTCGCCTGCGTGCTTCATCGATGGGTATCTGTTTGTCGCCGTCGAGCGCGATGACGAAAGCGTCCTTGAACTGTCCCCTTTTAATCTGATCGCGCATCCTCACGGCGTCTTCGAGCGCGGTGTATCCTCCGAGATAATATTTATACCAGCCGTCGATCTTTTTTTCGACCAGCCACTCGACATAGTCGTCGAACCTCGTGTCCTTTTCACTGAGCTCCTCCCGGGTGGCGCACAGCTGGACGTAGAAACCCACCCCGTCGGTCATCTTCGGGGGAGCGGGCTTAACGGGAGCCGGTTTCTGCTCCACTGGCTTTTGTTCAGGTTTTTGTTCCGCAGGTTTCTGTTCTGCCGGCTTGGACTGAACGGCAGGGGTCTCGGCAGGCTTTGTTTCCGGCTTGGGCTCCGGTTTTGTTTCCGGTTTTGTCCCCGATCTGGGTTCCGGGGTAACATAGACCACCTCGAGCCCTTTCCTGTCGATCGCCTCGCGGTACTCCTGAAAGGCGGCGAAGATCGCCGCCGCAATGGCCTCCTGTCCCTTCTCCGAAGTCATGTACTTGCGGTTGTTGTCGTTCGAAAGGAATCCCATTTCGGTGAGCACGCTGGGCATGGCGGGTTTCCACAGCACGTAGAAAGGCCCCTGCTTCGCCCCGCGGTTCGAGAACGAGGTCTGTTTGGCGTACTGTTTCTGGATGGCGTTGGCGAACTGCAGGCTGCGGTCGAAGTAGGCGTACTGCATCAGGTTGAAGATGATGTAGCTTTCGGGCGAAGTGGGGTCGAAGCCCTCGTATTTTTCCGAATAGTCCTCCTCGTACTTCATCACGGAGTTTTCGCGCATCGCCTCGCGCAGGTTGTTCTCGGTCTTGTCCATCCCCATGATGTAGGTCGAGGCGCCGTTTACCGACGGTTTTCCGTCGATCGCGTCGGCGTGCAGCGAGATGAACAGGTTGGCCCCGGCCTTGTTGGCTATCTTGCCCCTTTCGTCCAGTTCGACGAAGACGTCGGTCTTGCGCGTGTAGACCACTTTCACGTCGGGACATTTGTCCGAGATGAGTTTACCGAGTTTGAGCGCCACGGCCAGGTTGACCTCTTTCTCCTTGATCCCGCTGTAGTTGGCCCCCGGGTCTTTGCCGCCGTGCCCCGGATCGAGCACGACAGTGAAAGCCTCTGTCGATTTTTTATCCTGCGCCTGCAGGCTGCCGCACAACATTATAGCACCGGCCGCCGTTAACGTGAGTAAAAGAGCTTTTCTCCGAATAATCATATCTTCAAAAACACAAATTCTGCAAAAAATTGACTATTTTTGTCAGCGAAAATACGCGTTCCACGCTATTGAGGGGACGATTTTTTGATTTTTGCCGACTTTGTCGGCAAAGATAGCGGAATTAATCGACAATTTGGGCAGGCTAACTAAAAAATATCTGGTCTGGATCGCCCTTTCGGCACTCGTCGTGTCGGCAGGCGTCCTTGTTTCGTGCTCCTCCGCATCGAAGAGTTCGTCGCCGAAAGGAAAGCGCGCCCCCATTTTCGACCGTTCGGAACAGGCCGCTCCCGCCGAAAATCCGGTAACGCCCATGGCGGCCGGGGTGAACAGGACTGACTCCATCCGCCGGGCCACCCCCGACGTTTCGTCCATAGACCTCAGCTCGCTTCCGGAAGAGCTTTTCGACGCCCGGAAGAACCTGCCCGCGGATTCGCTCATGGCGCAGGTGGCTGCGTCCCTTCCCGATTCGCTGAGCCGGCTCGCACAGTTCATTCTGACCGTTCCGATAGACTCCCTGCCTGGATTTATCGACACCCTGCCTGCGAACGTGAAAGCGCTGATCCCTCCGGAGCTTTCCGGGCTGCTGAAGGCGTACTCGGCAGGCGGCGGGAAGGCCGTTGAAGATGTGAGGGCTCTGCGCGACTCCCTCGGCAATGGTATCCCCGCATCGGTCAGGCGCATGCTGCCCGATTCGGTTCAGGGCCTTTCCGATGACAGCCTGCGCGGTTTCGCGGCGGTGTACGGATTGAATATTCCCTCTGACCTCGAAATACTTATCGATCCCGACGTGGTTGAGAAAACCGGAGCGCTTACCATCATTGCCGATACCGCAGGGCACAGGAAGAAGGCCTTCCTCGACCATCCGGTTATGGGGAAGAACACCGACTCTCTCGTGTACGACGTGAAGAACCGCCTGATATTCGTTTACGGACAGGGCGACCTGGTCTACGAGGACAACAACCTCAAGGCCGACTTCATGATCCTCAACGCCAACACGAAGGAGATATACGGCACGGGCGTGGCCGACACGCTGGGGAAAATGAGCCGTCCGGAGTTCATCCAGGCGGGCGGCAACTACACGATGGACACCATCACCTACAACCTCACCAGCGGCAAGGCCAAGATCAAGGGCGTCGCCACGAAGGACGGCGAGGGCTACCTTCTGGGGCGCGACCTCAAGAAAATGGAGGACAACACGATCAACCTCGCGGGTGGAAAGTACACCACCTGCGACCGCATAGAGCATCCCCACTTCTACATCGCCATGACCAAGGCGAAGGTCATCCCCGGCAAGAAGATCATCACGGGGCCTGCCTATTTCGTGATGGAGGACGTTCCGATCTACTTCCTGGGTATTCCGGGCGGCTTTTTCCCGATAAGCAGCGGGCCGACATCCGGTTTCATCATGCCCAAATACGGAGAGGAATCCACGCGCGGTTTCTATCTGCGCGACGGCGGGTACTACTTCACGTTCGGCGATTACGCCGACCTGACGCTCACCGGCGGCATCTACACCCTCGGATCGTGGGAGTTGGCCGGAAACACCAATTACGTCAAACGCTACAAGTTCGCCGGCAACCTCGGGATCAATTACGCCAAGACGGTGTACGGCGAAAAGAACGCCGCCGACTATGTCAACAACAGCAACTTCAAGATCAGCTGGAGCCACAGGCAGGACCCCAAATTCCGTCCGAGTTCGCAGTTTTCGGCGAGCGTCAACTTCTCGACCGCCGGCTACAGCAAACAGGGGACGACCAACCTGAACGACCTGTTGAACACGCAGACCAACTCGTCGATCTCCTACTCGAAGAGCTGGATGGCCGGGACCACCGCCATAAATTTCACCGCGTCGTTCTCGCACTCCCAGAACTCGCGCGACACCACCATCGCCCTTACCCTGCCCAACATCAGCTTCAGCGTCGGAAGTTTCGCTCCGTTCAAGCGCAGGCAGGCGGTGGGCAAACAAAGATGGTACGAGAAGATAACGCTGAGCTATTCTATGGCCGCCAGCAACTCGGTGACGGCCAAGGAGTACGACCTGTTCACACGGAAGACGCTGCAGGATATGCGCAACGGCGTTTCGCACAAGATACCCATCAAGACGTCGTTCACCATGTTCAAAGGGGCGGTAACATTCTCGCCGTCGCTGAACTACAACGAGAACTGGTTCTTCAAGAGGGAGCTCCAGGAGTGGGACCCGGTCCGGAAAAAGGTCGTGAAGCTGGACCCCGAATTCGGTTTCTTCCGTATGTACAACTACAACGCCAGCGGCTCGTTCAGCACCAAACTCTACGGGATGTTCCAGGTGAAGCGAAAACAGGGTAAGACCGGATGGCTCCAGGCCGTGAGGCACGTCATGACCCCCTCGGCCGGATTTACCTTTGCGCCCGACTTCCGGAAGCCGCAGTACGGCTTTGTGGAGTACTACCAGAGCGACTCCACCGCGTACAAGTTCACCGAGTATAACCCGTATGTCGGGTCGCAGTCCATGAGCGCCGCAGGACCGCAGGCCGCGCTCAACTTCTCGCTGTCGAATCAGATCGAAATGAAGGTCGCCAGCAAGAGGGACACGTCGGGAATGAAGAAGATCCCGGTGATCGAGCAGCTCTCGTTCAGCGGGTCGTACAACTTCCTGGCCGACTCGATGAACCTTTCGAACATAGGCATCACCCTCCGTACGGGCAACATATTCAAGAAGTTCGGGATACAGCTAAGCGCCACATGGGACCCCTATGTTGTCGTCGACGTCAACGGCAGTCCGCGCAGGACGGGTAAATACAACGTCGGGAACGGCAAGTTCGGGCGCATAACCCAGACCGGCTGGTCGTTCGGCTACACCTTCAACTCGTCGAATTCGGGCCAGCCCGCCATGAACGATATAAACAGCGGCTCCTATGTGGGAGCCTACATCAATCCGTTCGACATGGACAACGAGATGGAGCCGCCGCTCAGGCGGCAATACATGGTGTCGAGCTACTACGACTTCTCGATCCCGTGGAACTTCGGATTCAACTATTCGGTGAGCTATGCCAACAACGGGCTTAAACAGACGATAACGCAGACGCTCGGGTTCCAGGGCAGCGTTACCCTGACAAAGAATCTGGGGTTCTCATTCAACGGGGGATTCGATATAGCCAAGCGGCGGTTCACCCCTATGTCGGTCAACCTGACGCGTGAACTCCATTGCTGGGCGATGACGTTCCAGTGGATACCGATCGGGACACTTAAAAGCTGGCAGTTCCATATCGGCGTGAAGTCGTCGATGCTTGCCGACCTCAAGTACGACAAATCGAGCAGCCGGTATGATAACCTTCAGGAATAGCTATTCCTGAAGGTTATCATACCGGCTGCTCGATTTGTCGTACTTGAGGTCGGCAAGCATCGACGACTTCACGCCGATATGGAACTGCCAGCTTTTAAGTGTCCCGATCGGTATCCACTGGAACGTCATCGCCCAGCAATGGAGTTCACGCGTCAGGTTGACCGACATAGGGGTGAACCGCCGCTTGGCTATATCGAATCCCCCGTTGAATGAGAACCCCAGATTCTTTGTCAGGGTAACGCTGCCCTGGAACCCGAGCGTCTGCGTTATCGTCTGTTTAAGCCCGTTGTTGGCATAGCTCACCGAATAGTTGAATCCGAAGTTCCACGGGATCGAGAAGTCGTAGTAGCTCGACACCATGTATTGCCGCCTGAGCGGCGGCTCCATCTCGTTGTCCATGTCGAACGGATTGATGTAGGCTCCCACATAGGAGCCGCTGTTTATATCGTTCATGGCGGGCTGGCCCGAATTCGACGAGTTGAAGGTGTAGCCGAACGACCAGCCGGTCTGGGTTATGCGCCCGAACTTGCCGTTCCCGACGTTGTATTTACCCGTCCTGCGCGGACTGCCGTTGACGTCGACGACAACATAGGGGTCCCATGTGGCGCTTAGCTGTATCCCGAACTTCTTGAATATGTTGCCCGTACGGAGGGTGATGCCTATGTTCGAAAGGTTCATCGAGTCGGCCAGGAAGTTGTACGACCCGCTGAACGAGAGCTGCTCGATCACCGGGATCTTCTTCATTCCCGACGTGTCCCTCTTGCTGGCGACCTTCATTTCGATCTGATTCGACAGCGAGAAGTTGAGCGCGGCCTGCGGTCCTGCGGCGCTCATGGACTGCGACCCGACATACGGGTTATACTCGGTGAACTTGTACGCGGTGGAGTCGCTCTGGTAGTACTCCACAAAGCCGTACTGCGGCTTCCGGAAGTCGGGCGCAAAGGTAAATCCGGCCGAGGGGGTCATGACGTGCCTCACGGCCTGGAGCCATCCGGTCTTACCCTGTTTTCGCTTCACCTGGAACATCCCGTAGAGTTTGGTGCTGAACGAGCCGCTGGCGTTGTAGTTGTACATACGGAAGAAACCGAATTCGGGGTCCAGCTTCACGACCTTTTTCCGGACCGGGTCCCACTCCTGGAGCTCCCTCTTGAAGAACCAGTTCTCGTTGTAGTTCAGCGACGGCGAGAATGTTACCGCCCCTTTGAACATGGTGAACGACGTCTTGATGGGTATCTTGTGCGAAACGCCGTTGCGCATATCCTGCAGCGTCTTCCGTGTGAACAGGTCGTACTCCTTGGCCGTCACCGAGTTGCTGGCGGCCATAGAATAGCTCAGCGTTATCTTCTCGTACCATCTTTGTTTGCCCACCGCCTGCCTGCGCTTGAACGGAGCGAAACTTCCGACGCTGAAGCTGATGTTGGGCAGGGTAAGGGCGATGGTGGTGTCGCGCGAGTTCTGGGAGTGCGAGAACGACGCGGTGAAATTTATGGCGGTGGTCCCGGCCATCCAGCTCTTCGAGTAGGAGATCGACGAGTTGGTCTGCGTGTTCAACAGGTCGTTCAGGTTGGTCGTCCCCTGTTTGCTGTAGCCGGCGGTCGAGAAGTTGACGCTCGCCGAAAACTGCGAACTCGGACGGAATTTGGGGTCCTGCCTGTGGCTCCAGCTGATCTTGAAGTTGCTGTTGTTGACATAGTCGGCGGCGTTCTTTTCGCCGTACACCGTCTTGGCGTAATTGATCCCGAGGTTGCCGGCGAACTTGTAGCGTTTGACGTAATTGGTGTTTCCGGCCAACTCCCACGATCCGAGGGTGTAGATGCCGCCGGTGAGCGTCAGGTCGGCGTAATCGCCGAACGTGAAGTAGTACCCGCCGTCGCGCAGATAGAAACCGCGCGTGGATTCCTCTCCGTATTTGGGCATGATGAAACCGGATGTCGGCCCGCTGCTTATCGGGAAAAAGCCGCCCGGAATACCCAGGAAGTAGATCGGAACGTCCTCCATCACGAAATAGGCAGGCCCCGTGATGATCTTCTTGCCGGGGATGACCTTCGCCTTGGTCATGGCGATGTAGAAGTGGGGATGCTCTATGCGGTCGCAGGTGGTGTACTTTCCACCCGCGAGGTTGATCGTGTTGTCCTCCATTTTCTTGAGGTCGCGCCCCAGAAGGTAGCCCTCGCCGTCCTTCGTGGCGACGCCCTTGATCTTGGCCTTGCCGCTGGTGAGGTTGTAGGTGATGGTGTCCATCGTGTAGTTGCCGCCCGCCTGGATGAACTCCGGACGGCTCATTTTCCCCAGCGTGTCGGCCACGCCCGTGCCGTATATCTCCTTCGTGTTGGCGTTGAGGATCATGAAGTCGGCCTTGAGGTTGTTGTCCTCGTAGACCAGGTCGCCCTGTCCGTAAACGAATATCAGGCGGTTCTTCACGTCGTACACGAGAGAGTCGGTGTTCTTCCCCATAACCGGATGGTCGAGGAAGGCCTTCTTCCTGTGCCCTGCGGTATCGGCAATGATGGTAAGCGCTCCGGTTTTCTCAACCACGTCGGGATCGATAAGTATTTCGAGGTCAGAGGGAATATTCAATCCGTACACCGCCGCGAAACCGCGCAGGCTGTCATCGGAAAGGCCCTGAACCGAATCGGGCAGCATGCGCCTGACCGATGCGGGGATACCATTGCCGAGGGAGTCGCGCAGAGCCCTCACATCTTCAACGGCCTTCCCGCCGCCTGCCGAGTACGCCTTCAGCAGCCCGGAAAGCTCCGGAGGGATCAGCGCTTTCACGTTCGCAGGCAGGGTGTCGATAAATCCAGGCAGGGAGTCTATCGGAACGGTCAGAATGAACTGTGCGAGCCGGCTCAGCGAATCGGGAAGGGACGCAGCCACCTGCGCCATGAGCGAATCCGCGGGCAGGTTCTTCCGGGCGTCGAAAAGCTCTTCCGGAAGCGAGCTGAGGTCTATGGACGAAACGTCGGGGGTGGCCCGGCGGATGGAGTCAGTCCTGTTCACCCCGGCCGCCATGGGCGTTACCGGATTTTCGGCGGGAGCGGCCTGTTCCGAACGGTCGAAAATGGGGGCGCGCTTTCCTTTCGGCGACGAACTCTTCGATGCGGAGGAGCACGAAACAAGGACGCCTGCCGACACGACGAGTGCCGAAAGGGCGATCCAGACCAGATATTTTTTAGTTAGCCTGCCCAAATTGTCGATTAATTCCGCTATCTTTGCCGACAAAGTCGGCAAAAATCAAAAAATCGTCCCCTCAATAGCGTGGAACGCGTATTTTCGCTGACAAAAATAGTCAATTTTTTGCAGAATTTGTGTTTTTGAAGATATGATTATTCGGAGAAAAGCTCTTTTACTCACGTTAACGGCGGCCGGTGCTATAATGTTGTGCGGCAGCCTGCAGGCGCAGGATAAAAAATCGACAGAGGCTTTCACTGTCGTGCTCGATCCGGGGCACGGCGGCAAAGACCCGGGGGCCAACTACAGCGGGATCAAGGAGAAAGAGGTCAACCTGGCCGTGGCGCTCAAACTCGGTAAACTCATCTCGGACAAATGTCCCGACGTGAAAGTGGTCTACACGCGCAAGACCGACGTCTTCGTCGAACTGGACGAAAGGGGCAAGATAGCCAACAAGGCCGGGGCCAACCTGTTCATCTCGCTGCACGCCGACGCGATCGACGGAAAACCGTCGGTAAACGGCGCCTCGACCTACATCATGGGGATGGACAAGACCGAGAACAACCTGCGCGAGGCGATGCGCGAAAACTCCGTGATGAAGTACGAGGAGGACTATTCGGAAAAATACGAGGGCTTCGACCCCACTTCGCCCGAAAGCTACATCATCTTCAACCTGATGCAGTACGCCTACTTCGACCGCAGCCTGCAGTTCGCCAACGCCATCCAGAAACAGTACGCCAAACAGACCTCGTTCTCGAACCGCGGGGCGAAGCAGGGGCCTTTCTACGTGCTGTGGAAACCCGCCATGCCCAGCGTGCTCACCGAAATGGGATTCCTTTCGAACGACAACAACCGCAAGTACATGACTTCGGAGAAGGGACAGGAGGCCATTGCGGCGGCGATCTTCGCCGCCTTTCAGGAGTACCGCGAGGCGATCGACAGGAAAGGGCTCGAGGTGGTCTATGTTACCCCGGAACCCAGATCGGGGACAAAACCGGAAACAAAACCGGAGCCCAAGCCGGAAACAAAGCCTGCCGAGACCCCTGCCGTTCAGTCCAAGCCGGCAGAACAGAAACCTGCGGAACAAAAACCTGAACAAAAGCCAGTGGAGCAGAAACCGGCTCCCGTTAAGCCCGCTCCCCCGAAGATGACCGACGGGGTGGGTTTCTACGTCCAGCTGTGCGCCACCCGGGAGGAGCTCAGTGAAAAGGACACGAGGTTCGACGACTATGTCGAGTGGCTGGTCGAAAAAAAGATCGACGGCTGGTATAAATATTATCTCGGAGGATACACCGCGCTCGAAGACGCCGTGAGGATGCGCGATCAGATTAAAAGGGGACAGTTCAAGGACGCTTTCGTCATCGCGCTCGACGGCGACAAACAGATACCCATCGATGAAGCACGCAGGCGAATTGCCGCTAACAACAAATAACAACAACCAACGATTATGAAAATCAGACGCGAAGTAAAGATAGGATTGTATGCACTCGCCATGATGCTGTGTCTCTATCTGGGTATCAACTACCTGAAAGGCAAGGAGGTATTCAGCGGCGACAGGACTTATTACGCGCTCTATGACCAGACAAAGGGGCTGCAGAAATCCGCCCTTGTGCTGCTGCGCGGAGTGAAGATCGGTTCGGTTACGGACATCGCCATAGATCCGAAAAATCCCGACAAGGTGCTCGTGACGGTCAATATCAAAAAGGATATGAAGATACCCACCGACTCGCGGCTGAAACTTTTCAGCAACGGCATTCTCGGCAGCATGGCCCTCGAACTGATACCCGGAACAGCCGACAGCCGGTTCGAAAAAAACGCCATCATCCCGTCGGAAACCGAAAGCGGCCTGCTGGAATTCGCCTCGCTGAGCCTTGACGATATCATCCAGGAGGTGAAACGGCTGATGATATCGCTGGAAGCCACTTCGAACAGCCTCAACGCCATACTGACGGACAACGCCGATAACATCAGGGGTACGCTCGGCAACGTCAACGAAATGTCGCGCCAGCTCGCCGCCGGGAACCTCGAAAAAACACTCCGCGACCTGGGCGAATTTTCGGGCATGCTGAAGAACAACTCGGCGAAATTAGACGGCATTATAGGCAATTTCGACGAGATTTCCGGCTCGCTTGCCGAAGCAGACATCAAAGGCGTCGTCGACAGCCTCGGGATGAGCGTCAACCACCTCAACGCCGTGCTGGCTAACCTTGCGGGCGACGAGGGCTCGGCGGGAAAACTGTTGGGTGACCCCGCACTGTACGACTCGCTCGTGACGGCGTCGGGCAACCTCTCGGCGCTGCTGGCGGACCTCAAGGAGAACCCTAAACGCTATATCAACATCTCGGTGTTCGGGGGGCGCGACAAGGATAAGAAAAAGAAAGAAAAATAGCAATTGCCGTCGGCAGCAGCGTCATTGCGAGAAGGCGAAGCCGACGAAGCGATCCAGCCTTATTTTCTGGATTGCTTCGCAAGCTCGCAATGACGAAATCCGATGACATACGGAATAACCACGCCAAATCATGACCTACCCTTCCAACTTCGAGCAGAAAGTCGGTTTCGACCGCATCCGCAGGCAGGTGGAAGAACTGTGCACCACTTCGGCCGCCCGCGAACGCCTGGCGGCCGAAACTTTTTCGGTGTCCGCACCCGAAATAGAACTCCGCCTGGGGCTCGCCGACGAGCTCCGCGTCATTTTGCAATTGGAGGGCGGTTTTCCCGGAGGCGAATTCACCGACACCGAACGGATCGTCAAAAAAGCCCGCGTCGAGGGGGCGTTCCTCGAGGTCGACGAGATACGCACCCTGCACCGGGCGCTGACCTCGGTTGGCGAGGTGCTGTCGTTCCTGGCGGCGCGCCCGGCGCAGCAGTATCCGCGCCTCGCGGCCATGAGCGCCGGTATCGAAGGCTTTCCGGCCATCTGCAACCACATAGACTCTTTGATAGACCGCTACGGAAAGATAAAGGACAACGCTTCGGCGGCGCTTTACGACATTCGCCGGACGATCCGCTCGCGCGAGGGCGAGGTGTCGAAACGGATGCACCAGATACTCTCGCGGGCGCAAAGCGCGGGCATCGTAGACGCCGACGCGTCGCTTTCGATCCGCGACGGGCGCACAGTCATCCCGGTGGCGGCTATGAACAAGAAAAAGCTCCCCGGATTTATACACGACGAATCGGGCAGCGGGAAGACATTCTACATCGAGCCGGTCGAGATAGTCGAGATCAACAACGAACTCAAGGAGCTGGAGTACGAGGAGCGGCGCGAGATCGTCCGCATACTGACCGATTTTACCGACGGCATCCGTCCCGACCTCGACGGCATCGCGGCGTCGGGCGAATACCTCGCCGGGATAGACCTCGTCCGCGCTAAAGCCCGCTGGGCGGCGGCGAACGGCGCGGGCAAACCGATCCTGTCCGACGACGGGCGGATCGTATTGCGTCAGGCGAGGCATCCACTGCTGGCCCAGACTTTGAAACGCGAAAAAAAGGAGCTGATACCGCTCGACATGTCGCTTTCGCCCTCGGAAAGGATCATCGTCATTTCGGGGCCGAACGCGGGCGGCAAGTCTGTGTGCCTGAAGACCGTGGCGCTGCTGCAGTATATGTTCCAGTGCGGTTTCCCCGTCCCGGCGCTCGAGAATTCGGAGATGCCCGTTTTCGACTCGCTTTTCATCGACATCGGCGACGAGCAGAGCATCGACAACGACCTGAGCACCTACTCGTCCCACCTGCTGAATATGAAAGAGATGCTTCAGGGGGCGGGCGACAGCTCGATGGTCTTTATCGACGAGTTCGGTTCGGGAACGGACCCTGTCATCGGAGGCGCGATCGCCGAATCGGTGCTCGAAAAATTTGTCGAAAAAGGGTGTTACGGCGTTATCACGACGCACTACTCCAACATCAAATATTTCGCGTCGAACAACCCCGGCGTCATCAACGGCTCGATGTCGTTCGACGTGCAGGCGATAAGGCCGCTCTTCCGCCTCGAACGTGGAAAGCCCGGAAGTTCCTTCGCCGTGGAGATCGCGCGAAAGATCGGGCTGCCGGAAGAGATAATCCGGTCGGCCGGGGAAAAGGCCGGAACCGACCACATAAACCTCGAGCGCCAGCTGCGCGAGATCGCCCGCGACCGCCGATACTGGGAAACCAAGCGCGACAAGATACGCCTGGCAGACAAAAAAGTCGAGCAGCTCGAAATCGACTATGCACAGCGTCTGGCAGCCATCAAGGCCGAGCGGGGCGAGATAATCAAAAAAGCGAAAGACGAGGCCAAAGCTCTTGTTGCCGAGGCCAACAAACAGATAGAAAACACCATTCGTACCATCAAAGAGTCGCAGGCCGACAAGGAACTGACGCGCCTCGCCCGACGCGAAATGGACGATTTCCGCGAAACGCTCGACGCTCCGGCTGTGCGGGATGCGGACAAACAGATGCAGATAGACGCCGAAATGGAGCGCGTCCTGCGCCGTCAGCAAAACCGTGCGGAACGCAAGGCGCAGGCCAAAAAAGAGGAAAAAACGAAGCCCGCGCCAAAGCCCAAAGAGGTGGAGGCGGGTGCGAAAGTGCGCATCAAAGGGCAGGACACCGTCGGGGAAGTTACCGAGGTCAAGGGCAGCAAGGCGACCGTGGCGTTCGGCCATATCCTTTCGACCGTCGCGAAAGATCGGCTCGAAGTGATCTCCACAGGCGAATACAAGACCGCGACGCGTCCCGTGACGGCGCGCGTCAACATGAGCGGCGACATCGCGGACCGCAAGCTGAACTTCTCGCCCAGGGTAGACGTGCGCGGACTGCGCCCCACCGAGGCCGTCGAGGAGGTCGAGGATTTCATAGACAACGCGCTGATGATAGGCGTCAACAGCGTTACGATCCTACACGGCAAGGGGACCGGCGCGCTCAAGCAGGAGATACGCCGCTACCTCAAAAGCATCCCGGCGGTCGAAAGCGCCACCGACGACCATGCCGACCGGGGCGGCGCGGGAATAACCGTAGTAACCTTTAAACAGTAATTAGGAATTAGGAGTTTGCTATGAACTATTTGCTAAGTGAAATAGCCGCCGTGTGCGGAGGGGTGTTTTCCGGGAGCGACCGGCCGGTGGAGCGCGTCATAGTCGACAGCCGCACTCCCGCTGTGGGCGGCGACACGCTTTTCGTTGCCATACGCACCGCCAGCCGCGACGGACACGCTTACATCGGCGACCTCTACGCGCGCGGAGTGAGGGGTTTCATCGTCGGGCCCGGTTTCGACACGGCGGGATTCCCCGAAGCCGGGTTCGTGCAGGCGGCCGACACGCTGGCCGCCCTGCAGGCGCTCGCAGCTCACCACCGCAGCCGGTTCAAAGGCCGTGTGGTCGGGATCACGGGAAGCTACGGCAAGACCATCGTCAAGGAGTGGATAGCCCAGTTGACACCGCCCGGTGTGAACGTCTTTAGGAGCCCCAAAAGCTATAATTCGCAGATCGGGGTGCCGCTTTCGGTGCTGATGATCGAGGGGAGCGAGGATTACGCCGTGATCGAGGCGGGGATTTCCGAGCCGGGCGAGATGGCCGCGCTGCGCGAAATAATCCGTCCCGACGTCGGCATAATCACCGCCATAGGAGATGCGCATGCCGAGAATTTCGTGTCGCAAAAAGACCTGCTGTATGAAAAAATGGGACTTTTCAAGGAGTGCCGCACCATAATATACGACGGAGAATATCCGGAGATCGGCCCGGCGCTACGCAAAAAATACCCAGGAGCGCGGCTGACCGACGCCGCCGGGACCGTCGGCGGAGAGGATGATTTCACGCGCCGCAACGCCTCGCTGGCCCTGTGTTTCTGGCGCACGGAGGGTTACGATATTCCGGCAGGCGCGGCCGATTCGCTGCAGCCCGTCGCGATGCGGCTCGAAGTCAAGGAGGGTCTTTACGGCTCGGTGATAATCAACGACACGTACAATTCCGATATAAATTCGCTCGCCATAGCGCTGGACTACCTGGGGCGCGCGGCGGGAAAACGCCCGGAAATGGTCGTAATGGCCGACATGGCCGTCGCTGCGGGGCGTGAAGAGGAAACTTACCGCCGCGCCGCCGCACTCGTCGGGGCCGCCGGGATCGACCGCTTCGTCGGCATAGGCCCGGCGATGACGTCGCATTCGGCGATGTTCGGCGCGAAAAGTTCGTTCTTCGCCTCGGCCGACGATTTTCTGCGATCGGTCACGTCGGCGGAACTCGGCGGACGCGCCATACTGATAAAAGGGGGCGCGCGGATGCAGTTCGGGCGCATCAGCCATGCGCTCGAACGCAGGAGCCACACCACCGTCATGGAGATCGACCTCGACGCCATGATCCACAACCTGCGCCTGTGCCGTTCGCGGCTTACCCCAGGCGGCAACGGCCGCTGCGGATTTGATGATAAAGGTGGATGCCGATCCGAAACAATCGGCACAGCGCAACCCTCATTGCAAGATATTATGAACATAGGGGTGATGCCGATGATAAAGGCTTCGGCCTACGGGCACGGCACTTTCGAGATCGCCAACACGCTCCAGCAGCAGGGCGTCGACTACCTTGCCGTGGCCTTCGCCGACGAGGGGGTTGACCTGCGCGAAAGCGGCATTACGATGCCGATCGTGGTGCTGAACGCCGACGCCGGCAGCTTCGAACTGATGATCCGCCACCGGCTCGAACCCGAAATTTACAACTTCATCTCGCTGGGTGAGTTCACCACGTTGCTCAAACGCCACGGCGAGCAGCGCTACCCCATCCATATCAAACTCGACACGGGGATGCACCGCCTGGGTTTCGGCGAAAAAGACATCGAGCGGTTGAATGCCGCGCTGGCCGAAACTTCGCGCTACGCCCGCGTCAGCACAGTTTTCTCGCACTTAGCGGCGGCCGACGACCCCGCCGAGGACGATTTCACGCGGGGCCAGATCGCCGCTTTCGACCGGATGAGCCGTGCAATAACAGCCTCTCTGCCTTATCCCGTCCGCCGCCATCTGGCCAACACCAAAGGGATCGAAAGGTTTCCCGAAGCGAATTTCGATATGGTGCGGCTGGGAATAGGACTCTACGGTATCGGTATGGAGGGGGCGCGTAAAGTCGCCTCGCTCAGGACGGGCATCGTGAACATAGCCGAACTGCCTGCCGATGAAACCGTCGGCTACAGCCGCCGGGGCGTGTTGACAAGGGCGTCGCGCATAGCGACAATTCCGATAGGCTATGCCGACGGGCTGAACCGCCGCCTGAGCTGCGGCGCGTGGGCGGTGCTCATTCACGGACGGACGGCGCCGATCGTAGGCAACGTCTGCATGGACAGCTGCATGGTCGATATAACCGATATTCCGGAGGTGAAGGTCGGGGACGAGGTGGTGATTTTTTCCGATGCGCCGGGAAACACCGTCGAGGATATGGCGCGCGTCCTCGGAACCATTCCGTACGAGGTGCTGACCTCTGTTTCGGCGCGCGTGAAACGGATCTATACAAAAGAATAACATGACCGCCTGTCGTCATTGCGAGGAACCGCAGGTGACGCGGCAATCCAGATGATATAAGCCTGGATTGCTTCGCTCGTCCGCCGTCGGCGTTCCGACCTCGCAATGACGGCCGGAAAGCCGACAGCGAATTTTCAGAACCGTAATGAATAAAGGAATTCTATATCTATTACCCTGCCCGATAGGCGAAACCGCGCCCGAAGAGGTGCTTCCGGCGCATAACTTCGAGGTAATGCGCGGGCTCGACTATTTTATCGTCGAGGAGGTGCGCACCGCCCGCCGCTTCCTGTCGAAAGCCGGGATGGGCCCCATCGACCGGCTTGAATTCGCCGAACTCAACGAACACACTCCCGCGGCGGAGATAGAGGCGATGCTCGCGCCGATCGTTGCCGGACGCAGTGCAGGAGTGATTTCAGAGGCGGGGGTTCCGGCCGTGGCCGATCCTGGCAGCGACATAGTCGCGGCGGCCCACCGAAAAGGCATCCGCGTGATACCTCTCGTCGGTCCCTCGTCGATACTGATGGCGCTGATGGCGTCGGGGCTCAACGGCCAGTCGTTCGCCTTCAACGGCTACCTCCCGGTCAAGCCGCCCGAACGTTCGCGCGCCATAAAGCACTTCGAACGCCGCGCGCGCACCGAAAACCAGCCGCAGATTTTCATAGAAACGCCCTACCGCAACGGGAAACTTTTCGAGGAGCTGGCCGCGTCGTGCGACCCCGGAACGCGGCTGACGGTGGCAGTCGACATTTCCGGCCCGGAGGAGTTCATCCTGACGCTGACCGCGGCCGAATGGCGCCGACGTCCCGCACCCGATCTCCACAAGCGGCCGGCGATATTTATTATCGGATGAAAGATGATAAATGAAAGATGAAAGATTATGGTGCGGCAGAAGCCGCATATTATAACATTATAGCGAACCTAATAGGTTCGCTATAATGATTTTACGACGCATATTTCTACAAGTCGCCAGACTTGTTTCATCTTTCATCTTTCATTCTACTAATGGTCCTTCGTCGAGGATCAGGCGGAGGATGGAATCGGGAAGCGGCTCCCGCGGCTGCGGAGCCTTGGGCAGAGTGTCGGGGAGAGGTTCCTGATGCCACAGTCCGCGCGCTTTCAGGAGAGGTATGCGGCTCGGTTCGCGGCCCCGGAAATCCATATAAAGGTCCATTCCGTCCTTCAGCCCGCGCGGCGCGAGTATCTTGTAGCGGAAATCTTTCGCCGTCTGCAGGTCGAAAATATCGCCCGTTTCGACGAAAGCCCCGTAAGCGTCCTTGTCGAACACCTCGGCCCACGTGTATCCGTAGTATCCCGCCGCGTAGCCGCCGTCGAAGATGTGGCTGAAATAGGGATAGTGGTAGCGCGGCTCTATTTCGGGGATAAGCCCGCGTTTGGCGGCCAGCGCGTAGGTTTCGAAATCGGCGACGTTGAAAGGCACGTACTCCCCGAGCATATGTATATCCATATCTGAGAATGACGCCGCAAGCAGTTCGACCGTGTTGAATCCCTGGTTGAAAAGCGAGGTCTCCTCTATTTTCTGGATTATGCGGTCGGGCATCGGATCGCCCGTGCGGTAGTGCAGGGCGTAGCTCCTCAGCATTTCGGGCTCGAACGCCCAGTTCTCCATTATCTGCGAGGGCAGCTCCACGAAGTCGCGCTCGACGCCCAGCAGCCCCTGGTAGGGAACGTCCGCGAAGAGGTTGTGCAGCGCGTGGCCGAACTCATGGAAAAAAGTTTCGACCTCGTCGAGCGTAAGCTGCGAAGGCGAACCGCCGACCGGTTCGGTGAAATTGCAGACGATGGTCGTGATGGGCGATATTTTGTTGCCCCGGCGGTCGTAGCCCTGGCTGCGGTACGATCCGCACCACGCACCGGCGCCCTTGCCCGGACGCGGGAAAAAGTCCATGTAGATCATGCCCAGATGGCTGTTGTCCCTGTCGAGGACTTCGTAAACCGCCACGTCCTTCTGGTAAACGGGCATTTTGACCGGGCGGAAAGATATGCCGTAGAGGCGGTTGCAGAGGTTGAAGATGCCCGAGCGGACATTTTCGAGCGAGAAATAGGGACGCGACTGCTCCTCGTCGAAACTGTAGCGGCTCTTGCGCACCTTCTCGGCGTAGTACCACCAGTCCCACGTATTCAGCACCGCGAGCGTGTCGTTCTTTTCCTGCCGTTTCATCCGCAGCAGTTCGTCGCGCTCCTCTTTGGCTTTTTCGAGAGCCGGGGTCCAGATGTCGTCCAAAAGTTTGTAGACGGCGTCGGGAGTCCTGGCCATGCGCTCGTCGAGGACGAAAGCGGCATATGTTTCAAAACCCATCAGATGCGCCTTTTCGGTGCGCAGCCTGACGATGTCGTTGATTATCTGAGCATTGTCGAATTCACCCCCGGCGGCGCACTGTCCCAGATACGCCTCGTAGAGCTGGCGGCGCAGGTCCTCCTTGTCGGAATAGGTCAGGAAAGGGATCCAGCTCGGTTTCTGGAGCGTGAAGATCAGCCTGTTCTCCAGGCCTTTCTCTTTGGCGCGGCTGCGCGCCCTCGACACCACATTGGAGGGGAGTCCCGTCGCGTCGCGCGTGTCGATCACCAGTTCATAGGAGTTGACGGCCTCGCGGCGGTTGTTGCCGAACCGGACGCCCAACACCGATAACTCCTCGTTTATCTTCTTGAGTTGTTCCTTTTCGGCCTCGCCCAGCAGCGCCCCGTTGCGCACGAAACGCTTGTAAGTCCTGTCTAAAAGGCGCGCCTGCGCCTGGTTGAGCTTCAGCGAATCGCGCCTGTCGTAGACCGCCTTTATCTTTTCGAACAGCCGCGGGTTCATGGCTATTTCGTCGCCGTGTTTCGACAGCAGGGGCGACATCTCGGCCTTTATGGCTTCCAGTTCGTCGGTGGTTTCGGCGGAGGTGAGGCCGAAGAATATCCTGCTTACCGTGTTTAGAAGCTCGCCGCTGCGGTCGTAGGCCAGAATGACGTTGTCGAACGCGGGCGGCGCGGTGTTCAGGACGATCGAATCTATTTCGGCCCTCTGGATGCGCATACCCTCCTCGAAGGCGGGCTTGAAATACTCCGGCGACATCCGGTCGAAAGGCGGGACCCCGAACGGCGTGTCCCACCCGGTAAAAAAGGGATTCCCCATATCGGCAGGTTTTTGATTGACGAGGTAAAGATAGCGTCCGCCGAAGAGGAGTCCGGCAAGGGCGGCGCAGGCGATGCCTGCGATGACATACGGCTTTGTTTTTTTGCGTCTTTCGCTGGGAAGTGTCCTGCGCCGTACCACGAGTATCGCGGCGCCGAGCAGGGCGGCCGCGGCGAACAGCGCGATTATTGCGATCGAGAATAGTTTGAGGATCATAATTTCCGCATTTTTTTGTTCCTTTGCAAAGATA
>JAVBVG010000071.1:0-8791 GCA_031554415.1 Rikenellaceae bacterium | reverse complement strand
CACCGCCACCGGATCGACATGAACGCCGTCCAGAATGAAATCGACGCTGACCCGCGGGTCGGCCAGCACCGCTTCGACCGCTCCGCAAGGGCGCACGCCGGGCTCTGTAACCTCGGGAGAGGGAAACACATCGTAGAAATGGGTGGCGTGGCGCACCCCCGCCTCTATGGCCTTTTGGGTCTGCGTCACGTCGGCAGCCGTGTGGGTCATGAACACCGGCGCGCCGCCAGCCGCCATCAGCGGGATCACAGCTTCGATACCCTCCACGTCGGGTGAGATGCTGAAAACAGCTTTATACGGACGGGCCGCCTCTATCAACGCCTCCGCGCGCGGGGTGTCGGCTCCGGAAACCGCTCCGGCCGACAACGCTCCCGTGATCTTCAGGAACGGCCCCTCGAGGTGGAACCCGAGCACAGAGGCCCCTTCGGTCTTTGTTTCAGCCAGAAGGCCGAGGAACCGCGCGTCTTCGCCCGCGGGACGCGGCGCGACGGTGGGCAGGAAACCTGTGACTCCGTAGCGCGGCAGCGTGCGGCATATCTCGGCAAGGTCGTCCGGGCCGTTGTCGACCAGCGAGCGATGCATGCCGTGGATGTGAAGGTCGATGAACCCGGGCACGATATAGCTGTCGCCCAGGTCGATATATTCGTCGGGACGCATGCGGGACCCCACATCGGCGATCCTGCCCTCCTCGACGAGCAGGAACCCCTCTTCGACGCCGCCGTCCCTTACGATCCTCCCTTTTATGTATGTGCG
The DNA here is from genome assembly GCA_031554415.1 of Rikenellaceae bacterium. GTDB lineage: Bacteria > Bacteroidota > Bacteroidia > Bacteroidales > Rikenellaceae > UBA940. The sequence continues at coordinate 8,038 of JAVBVG010000071.1, read as the reverse complement.
TGACATGGATTCATTATTTTAGGCGTGCATGCCGCCGTCCATAAGTATGTTCTCGCCGTTTATGTAGGCTCCGGCGTCCGAGGCCAGGAGCACCATCACGCCCTTGATATCGTCGTTATTCGCCATTCGCCCGAGCGGAACCTTGGCGCAGTAGTTCTCCAGGAACCTCTGCGGCTGGTTGTTGAACAGGCCGCCGGGACTGACGCTGTTGACCCGGACGTTCTTGCCGGCGTATATCTTCGCCAGGTAGCGGGTGAGGTTTATCAGTCCGCCGCGGTGGAAGAAATAGTCGGGCGGGGGCCAGCCCATATCCGTACCCTCGTAATTCGACAGGTCGGGACCGAACATGCCCATCATCGAAGCGACGTTTATCACGCTTCCGCCGCCGCTGCGCTCTATCAGTGCGCACATCTGCCGCAGTATGTCCATCGCTCCGGTGGCGTTCACAGCCATCGACTCTGCGAAGTTTTCTATCGGATCGCCGTAGCTTTTCATGGGCCTCGAAACGGCGTTGTTGACGAATACGTCGAGCCTGCCGAACCGTTCTGTGATACGTTCAGCGAGCGCCGCTATCGACGCGCTGTCGCTCTGATCGACCTGCATGGCATGGACATCGAGTCCCCGGCTGCGGAACTGTGCGGCCGTTTCTTCGAGTCTGTCCAGATCGCGCGAGGCCATAATGACCGTTCCGCCGGCCTCGGCCAGACCCTCCACGATACACCGGCCGTAATTTCCCGCGCCTCCCGATATCAGTGTGATCTTACCCCTCAGGCTTAAAAGTTCGTTCACGTTCATCGCCGTATGTTCTAAAAGTCCGACATGATTATCTTCTTCCCGCCCTGCTCTGCGCTCTCTTTGGCCGCGACGAGGGTGCGGATCACGTTCTCGGTCACGGCAAAAGGCAGGCGCGAAGCACCCGCGTTCACCGACCGCACGAATTCGATTATATTGTCGCGGAACATCGAATAGGAGTTCTTTATGTCGGCCGTCTGCCAGCCCCGCTGCCCGAATAGAGTGACCTGGAAGGTGCCCGAGATCTCCATGAACAAGTGCACGGTCGCCTGGACGCCGTTCTCGAATTCTATGTGGACGGTATCCTTTCCGGGCTTTCCGAAGTGCTGCACCGTCGCGGGACGCGGATCGTCCAACAGCGAGAACATCGCCTCGAGCATATGCACGCCGTATTTTTTCCAGTCTTTTTTTCCGACTGCCGTCGCGAGCTCTATTTCGCCCATCTGGCCGATCTGCTGCTTCACCGCACGGCACTCGTTAGCGTAGCGCATCGACGAACACGACATGATAAGCCGGCCTCGGGCGTTCCAGTCGGAAAACCAGCGGAGGTCTTCCAGCGAATACGCGAGCGGTTTGTCGATAAATATGGGCAGGCCCGCTTCGAGGAACGGTCCGGCCATCGCCGCGTGGTTCTCGGGGTCGTCGCGCGAGAGAAGGACAGCATCAACCAGCGGGATCATATCTTCCAACTTATCGACAACGTGCGCGATCCCTGCAGAGCGGGCGATGCTCTCCGATATTTGCCGTTCCTGCGTCCACACGCAGACCACCTCCGCACCGTCCACTCCGAGCGTGTCGCGGTTAGCCGCGAGGTAATCGGCGACCGCCGGATAGCCCGCGCGGACTATCTCGCCGCCGTCGAAGCGGCCGTTTATGATCGACGACCACGAATAGGGGTGCGCGTTCCCCTCGCTCATTCCTATAATACCTAATCTCATCTCAGCCAGTTCATTTTATCCCACAGGGGAAGGTTGATAAATTCTGGATCGGGGTATGCCGACAGGCGGGCCTCTTCGAGCTGTGCCGCGCCGAGATATCTTCCGTCCGCTGTCCGAAGCGCCTGTTCCAGGTATTCCGTCCGGTCGATCCCTACAAGCACTGACGACACTTCGGGGAACGAGAGGGCGAATTTCGTCGCCAGCGCGGGCAGGTCCCAGCCGGTGGCATCGAGCAGGCGGCCGTATCCCTCTATATGTTTTTCCACATCATTCAAAGCCGGGTGCAGTCCTTTGCCCCGGTCGCTCAAAAGCCCTTTCAGCAGGACCGAACGGACCACAATGCCCACTCCCCGGCGTGCGGCCTCTCCGAAAAGCGCGGACTGCCGCTGGTCCATCAGGTTGAACGGCAGCTGCACCACATTCCAGCGGCCGCTCTCGATCGCTGTGCGGCTCTCTTCGGTCGTGTAGGTCGAAACCCCCGACGCGCGGATAAGCCCTTTATTTTTGAATTCGTCGAAAATGGCCGGAATCTCTTCGTTGGCGAGTATGCCCATCGTCGCCTGATGCAGCATGAACAGGTCGACGCGGTCGGTTTGCAGCGCTTCGAGGCTCTCGCGCAGCGACTGTTCAATGGTTTCATGCAACTTCTCCGGAAGACTCCCGCTGACGTCGAGCAGATGGCGGCATTTGGTGCATAGAACCACCCTGTCGCGGCGGTCGCGGAAAGCCTCGCCCATGATCCGCTCGCTCTGGCCGTACATCCGGGCCGTGTCGAAAAAATTCACGCCCGAATCCAACGCCTTATGCAGCAGCCGGACGGCCTGGGCCCGCGGAAGCATATCCTCCGCGCCGCTTACGCCTATCCCGTAGGGCATCCCGATCTCGACGCCGCCGAAAGCTACCTCGGATACCCCGATGCCCGTGCTGCCCAATTCTCTTTTATCCATCGTTCACTATTTATAAACAGATCCCTTTGCCGCCCCGATCCTTCCGGTCAGGCTGTTGCAGTAGTTTGTCAGCCCCACGACATCCGCCCCCACGCTGATAAAGCTGTAACCCATTTCGACCAGCTCCGCGAAGTTGTCGGGACTGCCCACCGTCGCGGCGAATTTTCCGTGCCGGCGTGCGGCCTCGGCCACGCGGCGGCGCGTTTCGACAAGCAGCGGATTGTCCCACTCGCCCGGCGCGCCTATGCCCTGGCTGAAGTCGCCGGGACCGAAGAACAACATGTCGTATCCCTCCAGCGCGGCGATCTCTTCCAGTTCATCTAACGGCTCGGGGTCCTCGATCTGCAGCGCGATGAAACGGTTGCGGTTGGCCTGCACGAGATAATCGCCGAAATCCACCGCCGTATAGCCGCCGTCGGCGTTGCCTCCGTCTATCGGACGGCGGCCAACGGGATGGAAACGCGTGTAGTGTATCACATTCCGCGCATCTTCGAGGCTCATGACATGCGGCACGAGTATCCCCGCGGCATCGATCTCGAAAGGTTTTACCAGATCACTGTAGCTCCCCCGCTCGACCCTCACCATCAGGTCGGCGCCGTGGGCCTTGGCGGCCCAGTTCTGGGCTTTTATGTCGCCCCAGTCCTGCACGACGTGTTCGCGGCAGACCCATACGCAGTCGAAACCGGCCATCGCCGCTATTTCGGCCGCCTCGCCGCAGGGGAGATTTACCTTGAAACAACTTACGGTTTCGCCGCTCCTCAGCTTATTCAGCACGCGGCTCTCTCTCATTTTCATGTTGTTTTTATACTTTTTTTAACCATCCACAACAACGCGATGCAGATGACGATGACCAATGATGCGACTTGAAGCGTAACGCCCAGGTTTATATTCGAATCGCGGAGCGCTCCGGCGGCGTATATGCCCGCGCCGCCGACGATGGTGGCGAACATATTCAGGATGCCGTAACCCGTAGCCTTGTAGCGGTTGTCGACCGACATGCACAGCACCGGCATGAGGTTGGTGTCGGTGAACATCCGCGTCAGGCCATACACCAGAAAGAATATCACCGCCATCGCCAGAACCTGTATGCTGCCTGCCATGAACACCGCCGGTGCGGCTATGGCAAGGCCGATCATCGGGACGAGTATTCGCGCGTAGCGGTTCCTGCGGCTCCACCTGTCGGAGAGCCATCCGCCCAGCAGCAGACCGGCGACCGACGCCGGATAGAGGCAGGTGGTGGCGTAGAATCCGGCCATGCTCTGCGTGAGGCCGAACTGTTCCTTGTAATATGTCGGCAGCCATGCGTTCACCAGCCAGCTCACCACGCCTAACAGGCCCCAGAAGACGAAAAGATAGACAAAGGCTTTGGTTGTGAAGAGCGACTTCATCGCGGCGCCGAATTTCACGTTCCCGGTTTCGGGAGGGGCTTTGCTCTCCTCTTTCACAGGTAAGGCCACGGTTTTCGGCGCGTCCTTCAGCAGGAATACCAGCATTACGGCGTAGGCCATACCCACGATGCCGAAGATATTGAACGCGTAGCTCCAGGTGTGGGTTTCCGCCAGCCAGCCGCCTATGAACCCGAGGCTCTGGCCGACCATTACACCGGCTATGTGCAGCCCCGTGGCGAACGATTGCGTAGGTCCCCGATGGTAATCGACGATCAGCGCCAGCGCCGCCGGGATATAGAACGCCTCGCTGATCCCCATCAGCGCCCGAGTCGCCAGCAGTTGGTTGTATGTGGTGGCGTGGGCCGTCAGCCATGTCACGAAAGACCAGACCAGCAGGCTGCCGATTATGACTTTTTTGCGGCTGAAGCGGTCGGCCATGAACCCCGCGAAAGGGCTCAGCAGGCCGTAGACCCACAGGAACACCGAGGTCAGCAGTCCGAACTGGGCGTCGGTCATGGGGATCGCATCGACGATAGAGCCGCGCATGGTGGCTATCATCGTGCGGTCGAGGTAGTTGAGCAGGCCGACCACGAAAAGCAGGCCCACCGCCAACCACGCGCCCTTGGGCAAGACCCTGTCGATATTAATTGTTTTTTTCATGCTCTTCAAGTAGGAGTATCATGCTTTCAAAAGGTTTGAACATGCTCCAGGAAAGGCCGGCATTCATAAGATAATCTCCTGAAAATATCTTTCCATCGGCATAAAAAGCGGCTTTACCCGTCTGGCGGTTCAGTTCGGTGATCCGGTACTGCCTGTCGGGATCCAAACCTTTCAGTGTTGTTTCGAAATAACTTGTCCTGGCATTGTATTTCAGGCAGTACGCGAAAAATACCGCCCGCGTTTTATCCTTGCTTACATATATCATCGAGGGTTTGCCTGCCTCGTCGTAGGGCGAGGCCATGCGGTAAAGGTCGCCGGACTGAACGATGGGACGGATGCGTTTGTAATCGGCTATCGCCTGTTTCGCAAATGCGAACTCCTCCCCGGAAAGATCGCGGGGCTGAAGCTCCATTCCCAAGCGTCCGGACATGCAGACGTCGAAGCGGAATTTCAACGGGATAACCATGCCCGTCTGGTGGTTGGGGCTGGCCGACACATGCGATGCCATCGCCTGCGCCGGATAGATCATACCCGTCCCGTACTGGATGAAAACTCTGTCCAGGGCATTCGTATTGTCGCTCGTCCAGAATTCGTCATGGTAGCGGAGCGCTCCGAAATCGAGCCTCCCGCCGCCCGAAGCGCATAACTGTATCTCGATGCCGGGATGTTTTTCGCGGATACGGTCGTAAACGCTGTACAGTCCCCGCACATAATCGTACCAGAAATGCGTTTGTTTGTCGTCGGGCAGATATTCCGATCCGGCGCTCTCGACGTGGCGGTTGGCGTCCCACTTGATATAAGTGATGTTGGGCGACAGCGCCGCGATGTCGTCGAAAGTTTTCACTATGAAATCCTGCACTGCGGGATTCGTCATGTCCAGCAGCCACTGGTTCCTCATGGTTGGTATCTCCCGCGGCCCGCTTTTCACTATCCATTCGGGATGTTTTTCGGCCAGTTCGCTTTTGGGATTCACCATTTCGGGTTCGATCCATATTCCGAAACGCAGCCCTTTCCCGACCGCGTAATCGGCCAGATGGCCGATGCCGTGCGGCAGTTTATTCCTGTTCACCTGCCAGTCGCCGAGCCCGGCGCTGTCATTGTCGCGGGGATATTTGTTCCCGAACCATCCGTCGTCGAGTACGAACATCTCTATTCCCGCTTCGGCGGCGGCGTCCATCATGCCGGTCAGTGTTTTTTCGTCGAAGGTAAAGTATGCCCCCTCCCAGCTGTTCAGCACCACCGGGTTCAGCCGGTCGCCATGCGCGAGCGCGTATTTCCGGCTCCAGTCGTGAAAATTGCGCGACACCTGTCCCCGCCCTTCCGGGCTGTAGGTCAGGATCATTTCGGGCGATTGCAGCGATTCCCGCGGCTTCAGAGTATATCTGGCGGCAAAATCATTCATCCCGCCGACAGCATGCAGGGTCCCGGTGTCATCCACTTCGAACGAGAGTTTGAAGTTGCCCGACCATGCCAGGGAGCCCCCGTAAACGTCGCCGGAATCTTCACAGGCGGGTTTATCGAGGGAGAGCAGGAACGAGGGATTGTGGAAACGGGTGGTCCTGACACCCTGCAGCGCTTCGATCGTCCTGATGCCCTGCGCCAGCTTTTCCTCTTTCATCGACATTTCGGCACATGCGCTGCCGTAAAAATATGTCAGATAGTAAGAGTCTGCATGGAAAGGCAGGTAGGTCGAGGCGAGCGTTTCCACGACGACCGGTTTTTTTCCTTCATACCTTACGGAAACGCATTGGGCGATCACGTCTTCCGCCGCGTAAGCCGTAAAACGGACATCCACATACAGCGGATACAGCTTGTCTTTCAAATGGATTACGGTTTCCGTCCGGTTGGCGTCCGCCGACCGGCTTTCCGAACCCGTATAGATCAACTCCGTCGTCAGCATGCCGTTCTCGTGCGTTACACGCAGGGCCGGATGAATATAGCCTCTCTCTCCGAAGGCGGGGAGCAGGCGGTGTTCACGGAACCTGTCGAGCGTCAGGGCCGAAGCTTCTTTCAATCTGACGCCCCAGTATTTGAGTATCGCCGGTTCGCCTTCGGCCGCCGAAACGACCATTTCGGTATGGGACGTTTGTATCCGTACCAGTTTGTTTTCCGCTCCGAAAGCATTCACGATTCCTGTTGCGAGGAGCGCCACTGTAAAGATAGACCGTTTGAAACTCATGGTTGTTTTTGATTATCTGTTTTCAGGATAGCGTATGCCGCCGCGATCCGCACTTCGTTTTCGGGATGTTCGAGCTGCTGTTCCAATATCTCTCGATTCTTTGCCTCTTCCCGGCGGGCGAGGGCAAGGTTTTCCAGCAACTGCCACTCCTCCGCGTTAAGGCAGACATCCCTGTCTTTGCTCAGAACGTATGCCGCAAGTTTCCGGGCGGGATTCTCACTGTCGGAACGGATTATCCGGAACAGATGCTCTTTCAACTTCTCGGCGCCGTTCTCCTGTTGGGGGAGCTCCCACCATTGCGTGTAAAAAACCAGCCGGTAATCGGTCGACGCCACTGCCGCTTCGATAACTCCCGCGTCTGTTTGCTCCGCGGGTATTTTCAATTTGGCAAGCGTTTCGACCGCGTGTATACGGTCGGGCGAATCCGGAAGCGTAAATGCCCGGCGGATGCTGTCCTGCCACGCCTGCCTCTCCCATTCACCCGCACATTTGTACAGGACACGCCATATGCCGATCCGGTACTCGGGGATATGCCCGTTCTCGGCCGATTCGGCCATGAAAACGTCTCGCACCATGCCTGTCTGGCCCAAATCTATAAGGAACTCAGCCGCGTGAACCTTTTCCCAGGGTCGGCCGCCGGTCAAAACCTCCTCCAACGTTCCGAAAGCCCGTTCCGTCAATGCGTCATGCCTGTTTGTACAGGAAATGCCAAACAGGACGACAGCCGCTGTGAACAAAATCCATGCTTTCATAATGTCCATGCGAACGATTTATTTTATCTCGATGATCGTTCCCGCGATATGCCGGACACCGTCGTTCCTGTTGAAATAATAGGTTACCAGAACCCTGTTCTTGTCCAGCAGCACGGGCCACGGATAGCCGATGTCCGCATTGCCGCCGTCGTCCCTCAAAATGAACTCTTCCGAGGAGGCGAAATCCGTACACTCGGCATTCAGTATCCTCGCACGGATGCCGTATGGCTGGTGGCGATACCCGTAGGTCAGTAAAACCCGGTTGTCGGGCAATCGCAAAGCGCTTAAGGGATGCCCCTGAAAACCCATCGGCTCCCAGGCAAATGTTTTCCCCCCGTCGGTCGAACGGGCGATGCACGCCTGGTCGTCGAAGTTAGCCGTC
>JAVBVG010000107.1:0-2777 GCA_031554415.1 Rikenellaceae bacterium | reverse complement strand
GGACCATTCTCGGAACGCTCTCCGGCGGCCGCCTCACCCTTAAAGAACTCACGCGCTTCCCCAACCGGATGGTCGCGCTCGCCGGCCACTACCTCTGGAACATTTTCTCGCTGTACGAACACCTGAAAGAGGGGCTCGCGGCCGCCGCGAAAGAGGGCGTCGCGATAACATCCATAGGGATAGACACATGGGGCGTCGATTTCGCCTTCATCGGACGCGACGGCTCGGTGATGGGAATGCCTTACGCTTACCGCGATCCGGCGATCGCAACGGCGCACACCGAATTTTTCGAAAAAGTGATGCCGCGCGAAAAGGTCTACGGCCTGACCGGCATCCAGATAATGAATTTCAACTCGCTTTTCCAGCTCTATGCACGCCGCCGCGACGGCTCTTCGCAGCTGGAATCTGCCGACCGCCTGCTCTTTATGCCCGATGCGCTGAGCTATATGCTGACGGGCAACAAGGTGACGGAATATACAATAGCATCGACTTCGCAGATGCTCGACCCTGTCACAAAACGCATGGACTCCGAGCTGCTCGCATCGGTGGGGCTGACCGAAGAGGCGTTCGGCGATATAGTCATGCCGGGGCACATCGTGGGGATGCTGCGAAGGGAGATCGCAGATGAAGTCGGCCTGCCGCGGATACCCGTCATCGCGGTCGCCGGGCACGACACGGGATCCGCCGTAGCCGCCGTTCCCGCAACGGACGAGAAATTTGCCTACCTAAGCTCCGGAACATGGTCGCTGATGGGCATCGAAGTCAAAGAGCCGGTTATCACTGAGGAAACCTCGCGCCTGAACATCACAAACGAGGGGGGCGTCGAGGGTACAACACGCCTTTTGAAAAACATTACCGGAATGTGGCTGGTCGAACAGTGCCTCGCCGAATGGAAACGGCAGGGGGCGGCATACACCTATCCGGAAATGGTCGAAATAGCCATCGCAGCACCCGAATTCAATGCCTTTATCGACCCCGACGACCCGTCTTTCGCGGCTCCGGCGAGCATGACCTCCGCCATATATGCCTATTGCGAGCGCACCGGGCAGAAAAAACCTGCGAACCACGGCGAATATGTGCGCGTGATCTTCGAGAGCCTGGCGCTGAAATACCGCAAGGTGCTGGATATGTTCCGGGGCCTGGCGCCGTTCCCGATAGAGAAGCTACACGTCATCGGCGGCGGTTCGAAAAACACCCTGCTGAACCAGTTCACGGCCAACTCCATCGGCATTCCGGTGGTCGCCGGACCGTCGGAAGCCACCGCCATAGGCAACATCATGATACAGGCCAGGGCCGCCGGGCTGGCCGGCACGCTGCAGGAGATGAGGGCCGTGATCGCCGCCGGCGTCGAAACCCACACCTATACCCCGCAGGACACTGCCAAGTGGGATGCTGCGTACAACGAATTTACAAAAATTATTAACTAAAAATACTCTAAAATGAAACAGGACCAGGTAATCAGAGCCTACGAAAACGCCAAAGCGCGTTACGCGGAGTTCGGCATCGACACGGACAAAGCGCTCGAACAGCTCGCTAAACTCTCGATCTCGCTGCACTGCTGGCAGACCGACGACGTCAGCGGATTCGAAAATCCCGACGGCCAGCTTTCGGGCGGCATCGCGGCCACGGGCAACTACCCCGGCAAGGCGCGCAATATCGCCGAAGTACGCGCCGACCTCGAAAAGGCCGCGTCGCTCATACCCGGCAGCCACCGCGTCAGCCTCCACGCCATCTACGGCGATTTCGGCGGCAAGAAAGTCGACCGCGACCGGATCGGAGTCGAACATTTCCAGAGCTGGATCGACTGGGCCAAGGCAAACAACCTCAAACTCGACTTCAACTCCACCAGCTTCTCGCACCCGAAAAGCGGCGACCAGAGCCTTGCCAACCGGGACAAAGGCATCCGCGACTTCTGGATCGAACACACCATCCGCAGCCGCGCCATCGCCGACGAAATGGGACGACAGTTGGGAAGCCCCGCCTGCCACAACCTGTGGGTGCACGACGGCTCGAAGGACATCACCGTCGACCGCTACTTCTACCGCCAGCTGCTCAAGGATTCTCTCGACAAAATATTCGCGAAAAAATTCGCGAACGTGAAGGACGCCGTCGAAAGCAAACTGTTCGGCATGGGCCTCGAAAGCTATACCGTCGGTTCGCACGAGTTCTACATGGGCTACGCCGCAAAGAACGACATTATGTGCACGCTCGACATGGGGCACTACCACCCCACCGAGGAGACTTACGATAAAATTTCGTCGCTGCTTCTGTTCACGCCTGAGATCATGCTCCACGTGAGCCGCCCGGTGCGCTGGGACAGCGACCACGTGGTGATCCTCAACGACAGCGTGATGATGCTGGCGCAGGAGATCGTGTGGGCGGACGCTCTCGGGCGGACCAACGTGGGGCTCGACTATTTCGACGCTTCGCTGAACCGCATCGGCGCATACGTCATCGGCAGCCGCGCGACGCAGAAGGCGTTCCTGCAGGCGTTCCTGAGCCCGATCCGGACGCTTCGCGAGGACGAGGCCGGGGGACGTTTCTTCCAGCGCCTGGCGCGCCTCGAAGAGGCCAAGAGCCTTCCGTGGGCCGACGTCTACAACTATTTCTGCATGCGGCAGGGGGTTCCCGTGGCCGAAGATTTCATCGCCGACATCGAGAAATACGAAAAGGAAGTGACCTCAAAGAGATCGTAAATCCTAAACACCGTCATTGCGAGCGGAATGAAATGCCGCGCGGCAATCCAGATATTTTTTTCTGGATTGCTTCGTCGGTTC
>JAVBVG010000013.1:0-69140 GCA_031554415.1 Rikenellaceae bacterium | reverse complement strand
GGAAAGCGCGGTGCGGAAAGTGTCGTCGAGAACCTCTTTGGCTATTCTGTCCATTTCGTCCAGCCCCTGCCCTATCGTGTAGCCTTTGGCGAGCCCCGACGAAACGGTCGCCGCGACGAAACGGTTGTAGCGGTAGAGCTGCGGCGGGGCGATGCTTTCGTCGATCGACACCAGGTTGTCCATCTGGATCATCCCGCCGCCGTTGTTGCGGACGTACATCGAGCTCAGGTCGGCGGGCTTGTTGCGCTGCTGGCGGTTGATCTCGCCCAGTATCTCGTACTGCTTGCCGTTCATGTAGAAATATCCCATCCGCTGGCCGCTCAGCCCATACTGGAGCGTCTGCGCGATGTTCTGAGTGCTGACCCCCAGCAGGTTGGCTTTGTCGCGGTTGATCGAGATGCGCGCCTCGGGCTTGGTGAATTTCAGGTTTACGTCCGACATCTGGAAGACGGGGCTCTCGCTCACCTTCCGCATGAATTCGGGCAGCACCTCGCGGAGTTTGTCTATCGAGGTGGCCTGCAGAACGTACTGCACCGGCATCCCTCCCCCTCGGCCTCCGCCGCCGAAAGTCGACTGCTGCTGCACGAACGAGCGGGCGGCCGTCCGCGAACGAACTGCCCGCGAAAGCTCTTCGGCGATCTCCATCTGCGAACGCTCCCTCTCCCTGATGTCCTGCAGCTGCATCTGTATGTACCCCGAACCGCTCATCACGCGCGCCGTGACGTATTTCGCCTCCGGGACCAGATCGTCGACCAGCAGGTTGATATCCTCGGTGTAGTCGCGCATATATTCATAGGTAACCCCTTCCGGCCCCGTAGTGCGCACAGTGATCGACGAACGGTCTTCGAGCGGCGCGAGTTCGCCGGGAATGACGTTCCACAGCCATATTATTATCCCGACCATCGCCGCGACCATCGGTATCGCTATCCAGCGGCGGCGCAGGAACCACGCCAGGCTGCTCCGGTAGATATTGTTGAGCCACACGAAGAAGGGTTCGGTCTTGCGGTAGAGCCAGGGTTGTTTTTCGCGCTTTTTGAGCAGTTTGGTGGCGAGCATCGGGGTGAACGTCAGCGCCACGAACGCCGAGATCGCCACCGCGCCCGCTATCACCAGGCTGAACTCACGGAAGAGCCTTCCCGTCATACCCGACATGAAGACTATGGGCAGGAAGACCGCCACGAGGGTTATCGTAGTCGAGATGATGGCAAAAAATATCTCCTTCGCCCCCTCGATGCCCGCCTCCCGCGGCGACATGCCCCGCTCTATGCGTATGTAGATGTTCTCGGTCATCACGATCGCATCGTCGACCACCAGGCCGATCGCAAGCACCACCGCGAGCATCGTCAAAGTGTTGATCGAGAATCCCGCCGCGTACATTATAAAGAAAGCGCCGACCAGCGAAACCGGTATCACGACGACCGGGATGAGCGTCACGCGCCAGTCGCGGAGGAACATGAAAATGATGACGATGACGAGGATGAAAGCGATGTAGACCGTCTCCTGCACCTCGCCGATGGAGGCGCGGATAAAGCGCGTGTTATCGAAACCGTAGGCGATCTGAACGTCGTCGGGGATGTCCTTCTTCATCATTTCGATGCGCTCGTACACCGCGTCGGCGATCTCGATGTGGTTGGCCCCGGGCTGCGGGATGATAACCACCCCGACCATCGGCACGCCGTTCATCTTCATGTAGCTGCGGGTGTCCTGCGGTCCCAGTTCCGCCCAGCCTATGTCCCTAAGGCGCACAACACGCTGGCCGTCTGTCCTGATTATCAGATTATTGAACTCATCGGCCGTGTGCATCAGGCCCAGTGTACGGATGCTCAGCTCGATGGTGTTGCCTTCGATGCTGCCCGAGGGGAGTTCCACGTTCTCGCGGTCGACGGCGCTCTTGACGTCCATCGTGGTAACGCCGTGGGCCGCCAGCTTGACCGGATCGAGCCACAGGCGCATCGCGTAGCGCTTTTCACCCCATATCTCGACGCCGCTGACGTTGTTGATGGTCTGCAGCTGCTCCTTGACCGTCAGTTCGGCGATCTCGCTTATCTCGAGCAGAGAGCGCTGGTCGCTCTGCACCCCGACCATGAGTATCGGGCGGGCGTCGGCGTCGGCTTTCGAAACCGTAGGCGGGTCGCAGTCGCGCGGAAGGTACCTCTGCGCCCTCGACACCTTGTCGCGGACGTCGTTGGCCGCCGTTTCGAGCGGGACCGAGAGCTGGAACTCGACCGTGATGCGGCTCGATCCCTGGCTGCTGACGCTGGTGAGCGAACGGATGCCGGGAATGCCGTTGATGTTCTGTTCGAGCGGCTCGGTGATCTGGTTCTCGATGACATCGGCGTTTGCGCCGGGATACGACGTACTGACCGTGATTATCGGGTTGTCGACGCTGGGGTACTCGCGCACGCCCAGGTAGGTGAACCCGATGAACCCGAACAGCAGGATCACCAGCGTGAACACCGTCGCGAGGACGGGACGTTTTATGCTTAATTCCGATATATTCATACTTCGTATGAATTATGGATTATGAATTATGAATTATGAATTTAAGGTGCGAACTCCGTTCGCGTTTTTATAGAATTTAATTATAAAAATCGTCGCGCAGCGACACCATCAATTCATAATCCATAATTCATAATTCATAATTGTCTTTTAAAAATTTTCTAATTTGACGGGCAATCCCTGGCGGAGCTGCAGCGTGCCGGTAGTGATGAGAGTGTCGCCGGGAACAAGGCCCGTGACCACCTCGACCTGCGAATCGGTCCGTTGCCCGGCCTGTATGGCGACCGGCTCGGCGCGCCCGCCGCGGTAGACGTACACCTTGTCGATGCCCATCTCCTTGATGACCGCCTCGGCCGGAACGACTATCGCGTTGTCGAGTTCATAGAGCACGATGCTCAGGTTGGCCGAGCGGCCCGGCATCAGCTGGTTGCGGAGATTTGGGAAAAGGGCCTTGACGTCCAGCTGGCGCGTTCCGAGTTCGACCTCGGCCGCCACCGCGTAAACCTCGGCGTAGAAGGGTTCGAGGAAACCGTCGACCGAGAAGCGCACTTTCGTCCCACGTCGGACGGCATCCATATATCGTTCGGGAACGGCGAAACTAAGTTTCAGCGGCACCGTTTTGGTCAGCCTCGCCACGGCGGTGTTCGGGGTTGCGTATGCGCCCTCGCTGAGGTATCGGAAACCGACGATGCCGTCGAACGGCGCCCTCAGCTCGGTCTGCGCGATGTTGGCTTTCACAAGGTCGATATCGGCGTAGAGCATCGCCAGGTCGGTCTGGGCCTGCTCATACGCCTCGCGGCTGACGGCGTCCTTCTCCAGAAGCGCACTCTGGCGGAAAAGCCTGTCCTCGCCCAGCTGTACCTGAGCCTCCAGTTTTTTGAGCTGCGCCTGCAGCGGCTGGTCGTTGATCTTTGCCAGCAGGTCGCCCTTGCGCACGGCGCTGTCCTCGGTAAAATAGATGCCGGTAACTTTTCCCGACGTTTCGAACGACAGGTCGACCTCCTCGTCGGGGATCAGCGTGGTCTGGATGTTGTCGAGGCTGAACGAGAGCGGCTGCTGCGAAACTATGACGCCGCGCACCGGAAGCACGCTCTGCTGCCGTCCGTTCACAACGGGTCCTTCTTCGAGCGGCTTTTCCTTCCAGAGCAGTTGGTACAGCACCACGCCCACGGCAAGCAGCGCGATCACTCCGACGGCTATCCATCTGTTGTAACTCTTTTTCATGGTAAATTTCGTTTGCCGGACAGAATTGACACCGGTATCTTTCAAAATTACCGTTTTTCCGCCAAAAGGCGGCCAATATTATACCGAAAATCCTGTTAAACGGAAAAATTGAGGGGTGAGCCGGAACACAAAAAAAGAGCCGCACCTTAATATATAAGGCGCGGTTCCCTGCAAATATCACGGCGGATTACGGTATCTCGTCGTATATGAACTCGAAATCGTCGAGCCACATCACGCTGTCCTTGCTGCCGGTGAAATAGTCGCCGTAGCGCGACGCCGAACAGACGATGATAAGGTGCGTGGGAACGACGTTCGTAGCCGTGTAATCGAGTTTGATCGTGAATTCCGTCCAGTCAGCCACCGAGCTGTTGAACTGCAGCTGGCCGTATGCCACCACCGCCTTGGATTTCGGATTGAACGCCGTGTTCTCGATGTCGCTGGTATAGACGACCACAGGCGTTTCGTCGGTCCCGCCCGTATATGGGACGCCTTTCTCGCGGTAAACGCCGTACTCCTCCTTGGTCCATGTCCCGAGCGCCATATAGATCGAGCCCAGGTCGGGGGCGCCTTTGGCAAGCGCCACTCCCGGCGGGCGTTTGTCCGCTTCATCCGGAATATGGGTAATATTCCCGCAGTTGTACCTGACCCACACGCGAAGCCCCGTCGGGCGCTGGGTGAACGGACGGCCGAAACCCACGACGCCGTTCATGCCGACCGTGCGTACGTATTGCCCCACGAACAGATTTCCCGCGGCAAACTTGCCCAGGCCCGCGGTGTTGGCAAATTTAGATTCGAGTTTAGCCGCGTATTGCCCGGCCGATCCCGGACGTTTTTCCGTGGTCTTGTCGGTCAGCGTCGTCCCCACCGTGGCTGAGCCGGGATTTCCCGTGCCCCAGAACGCTCCCTCCTTCGAACTGCCCGGATAGACGATGTCGCTCTCCGTACACCACTGCTCGAAACCGCCGCCGGTAAGCGGCACTTCGGCTCCGGTGGTCCTCGTTTCAACCGTGGAAACGTCGGAGTCGGAGTAGGCCATAATCTCATATGCGGTCTGCGGTTCGAGACCGCCGACGCACGCTTTGAAATCGCCGCCCGAAACCTCTATTTTGGATGCAGGAACGGTCGTCCACGCCTCGGTACCCTCTTTGCGGTAGCGGAAACCCTGGTCGGTGTCGGCCTGGCTCTGACCGTAGAGCCACATGACGCGGGTCCACGCGTCGGACTGGTCGGTTACGAGCACCTTTATATCCGTTTCGAGCACATACAACTTCCACTGCTCCACAACGTCGAAGTAGCTGACGGTCACGGTGCGGTACGTTTCGAAAGAGGTGATGGTCTCCATCGCCGGCGACATCGCCGTGATATCCTTAGGGCCGAGTTTCAGGCTCTTGATCCTAATATTCGCCAAGTCGGTTCCCTCGGGCACGTAAACGCGCGCCGTATGGTTCTCCGCATCTATCTCGGCGCTGCCGATCTGCGACTCCACGTTGAAATAACGCTCTATCGCCTGGCTGGAGCGTATCGACCAGGTGTAGTCGCGGTCGGGATACTGGGAAAGAACGACAGGCAAGCCCGCCCTGATGTCGAACACCCCGGGAAACTCCACCGACATCCGGCTCTCGGAGGTAACCTCGAGCGCGGATATGGAGACGCGGCCAGGGTCTGTCGTTTCATCGAGGTTAAGCGTTACTATGCGCTCCTTGTTGTTTATGTCCGCGGGCGCGCAGGAGAAACCATCGCCGGTAACGCCGAGTATCTTGAGCTCCCGGACCGGATAGGGTATGTCGTTCTCGATGCACGAGAACATTACCCCTCCCGCCACCGCCGCGGCGAATATCCGTATAAGGTTTTTCATGGTTTTCAAAGCTTAAGAGTCTGTTTATAAAAGTATATTCACCCCGAACCTGATGTCGGCGACATTCAGTTTGAATTTCATCTGCGACGCTTCGCGGGTGCCGACCACCACGCCGCCGGGATCCATCTGCTTCACCTTGTTGTATTGCAGTCCGCCGAAGCCGCACGAGAACGTAACGCACACCTGTGGCATCAGGTAGACCGCCAGACCGCAGTGCATCGCCGCCTTGAGCTGCAGGCTGGTGCTCGACATATACCTGGAGTCGGCGTCGAGGGGTTCGTATTTGAAGTCGGTCATCCCGTTCTTCACCGAGAGTTCCAGCTCGCCGAAGAGCCCGAAATTGCCCTTTTTGTCGATGCCCGCATAAGAACGCAGGAATGCCGCGTAAGTGGTGGCGCGGCTGGTGAGGCTCACGTTGGTGATCGAGGCGTCGATGTCGCTGCCCGAGCCCAGGTCGAGCGACAGGTTGTCTATGGTGCCGTTCAGGTTGTTGTACCCGAACCTGAGGCCGACGCTGATGTTGTCGGTGAAAAAGTAGCTGACCGAGGGGTTGATCTTGAAATAAGACCCCTTCAGGTTGATGTCGTCGAGCAGCAGCATGAAATCGGAATCGTCGCTGTTGAGCGTCGCGTACGACACCGTCAGACCGACCGCCCACTCGTTCTTGCGGACGAATTTCACGTCGTTGATATGGCGGTCGATGCGGTGCGTCATCGGCATGAAACGCTCCCGTTTCCGGGACTGTTCCGGCTCCTGTCCTACAGCCATCGCACCTTCCTCCGGATCGGTCACAACCAGAGTGTCGTCCTGCGTAACGGGCTCCGTTACTTCACATATCACGGCAGTCGGCTGCTCCACCCATCTGATCCTATCCTCATAGACGTATATCCTTACCGTGTCGTAGATGTGCTTATACACCTTCTCCTCCACCCTGCTCACGATGACGCGTGGCTGCGGGGCAGGGACATCTTCGGCCGGAACGACAGTATCGGCGGCCGCCTGCGGCTTCATGGCGGGCTCGGCCGCGACGACGGCGGTTTCCGGCGCCGTGTCCATTCCTTCGCCCTTTTCACCGTCGCCGGTACATGCCGTCATCGAAAGAGCCGCTGCCGCAAGTACCGTTACTGAAAACAGATTTATATTTTTCTTCATCATATCGTACCCGCGTTAAAGATAAAAAGACATCCCGACGTTGATCGAAAGCAGATTGACATTGTAGTGCATCGAACTGGATGTCCGTTTCCCGGTATTCACCTGGTTCTGGGTCTGGTTCACGTGGTTGAATGTGATGCCCAACACGCCCAGGCTCACCTCGAACGCGATGTCGTTGGTAACGAAACCCACCATGCCCGGCACCACGGCGATCGAAAAGAACCCGCCGGTCTGGTAAGTCCCCTTTACAGGGTTGTCGGTGGCGAATTTGGCCTGCGACCCTCCGGCGCCGAGCTGAGCCTCGGTAAAGAGCGCGAAACGCTTGTTCTCCCCGAAGGGTATGTAATTCCTCCAGAAGAGCACCCCCTCATACGAGTGTTTGAGCATGTAATAGAAATCCAGGTCGATATTCACGCCCTCCTCCTCGCTGCCCATATGCAGCCCGCCGCTCTCGACGTCGAGGTAGGTGCGCGCATAGCCGAAACGGATCCCCGCGACCATGTTCTTGCGGAAAGTGTATCCCAGCATGGGCGCCACTTTGACGGTATGCCCTTTGGAATTCACCCCCTCGATGAGCGAGGCGTATGAATAGTTTTCATTCTTATGCGCTGAATACGAGGCAGTTATTCCGGTAATCCATTGCCCCTTGGGAACGAACACGTTGGACATGCTCGTCAGCCCCCGGTCCTTTTTAGAGGGCGCCTGTACGGAAGCGTCCGGCTGTACCGCCTCCTGCGCCGACGCTCCGGCGGCGGCAAACACCGACAGTATGGTCAGTATTACAAAGATTTTTTTCATTCGTCCGGTTTAGTAAATGAACTCCACGTCGTCGAGGTCCATCGTGCTGCCGACCTCGCCTATAAATTCGTCGCTCTGCCAGCTGGACGTGGCGGTTATCATGAGCATATTGGGCTTTTCATGCATATATTGGTCGCGGTAGATGATCGGGATGTCGATCATGGTCCATCCGGTGATCGCCGTGCCGAGCATCAGGTCGGCGTAACCGAGTATGTGCCCCTCGAGGGTTGCAGGTCCCTTGTTGTTGTTGTCGCTGTAGCAAAATTCGGCATGGGCGTCGAATTTCGTCTTCACGATATCGTTGGTGTTGACCATATGGTATCTCTTGCCGTTGGTCATATTGATAAGGCAGAGGAATATGCGGGCCTGATCGGTACCTTTGGGGTTGCATTTGACCCACACGCGCAGCGCCTCGGGGCGTGCGTTGAACTCGAACTCGCGTCCGAAATTGACCTTGCCGCCCATTTCTTCCCTGCCCATGAATTGGCCCAGGTAGATGTTGCCCCCGGCAAGCTTGCCAATGCCGAGAACACCTACGAACTTGGTTTCCATCGCTGCGGATACGGAGCCGCTCGAACCGGTGCGTGCTGCGCCCTTTGTCGTAATGTTGACACTCATCGTGATCGAGCCGGGGTTGCCTGTATCCCAATACTGTTGTCCGCCCTGGGCGTATGGGTACCACGCGCCGTTGCTCTGCGTGTGCCACTCCTCAAAGCCTGCGCCCGGAACCTGCACTCCCTCTTCCGTCGTAACGAGTTTAACGGCGCCGCTCGCCGCACCGTTCTCCAGAAGCTGTATCCGGTATTTGCGCCCGGCCCTTATCTCCGCATCTTCGGCCACGTACCTGTAATCGCCGTCGTGCACGGCATCGAGAACCGTCCACTCGTCCGCGTCCTCCTCTTTGTAACGTATCTTTACTTCCGTGGCGGCAGGATCGGTGGATACGGCCGAAAGCGTGCCGGTCCTCATCCACAGGTCTGCCGACTCTAATCCGGCAGCGCCTGTTACCGCCACCCTCACCACCGCCTTTCCGTCGGTGCCGTCGGCATCCTGCGCTGCGAAGGAGAGGGTGCTGATACCGGGGGGAAGCTGCGCTATGAATTCTTCGCCGATGGTCAGCAGGCCGCTTTCGCCGCTATTATCCATAGTGCACGCGATGCCCTGCGCAGCGAGATCGCCATTTACCGTGCCGCCCGTTATTATGTCGTACCGGGTTCCGTTGGCTTCCAACGTGAGCGACGAGAAGGGAGTGAGCGACGAGAGCTGGAAATTCAGGGGCGCGGTGCGTTCCGCGACCACATTCGTCAGGCTGAACCCGATGCCGGTCAGCCTCGGCTGCGGGCTGAACGAGAAGTGGTCGTCGTGTTTGCTCTCGTATTTGCGCGACTCGACGCTTACCGACAGGTATCCGTCGGCAAAGTCCGAGAACCTGTAGGTCAGAGTGTAAAGCATTCCTCCCTGGGGAGCGGAAAGAACGCCCGTGTATTCGGTGGGATACGTGGCGACGATGGGATCGGAACTGGAGCCGTAGAAACCCCACGATATGTCGCTCACCCCTGCGGGAAGGATGAAATATCCGGTGCCGTCCGCGGTATATTTGAGCGTCGGCACGCTTCCGGTCTCGGCGGCCGTTTTCGAGAAGGCGTCCGAGGCGCTGACATAAAGTTCATACCCCTCGTCGAATTTTTCGATCGTCGGGTCGAACACCACCTTTACCGCGATGTTGGTCAGGCGGCAGACGACTTCCACGTTTTTGACCTCGTGGTCGGTAAGCGTGAAGTCCGCCTCGCCGTGATACGTTTTATTGGTAAAGGAGGCTTTGCTTTTGTCACCCGCATCGATTTTTACGCGGTATTTACCGGCCGCGAGATAGAGATCCGCCGGGATATCCGTAGCCGGTTCGTACCTGCGGATCAGCCCTTCGGCTTCGCCTCCGGACCCGTCGTCCTCGACTTTGTATATGCGCAGCACGCTGGTTTCCAGCGCGTCGTAGGCGCGCGTGGCGTCCGGCAGAGTAAAACTCAGCTGAACCACCGCATTGCCGCCGGCCTCCCGCGGCGCCGGTTCGGGCCGCTCATTGCCGCACCCCGACAGGAGCGCGAGCAACAGCCCGCAGCCGGCAAGGTATTTCAAATGTCTCTTCATTTCCTGTAGAGGTAAATTGATGGCCCTGTGTAAACTATTTCGGTGCGACCACATTAAGCTTCACCGTTTTAACGGTCGTACCGTCGCCGTCTGTCACCGTGAGTTTGAAATCGCAGTCGCCAGGGAACGCCGACAGCATCGTCATCATGCCGGAAATGTTAAATGAAACCGAGGCCGACGATGTGATGCCGGTTCCCGTCACGAATCCGAAAGTCTCGAGCGCGGTGGCGGTCGCTCCAGGATTTACAAGGTCGAGGTGTGTGCCCAGCCCGAAAGGCTGGAGAACCTCATTTGTAAGCGACGCGCTGATAATATCCACTGTGAAGCCGGTAAACGCATTTTTTGTGGTGGCCTTGACAAGTATCTCCACTTCGTCGCTTTTATAACGCTTCGAGAAGTCATAGGTGGTGGTGCCGTCGGTGTCGGTCCAGGTGACGGAAGGGCCGTTGGCTCCGGGTTCATTCTTGTCGCATCCGGTCAGAAGCATTGCGGTAATTGCGAAAAAGCCCACAAGGTATTTCATATAATTTTTCATCGTTTTCATAGTCTTCATTTTTTAATCTGTTAATTTTATATCTGTCATGTGAATTATTGCATTTGCCTACGGTATTACGACATCCAGCTGCACGGTCCGGACAGTCGTACCCGACGCGTCGGTCACGGAAAGCCGGAAGTCGCAGTCGCCTGCGGTTTGCAGGGCCGACAGCAGTCCCATGAAACCGGTGATGTCGAACCGGACCACCTTGCTGGAGGTTACATCGCCGCCCGTCGGGAATCCCAGTCCGTTAAGAGCCCCTTCCATCCCTCCCGGATTGATCAGGTCGAGGTGCGAAGAGAGCCCTACGCCGGCAAGCGCGGCGGGAGAAAGTATGTCGGGACTGATAATGTCTACCGAGAAATCCGTAAATGCGCTCTCCGTGGTCACCGTTATAAGGATCTCAACCTCGTCATGATTATAGCGCTGAGAGAGATCGTATGTAAACGAACCGTCGGCGTTGGTCCACACGATCTCCGGTCCGCCGCCGGATTCCGTGACGGTGATCGCGAGCGTGGTGTAGGAGGTGCGTCCATGCGAGTCCGTGGCTATGTATTTAACGGTGTGCACGCCCGGGTAGCGGAATATCTCCGACATGCCGGCATCCTTGAGCGTCGCGCTCACGACCGAAGCGTCCTCCCTGACCGTAAGATACGCCGAAACGGTGTTGGACGGCCATATCGCGATCCTGTTCTCTTCGCCTCCCGCCGCGGCCAACAGGGCGGCGTTATCCGAATCGACCGAAACATCCACCGAAGCCACGCCTGCGCCGCCGACCGGGGTGATCAGCACTTTCAGGTTCGCGGTCCATTTTTCCAGGTCGGCGTCGTATATCGACGGGCTTATGGTGTATCCGTTCTCTATGGCGCCGCCAGCGAGCGACACCACCGGAGCGTCGGCATCCGACACCTCTCCCTCCTTGATGGTCTCTTCGCCGAAGAAAGCCGAATACAGGCCCATCACGTCTACATTTATCTTCTCGTCGTAGACCCAGTTCTGCACGATCAGCTCGAACCTGACGTTACCCTCGTGGGCATTGAGAATGCCGATCGAGAGCTTGCGCCACTGGCCTGCGGTACAGCCGGCGATCTCCTGCTCCCAGTTCACAAGGTCGTACTCCGGAGCCTCGTCGCCCGCCGAGGAGTTGTACATACCGGTAAGTTCGACCTTTATCGTATTCGTGCCTGCGGCGGCTTTGAAGTATCCGGCGGCTCCGCTTTCGCTTTTGGCGCGGTCGAACGTGAGTGAGCCTCCTCCGACCGAAAGCGTGACGGCAAGTTTCTGCTTGCCGAGGCTTTCGGCCTCCGCATCGCTCATGAAAAGGCCGCAAAGGTCCTGCGAAAGGGCGACGGTCGTTTTAATGTTGGCCAGCGTGCAGACCAGGTCCGATACCGCCGTCTCCTCCTTCGGCATGACGGTTTTCGATACGGAGCCGTAATACACCGGGGTTTCCCAGTCCGCCCGCGCGGCGGCGTTCCCCGCATAAGCCTCGTAATCGGGGGATTCGGCCGAAATGACGTAGACGCCGGGATAGAGCTCGATCTTCCCCTCCGCCAGCTGCCCCAGTTCGCCGCAGGTGTATTTATCCACCTCTTCACCGGTTTTCTGGTTTCTGATCCTGACGATGTAGTCGGCCGGAGCCGCGGCGGTTTCGGAACCCTCGGCGCGCGTGGCTTTGGCCGGAGAAGGCCTGCCCGGATCGGCGGACGCCTGCGGGTCATTGGTGTTGCCCGAAGAGGACATCTCTTCGTCATATTTGGCAACGGCTACGTTGAGCCCCGAAATAACCAGTTTGCCGGTCTTGGTTTTGTCCTCCTCATCGCCGCCGAAGCTGATGGACTCCTTACATCCCGTAAGGAGCGCTCCGAGCGCCAGGAAAAACATTAATGCGGTCTTTTTCATATTTTTAAGAGTTTTTATTTCCTGTTTGGGTTAATCTTCTTTCGGATCCGGGTTCAGCTCTATCTCCACGGGGACGTTGACAAGTTCGTCGTCGCCCTCGAGCCTTATCGCCAGCGAACCGTCGCCTATGCCGGAAAGGTCGGCCGTGACCGTGTGCCACGAACAGGCCGCAGTGCCGGGACATATCTCGGTATTGCTGAAAGCGACCTCCACGCCGTTGGTCTTGACTGCCGTGCCGCTCATATAGAGTTTGGTCCCGGCCCGGACGAACACGGGCGTTTCGGTCAGAGGTTCGCTCTTCGATCCCGCGAAGGTGTGCGCGTATCCCGATCCGGTCGTGATGACCAGCGAGTATTCGTCGTAATAGTTTTTGAACCAGTCGGTCAGCACGAGCGAATAGAGCGAGTTGGCGAGCTTTACCGTCACCGTCTGCGTCATCTCTTTGCGGGCGACGATGGTAAGCGGCTGCGAACGGTAGAACCAGGCCTTTCCGGGGCCTTCCCCGTCGGCGTCGCCGTAAGAAAATTCGAAAGTATAGTCGCCCGTCCAGAACAGGGGCGCGTCGTAATCGGCCGCCCGGCCGTAACTCTTCACCACGCCGCCTTCGGCATTCGACACCACCAGTTTCAGGTCGTCCTTATCGGGAACGGAACCGTCCGGCAGGAGTTTGGTTTCGGCCCTGGTCAGGGCGTCCACCCCTCCCGCGACCGAGCACTCCAGCACGACGCTTCCTTTTCCGACCGCCGCGGGCTCTTTGCCGCCGGCGCATCCGGCAACCAGCATCACGAGCGGCAGGGCCATAATAAATGAAAATCTCTTCATATCCTGTTTCGTTATTTTCGGTTTGTTACGGTACGATCGTAGCCCTCACGTCGTCGAGGTAGAAATAGTAGCTGCCGGCACCCGAGGCATTGTTCGTTACCCTCCACGACGCGCGGTGCGTGTTCGTGCAATTTGGTATGGTGAAATTCAAAGTCGTATTCAGCGCCGAACCATAGTTGTAGCCGCTGCTGTTCGGCGAGCTGGTCGCGTTGGTCACGGTAGTCTGCAGGCCCGTGCCGCCCGATATCGCACCGGCGTTATCTTTCGTGTACCCGCCGGCCCAGCGGCCTGTCGAGCTGTTCAGCCCTCCGCTGAAATTGACCCTGACCTTAACCGCACTGCCAGGCTTCAATGCTGAGAATTGCGGAGAATCTATGCGCCCGTTAAAACTCGTGTATACGGGAAAAAAAATGAGAACAGTTCCTGTTTGAATACGGTTGCTTGCGACTCTGACCCTGGCCCCCGCCTGCGCCCCGACGTGTGCGCCTGTCCATCCGGGCAGCCCGAAAGAGTCGAGCGCATTACCGATTTCATCGGCATCGCCGTCATACGATATGGTGCCTACGCCCGAAAAATCCTCCACGAACAAATAGGGAAGAGTAAGGCTTTTGGCCACGCCGGTTTCGGACGCCACGGTAACCGACACGTGATCCGACACGATCGCGTTGTTGGTGTCGTAAGTGATGTCGAGCCCCTTGTCATTGAGTATATCGCCGAAAGAGATATCGCCGTATTGGTAGTAAAAATTAAGCCGGAACCGGTTGTTCCCATCCTTTTGGATCGTTTCCTCACTGCGGCCGCTGCGGAACACGACCCCTTCGGGAGCCTTGACCGTGATCGAATTGGGACTTTCGCCGAGCCTGCTGTAATCGCCTATGGAGAAGTCGATCCATGAAAGCGGGGCCTCTGCCGGTATGGTAAGGTCTATCGGCGTGATGCGTCCCGCCTCCAGCGTTTTGTTCATCTCCACGCTTATTTTTTTCGACATCCCGCCGCTTACGTCGAACCCTGTGAATGTCACCTGCCCGTTTATTTCGCCGGGACATACGAATACCCATACGTATTTATCGGGATCGGTTTCGCCCGCAGCCGATTCCGACACCGGCTTCCGCAGGTCGAGCGTCACGACATTGCTACCGTTGCCGAGCACAGGCGGGGCAAGGGGATCGGCAAGGTCCATCGTCATGGTTCCCACCACGTCCGACGGAAACTCTATCCGCAGTCTGTCGATGTCGCTGCCGAGCCTGTTGCGCCCTGCGGGCACCTGGATTCTCAGCACATGGCACTGGCGTATGAAATTGAGCGCCACCTCCCCTCCTTCGGTGAGAGAGCCCGCATAGACAGGATCGGCGATCAGGAAATCGAGGTTGCCCTTGTAGGCGGGATGCGTCGTCTGGTCGCGGATGTCGTAATCGGCCTTGTCATAGGTCCCGTCCTGCAGGGCAGGCAGGTCGTATGCGACCGTCGTCCCCGAAACCGACGCGGGCACCGGATAGGCGCCGTAGTAGATGTAGTCGCCCGGAGCCACAGGGGAAATGTCGGCCGAGAAGAACGTTTCGTCGGCGTGCTCGCGGTAATAGCCGAACCGCTGCCCGCTGAGTTCGCCGCCGCTGCCCTGCGCGCGCCAGTAAACGCCTATCACGTCGAGTTCGGACCACACCGTGCGGTCGAGGCCGGCGCCGCCGATATAGGTCCTTGTAGCGGCTGGCTGCGATACTTTTATGCACACACTCCCGGCCTTCCGGTCGGGCGGCGTAATCTTTTTTGCGGGGGATTCTTCGCTCTTCGAGCAGGCGGAAGAGCCCAACGCGATTCCCGCAAGTGCGAGGCAGACTGACAAAGTCCTGTTTCTAACGATTCCTTTCATCTCTGAAATATTGTGGATTGCAAATTTCGCTGCCCTTCGCCGGTAAATCATTTCCGGTGCGGACAGAGAACACGGTTTACATCAAAATGGCTGCGTGTCGGGTTATTTTATCGACGTATTCGCTTATTTTCTCGACACGCTCGATTATTTCATCTGCAAATATAAGTCTTTTTTTTTAACAACAATACCCGCCGCAGGTTAATTGACATATTACAAATGTTAACCTTTCGTTAAATCACCCGGCTCAACCGGGCCCTTAGTAATATTTTGGGTATTTTTGGCGTCTAAACAGAATCAGGCCGCCCTGTGCGGACAATTTTTCCGGAAATGAAAAGAGCAGTCATTAAAGGTATAGAAGGGTCGCTGCCCGACTACATACTCACCAACCAGGAGATCGAAAAGATGGTCGACACCTCCGACCAGTGGATACGCGAACGCACCGGAATCCTCGAACGCCGCATCCTCAAACAGGACGGGCTCGGAACCTCGGAAATGGGGGCCGACGCAGTCCGCAAACTGCTCAAGGCGACCGGAACGAAGACGGAGGATGTCGATATGCTGATCTGCGCCACCGTTTCGCCCGACATGCTTTTCCCCGCCACGGCCAACATCATCTGCGACAAGGTGGGCATCAAAAACGCATGGGGGTTCGACATCAACGCCGGATGCAGCGGATTCATATATTCTTTCTCGACGGTCGACGCCTTCATCCGCGCAGGAAAGGCTAAAAAGGTGATCCTCGTGTGCGGCGAGCGCATGTCCGCGATGACCGACTACACCGACCGCAACACCTGCCCCCTGTTCGGCGACGCCGCGGTGGCGATGCTCGTCGAGCCGACCGACGATCCGGGCGAGGGACTCATAGACTACGAACACCATGTGGACGGCATCGGACGCCACTACCTCTACCAGAAAGCGGGCGGTTCGTGCTATCCGCCGACTGCCGAAACCGTCGCGCGCCGCGAACACTACATCTACCAGGACGGCAAGACGGTCTTCAAATACGCCGTCAGCAACATGGCCGACGTTTCGGTGAACATGATGGAGAAACATAACCTCAAGGCCGACGACATCGCCTACCTGATCCCCCACCAGGCCAACCTGCGCATCCTGTCGGCAACCGGGCACCGCATGGGCCTGTCGGACGACAAGATACTTATCAACATCGAAAAATACGGCAACACCGCCGGGACTTCCATTCCGCTGGTGCTTTGGGACTTCAAGAAGAAGTTCAAGAAGGGGGACAACCTCATCATCTCGGCTTTCGGAGCCGGGTTCACCTGGGGCGCCATGTACTACAAATGGGGCATGTAGCGGCAACGGCCGCGGCGGTTTAAATTTGTTTAAAAATTGAGAAGCCTGCTTTCCAGCAGGCTTTTTTTGTGAAATTTCTCCTCCTGAGTTAGGAGGAGTACCCTCGCCATCGGCGAGGGGGAGGCGGTCTGTCACTCTTCACTCCAAAGGCGGGAGAGATTTATGATGACCTGAACGGCTTTTTCCATGGATTGTAGCGAAATGTATTCGTACTTGCCGTGGAAGTTCATGCCGCCCGTGAAGATATTCGGGCACGGCAGGCCCATGAACGACAGGCGCGCGCCGTCAGTCCCGCCCCGGATCGGGCGGATGACCGGCACGACACCCGCCTCTTCCATCGCGCGGACGGCCTTTTCAATGATCTCAGGGTGCGGCTCGACCATTTCGCGCATATTGTAGTACTGGTCTTTGAGCGTCAGGGCGACCGTTCCGCGGCCGTATTTGCCGTTAAGCGATTTGACGGCGCCTTTCAGGAACTTCTTTCGGGCCTCGAATTTCGCGCGGTCGTGGTCGCGGACGATATACTCCATCGACGCATTTTCGACGCCCCCGCCCATCGAGGTCAGATGATAGAATCCTTCGTAGCCTTCGGTGTGTTCGGGGCGCTCGCACGCGGGCAGCATCGAGTTCAGCTCGGCGGCAACCTGGAGCGCGTTCAGCATCTTATCCTTAGCGTAGCCGGGATGGATATTCAGGCCCTGTATCTTTATTTTAGCGCTCGCGGCGTTGAAATTCTCGTATTCGAGTTCGCCCTCCATTCCGCCGTCGACGGTGTAGGCGAAATCGGCCCCGAAAGCCCCGACGTCGAAGAAATCGACCCCGCGCCCTATCTCCTCGTCGGGGGTGAATCCTATGCGGATCTTTCCGTGCGGAATTTCGGGATGGGCGAGCAGGTATTCGGCGGCGGTCATTATTTCGGCCGCCCCGGCCTTGTCGTCGGCCCCTAGAAGCGTCGTGCCGTCGGTGTGGATCAGCGTCCGGCCTTTGAAAAACTCAAGTTCCGGAAAGTCCGCGACACGCATCGTGACCTTCGCATTGAGCCGGATGTCGCCGCCGCCGTATTTTTCGATAATCTGGGGGCGGACGTTGCGGCCCGGCATATCGGGCGAGGTGTCGACGTGCGCCAGGAAACCTATCACCGGGCACTCTTCAAACCCCTTCGTCGCGGGGATCGTGCCCATGACATAGCCGTTTGAGTCCATAGCGACCTCGGTCATCCCCAGCGAGCGCATCTCACCTGCCAGCAGCCGCAGCAGCGCCAACTGTTTCCCGGTCGAGGGAAAAGCCGGGCTGTTCTCGTCGCTCTGCGTGTCGAGTGACACATATTCCAGGAACCTGTCTAACAGTTTCATTTCTCCTTACGTTTCGTGCAGTATATCAACCCTCTGCGGAAATAGGGCGGCTCAAGTCCAAAGACCCCGTACAGAAACAGCATATAACCGGGGGAGGTCCTGACGTCGTATCCGGCGGACTCCATCATCGCCGAGAGTTCGGCATGGTCGTTCTGCCGGTGGTAGGTACAGATGACCGCTTTGGTATCTGGACGCGACAATGTCTCTTTCGCCCCGCGCAGGACCGAACTTTCGGCCCCCTCCACATCCATTTTAAGGAACACCGGCTCTTTTATGCCGTAATCGCGCACGACGGTATCCACGGTTAGGGTATTCCCGCCGTCGGTATCGGAAACGAACTTGTTTATGATGACCACTTTGTCTTTCCACGGCGCGAACGTATGTTGCAGCGCATCGAGCCACGGCTCCTCGATCTCGAAAATGAATACCCGCGAAACCTTGTCGATGTTGGCCAGCGCGTAGTTTCCTTCGGCACTGCCTATGTCGAACAGCACGCTCCCTTCCTCCACCCCGAAACCTCCGGCGGCGTAACAGTGCGGCGACGCCGGGTCCTGTTCCGCCATAAGGCCGTTGAAATATTTGGCCGCCCTGCGATCAAGCGGCTTGTCGTTCCTGCGCCAGAACTTGCGCATGCTCCGCTTATAATACAGCCTGTACCCATTCTGCATGATGTATTTCAATCCCGAATCCTTATCTGTGAAGACCTCCAGCGAGGCAGGGTCGTATTTCGCCGCAAAAGGATAGGGGAAAACGCTCACCCCGTGCTCTTTTACATGACCCAAAATCTCCCTCATTTCAGGATCGGCATACCTTTCGGGATGTTCCGCGATGTCACGCAGGATGTCCGGGAGCAGTTTCTCCGCGGCTTCCTTTTTTGCCCTCTTTTTGGCCCTTTCCGAATCCTTACCGAAACATTTAAAAACTCCCATAAGTGCGACAATTAAATCTCATTACCCATAAAATCCTGCATTCCGCCGATTCTTCCTGCAATATCGTTCATCAGCCACAGGGGCGTGGAGGTCGCTCCGCAAACCCCGGCCGATGATTTTCCGGCGAACCATTCGGGACGCAGCTCGGCCGCGCTCTCTATCTTATGGCTGTCGGGATTTGCGGCCCTCACAGCCTCGAAAAGCACCTTGCCGTTGGAGCTTTTCGCGCCCGCCACGAAGACCACAACGTCGAAACGGCGCGCGAACTCGGCCAGATGCTGCTCGCGGCCCGAAACCTGGCGGCATATCGTGTCGTGGATGGTAACGTTCCGCGGATCGGCGGCGCGCTTGCGTATCTCGCGCCCCAGCTCCTCGAAATCGGCGAGGCTGCGCGTGGTCTGCGACAGGAAATATATCGGCCTGCCGAAGTCTATCTTATCGAGGTCGGCGGCGTTCTCGACGACGATCACGTCGCCACCGGCCTGCCCCGCAAGTCCGCGCACTTCGGCGTGTCCGGGCTTGCCGAATATCACCACCTGACCATCCAGGCGCTGCATTTTACGGTAGGCTTCCGCGACGGTACGCTGCAGTTTCGACACCACCGGGCAGGTCGCGTCGACGAGCGTTATGCCGTGTTCGCGGGCTTTTTCGTATGTCGCTGGAGGTTCGCCGTGGGCGCGGATCAGCACCCTCTGTCCGGCGAGGTTTTCGAGGGGTTCGTTCTCGGGGACCGTCCGAAGGCCCATCCCTTCGAGCCGGGCGACTTCGGCGCCGTTGTGGACTATATCGCCGAGCGACACCAGCGGGTGCCCGGCGGATATGCTCTCCCCGGCCTTCGCGATGGCGTTCACCACCCCGAAACAGAAACCCGACCTGTCGTCGACCTCTACATACATGGTTTTTATCGTTTTATTTCGGCAAGGCGCTCATCTACCCACTCCATTTGCTGGTCGGGCGTCATATGGCTGTTGTCGAGGACCACAGCGTCCGGAGCCTGGCGAAGAGGGCTTATTTTGCGGGTCTGGTCGAGGTGGTCGCGCTCGCGGATGTTGCGCTCGATCTCGGCGAGCGGAACCTCCTGCCCGGCCGCCTTCAACTCCTCGTAGCGCCTCAGGGCCCTTACAGCAGGGTCCGCCGTGAGGAAAATCTTGAGGTCGGCATCGGGAAAGACCACCGTGCCGATGTCGCGGCCGTCCATCACCACCCCGCCGTCGCGCCCCATCTGGCGCTGTTCGGCAACCAGCTTCTCGCGCACGGCCCCTATCGAGCTAACTTCGCTCACCATATTGCTGACCTCGATGGTGCGTATTTTGCCGTCGACGCGGTCGCCGTTGAGGTATATGTCGCTGGCCCCGCGCGCGGGATTGAAACGGAAATCGATGCGGATGTCGCCGAGCGTACGCACCAGGGCGTCCTCGTCGAGCATGCCGCTCCGGATTATACCGCGCTCGATGGCGTAGAGCGTCACCGCGCGGTACATCGCCCCGCTGTCGATGAAGACGTAGCCGAGCCGCGAGGCTATCTTCCTGGCAAATGTGCTTTTGCCGCTCGACGAAAAGCCGTCTATCGCTATGGTAAGTCTTTTTTCCATCCCTACACGAATGCCGAGATTATCGCACTTGCTCCCAAAACCGCAATGAGAACGCCCGCTATGCGGTTGATCCACAGCAGGTGGCGCGGACGGAAACGCTTGCGCAGCAGGCTGATGACCGACGTCAGCAGGAACCACCACGTGACCGCGCCTCCGAAAAAGCCGGCTATCATCAAAAGGCCCGTCTTCATTTGCGAAAAGGTCAGCCGCCCCATCTCGGCCGAACCGACGTTGAAGGCCGAAAATATCACCAGCAGCCACAGCATGAATCCGGGGTTGGTGAGTGTCAGAATGAACGTCGAGGCGTAGTCCTGCCACAGGTTGCTCTTGCCGGCGCGGTTGCGGCGTATCTGGACGACAGGGTTTTTGAGGAATATGTTCACGCCGACTATCACCACGCAGATGCCCCCGACGATCTTGAGGATCTGCATATGGCTTTCGATGACAGAGCTGATAACGGCGATGAAAAAGTAGGCGAGGATTGCGAAGATCGAGTCGGCGGTCGCCGCCCCGAGGCCCGAAACGAATCCAGACTGGCGGTTCTTGCTCAGGGTGCGCTGAATGCACATAACGCCGACAGGTCCGAGCGTTATCGACGCTATCAGCCCCACGGTCAAACCCCTCAGCAATATCTCGAATCCCATCCTCTTCTCTTTTCTAAGAGTCTGTCTTAAGGTTATTGATAATAATGTTATGATGATTTTTAAGTTGGTTTTTACGCAACGGACGAGGCGCAATGGGGTTCCATTGTAACGAAGACGTTGTGTGAAAAGCGCTTAAAAAGGCCATAACAGATTTATTGAATAACTTTCAGACGGACTCTAAGCTACAAAAGTAATAAATCGCGCCGAATATCATTATATTTGTAGAATATAGGATACGGTTCGGCAATCTTTAGAAAATAAATTTTCTTCGATTGCACTTACCTTTCACTATATTTGCCGGAACGCCGACGGCGATTATATTTTGACGCGAATCATTTTTTGCTTTCGACAATGAAGAAAAATCTTGAAAACCTGCTACTGGTGGTGCTCGCGGCCGTGATGATGTCGTTCGGCTGGATGGAGCTCACGGGACTCGTGATGCTCGCCGGACTGGTCCCGATGCTGATACTCGCCGCGCGCTACGACCGCTCGCGCCGCTCTTTCCGGAAGATGTTAGGCTGGACGATGCTCTTCATCACGCTGTGGTACGCGCTCACCATCTGGTGGGTGTGGAACTCCACCCCGGCAGGCCCGATCGCGGCGACCTTCTTCGCATACGTCTACACCGGACTACCGTTCATGCTGTGGTTCTTCATCTCGAAAAGGGCGCCCAAAGCGCTCTCCTACACGGTGCTGGTGTCGGTATGGACGGTCGGCGAATGGGTCTACAACTGGAACCAGGCGTCGTTCCCGTGGCTCAACATCGGCAACGGCTTCGCAAGCGACATATGGCTGGTGCAGTGGTACGAATGGACGGGCGTCTACGGCGGCACGCTGTGGGTACTCGTAACCAACATACTTGTCTATGAATTTCTGATCGTGCGCCGTCCGCGCAACTGGCTGCCCCCGGTGCTGACCGCCGTCATCCCGCCGCTGGTGTCGATCGTCATGTTCCTTGCCTGGGACGAGCCCCAGCGCACCGCGAAAGTTACCGTGGTCCAGCCCAATATAGATTCCTACGAGGAAAAGTTCACGCTGTCGCAGGAAGAACAGACCGCCAACCTGGTAGACCTCATGCAGAAGGCTCCGGCGGACGCGGACTTCATCGTTATGCCCGAAACGGCCATCGACGAGGGACTGACCGAAGGCCGTCTGGAAAACTCGCAGTCGCTGGCTGAGATACGCCGGGTGGCCGGGGAGAAATACCCTCACGCCATGGTCATTGTCGGGGCAACCACCTACAAATTGTACGGCTCGGAGAAAAAGACCAAAACCGCGCGCGGGAATGAGCAGCAAGGCTATTACGACGTCTACAACACCGCCATTGCGATAGATCCGGAGGGGAAGATCGACCTGCACCACAAGTCGAAACTGGTGATCGGCGTCGAGATGATGCCCGACTGGTGGTGGGTGCAATACCTGCAGCGTCTTGTGGTCGACCTGGGCGGCATCAGCGGACAGTTGGGCTACGACACCGTGCGCAAGGTCTTCGACAACGGCGGGGTGCATGCTGCGGCAGGCATCTGCTACGAGTCGATCTACGGCCGGTACTACACCGAATTCGTGCGGAACGGCGCCGAGGTGATGTTCATCATCACCAACGACGGTTGGTGGGGCGACACCCCCGGCTACCGCCAGCACTTCAACTACGCCCGCCTGAGGGCCGTCGAGACCCGCAGGGCGATCGCCCGCAGCGCGAACACCGGAAAATCCGGCTTCATCGACACCCGCGGCGACGTACTGGAAACCCTCGCCTACGAAACGCGCGGAGCCATCACGGCCGACATCCCCCTCAACCGCAAAACCACGCTCTACGTCCGTTTCGGCGACTACCTCGCCCGGATATCGCTGCTGGTCCTCGGGCTGAGCATTCTCTATTTCATCGCCTACCGCATCCGCAAGAAAGACCACATAGTCAAGTGACCTACCAAGACACTATAACGTTCCTTTTCAACTCGCTGCCGGTTTTCGAGAACAAGGGGGCGGGGGCCTATAAGCCGGGACTGGAACGCGTCGCGGAGTTCGCCGCACGCCTGGGCGATCCGCAGCGGAAATTCCGCGCCGTGCACGTCGCCGGAACCAACGGCAAGGGTTCGACCTCGCATATGCTCGCGTCGGTACTGCAGGCGGCCGGATACCGCACGGGTCTCTACACCTCGCCGCATCTGGTCGATTTCCGGGAACGAATACGCGTGGGCGGCGCGATGATCCCGGAAGAGGAGGTCGTCCGCTTTACCGAACTTTATAAGGACGAAATGGTGCGGTCGGGGATGACCTTTTTCGAGATGGCGACCGTGATGGCTTTCGATTGGTTCGCGCGGGCGGGGGTCGAAGCCGCGGTCATAGAAACCGGACTCGGCGGCAGGCTCGACGCCACAAACATCATCACGCCGCTCCTGAGCGTCATCACCAACATCGGGCTCGAACACACGCAATATCTGGGCGACACGATACCGCTGATAGCCGCCGAAAAAGCGGGCATCGTCAAGCCGGGCGTCCCGGTCGTAATAGGCGAAACCGACCCGGAAAGCGCGCCTGTTTTCATCGAAAAAGCCGCCGAACTCAGTTCATCAATTGTTTTCGCCGACCAAAAATACAGGGTGGTAAGCTCCGTGCACTCGGAGTTCGGAACCGTTTTAGAGGTGGCCTGTGCGGATGGCAACAGGCAGACATTTCCCCTCGACCTTGCTGGCGATTACCAGCGGATGAATATCGTTACAGTTCTGGCTGCGGTCGATGAACTGCGGACGGAACTCGATATAAGCGGCGCGGCCCTGCGCGAGGGACTCTCTCACGCCGCCTCGCGGACCGGGCTCGCCGGACGCTGGCAGGTTTTCGGCCAACATCCGCTGGTGGTCTGCGACACGGCCCACAACGCCCACGGAATAGCACAGGCGGCGGGCCAGATAGCCGCGCAGAAATACCGCACGCTCTATATTGTTCTGGGTTTCGCGGCCGACAAGGACCTCGATGCGATAATCCCTCTGCTGCCGCGCGATGCCCGTTATATCCTTACACAGGCGGGGGTGGAACGCGCCATGCCCGCCGAAGAGCTCGCCCGCCGTTTCGCCGCCCGCGGCATCGAAGGCGGATGTGTCGTTCCGGTCGCGGAAGCTGTCCGCAAAGCTCTCTCGCTGGCGTCGGCCGAAGATATGGTCTATATCGGCGGCAGCAATTTCACGATAGCGGAAGCCATTCCTATTTTTAAGAATTGTTAAAAAACAGACAATAACTTATGCCACCTCAATGCATTTTGAAAGGGGGTTGTCGTTATTTTTGTATTGTAACAAACAGAAACCCTTGATGTCAGAGACCAAAAAACAGGGCATAGACCTCGAGCTGGACGAAGCGACAGCCCAGGGGCACTATGCAAACCTCGCGATCATTTCGCATTCGGCGACGGAATTCGTCATCGACTTCGCGGCGATAATGCCCGGAGTGCCCAAAGCGAAGATCAAGAGCCGCATTATCCTCGGTCCGGAACACGCCAAAAGGCTGCTCCTGTCGCTGCAGGATAACATCACCCGCTACGAAAGCGCCGTGGGACGCATCGACCTCCACGGCCAGCAGAACTCCCCCGAAGACCATCTTACGATAGGCTTCACACAGGGGGAAGCGTAGACCGGGCGACAAAGAAATACCTTACAAACGAGAAGCCGCTCTCGGGGCGGCAGGCCTTTCCCAACCCGGCTTCTTCAGAAGCTGAAAAGTACGATCACCCCTCCCCATCTCTTCCGGCTCCCTCACATTCGTTCGGGACAGGCTCCGGGGAGGGAGCTTGCAAAAGAAAGAGGCGGAAAAACTCAATGTTTTCCGCCTCTTTCAATTTTCAAATAATCATCACCAAGGTTTGGTGCGCCCCTTGATGGTGAAAGCCAGCCCCATGTAGAGGTTCAGCGACTTGGCGCGCAGGGGGTATCTGAAGTTCGGGGAGACAACGTCCAACTGCGCTATCTGAGCCGCGATGTAATCCACGCCTATGAAAAAGTTAACTCCGTTCGGATGGAAGTTCAGCGCTAAACCGAACACTCCGATCTTGTTCTGTATCAGCGACTGGCTGATCGAGGCGGTGAACCAGCCGGCGGGACGGACCGTACCGGCCAGCGTCAGTTCCGACCAGGTGCGTTTGACGCCGAAGCGTGTGCTCGACAGAAGCCCGACGCCCAGCAGGTTGTTGAAGAAGTTATACTCGGCGCCGAAATTAAGGGTGCAGGCCAGCCTTCTGTTATAACCGTCGCCGCCGGTGTAGCGTATGTTATCGAGATCGAGGGATTTATCGGTATCCCACTTGTCGTCACCGACATTATAGCCGTTGTATTCGAAATAGGCGTCGTCGATGGCCCCGTGGACGGAGTTATTGCCGCTCCAGCGGATGAAGCCCAGGTCGTTGAACCCCGCGGAAACCTTCAGCCGCTTATCGAAGAACTTCGCCTCGGCGCCGGCATCCACCGCCAGACCAATGTTCCTGATGATATTGCCCGCCTGAAGACGGCCGCTGAAATTGGTCACTTCATTGAAGTCGAGATTCCCGTTCTCATCGGCCATGCCGTTGGTGTAATCCAGAAGGGATATGCTGGCGTGCATCTCACCGCCGAAAGTGGCCCTCACCTTGTCCGTGGCTACGTTCATGTTCAGGTTATTGAAAGAGGCTTCGGCCTGCAGCAGTCCCACCAGCAACTTGAGGCGTCCGCCCACGACGAGGTTCTGCCACCCCACCGGCATGGTGAAGCCTAAAGCCATTTCGCTGTACGCCACCGCGTCGATGGTAACGTCGGGAATATCGTAGGAGCCGTTGCGGAGATCTTTCAGTATGCTGAAAACCTCTTTGGGTATGCCCGTATCGGTTATGATGCGGAGATTCCAGCCGAACGACCAGAAATAGTCGTGCTTCTTGCTGTACTTGCCGAAACCCAGCAGGCCGTAGACCACGTCGGTGCCGAGGCCCGAGGTCCGGGGCATGCGGCTGAGGAACTGTTTCGCGCCGACCGAGCTGTGCAGGGCCGTAACGTGTCCTCCCTGATAGGGGTATATGAAATTATCGACGGACGCGAAGTTGTTGTTGAGGTTTATTCCCAGATAGCCGATAGGCAGCAGCGGCATATTGACGTAGCTGTGCATCGGCGTCAGGGCCGGGTTCATTTCGTAGCGCTGGATGGAACCCTCCATAAAATAGGAGGTCTTCATCTGGGCCGAGGCTACCGCCGCGCAAAGCGCGAAAACCAGTGTAAGCAGCGATCTGTATATATTTTTCTTCATTTTTCCGGATATTCTTTAAGTATTCTACGTCGTTCGGGCGGATTAAAGTTTGCTCGGATCGATATGTATGCCTTTGTCGAGTGTAAGCCACACCCTGCCCGAAAGGTAGTCGTCGGGCCTGAGGCTGTTGGCCGCGCCGGTGCCCGTAAGCGGCAGGCGCAGTTTGAGCCGGTCGATCGCCGACAGCGCCGCGAAGTCGCCTCCGTTGGGAACGCTGAGCGATATCGAGAGCGTGGATGTCTTGGTTCCGCCCGCTCCGGGAGCCGGTCCCTCTATCGCACCTGTAACGTCGGCGTCGAGGCCGTCTATCCTTTCGCCGTCGGCGTCGAGAAACTGGGCGGTGATGCCGCTGACTTTGAATGGGAACGAAACCGCCAGCTCGGCATGCACCGTGATGTCGGCCACCTTGACCTTGTATTCGGCAAGGTCGGCGAAAGTTTCGTTGAGGCCGTCCTCGTCGATCTCCACGACAATGTCCATATCCGGGCCGAACTCGATAGGCATATCGATGTTATAGGACATCGAGAAGGGGAAATCCTGGTTCACGCGGATCGAATGTTCGACCTCGGGAGTGGCCCAGGCCGAAAGCGACACGGCCACGGTCGACGGCAGCGTCTCCATAAGGTTGCCCAGAGCGGTGTAGTAGGGAGTGTAGCCCGTGGGAACCGTGGCGCCCTGCGCGGCGATGAGTATATTGGTTTCCGTCGGGGTTCCGTCGGCGGATGGGGCGATCACAATGTCGTCTATCTCCACCTTGCCGAGCGAAACGCCGCTCTTGTTCTTCGGGTCGAGCGCCAGGTCGCCCCTGATCTCGATACCCGCCGAATTGGTTATGCTCATGATTATGGTCGGCGGAGTGAGGTCGGGATGCTGCTCTTCGCTTCCGAGAATATCCGTCAGCGACGAAAGGTCGATGGGGTCGATATTGCCGATGTGTTCGTCGAGCGGAAGGTCGAGGACGACGCGCACGGTCGAAACCTCCAGATCCGCCGCAACGCCGATGTCCATGAGCGAATTGATCTCAAGA
The DNA here is from genome assembly GCA_031554415.1 of Rikenellaceae bacterium. Taxonomy (GTDB): domain Bacteria; phylum Bacteroidota; class Bacteroidia; order Bacteroidales; family Rikenellaceae; genus UBA940. The sequence goes on along the minus strand of JAVBVG010000013.1, from coordinate 42,228 downwards.
TTCTGGATATCCCTCGACCAGAGGAAATCCTGGGAGGGGAACGTGTGCTTGATCTCCGCCTTTATATCGTCGAAAGCGGACAGGTCGATAGTCCCGCCGACGGGAACGCCTTTGGCGCCGAGGTTTATACCGTTCAGCTGCAGCGTGTAACCCGTTGCGAAAGCCGAAAGCGGAGCTGTAAGCACATTCCCCGATATCTTGCCGTTGGGGTCGGTAAGCGACAGTTCCGGCGGGAAAGTCACCTTGATATCGGGCGAGGTGTTGAAAGGAAGTCCCGGATCGGGAACCGTTACGGTTATGGTTTTGTGAGCGTTGTCGAAATCCACGCCTGCGACCCTGACGACCTCGGCAGGAATCGAACTGAGCTGATAATCGAGCGGGACGACGGCGGATTCGTCGACGTTTATCGCCTTTGTAGTAAACGAGGCGTCGCGGAACGAGGGCTGCCCGGTCAGACTCGCAGAAGGCGGCGTGGCGCCTACCATATTACCTGCGGTATTTGTCGTGATCGTGTAGTTTACGCTGCATGAAAACGGCTGGTCGAAGTGTATATTACCGCTCACAATGGGCAGTTCGCTCATATCCAGGCTTTTTATGTAAAAAGCCACTTCTATATTGTCATTCTGGATCTGGACCGCGGGCACATCGTAGTCGGTAATGGAGAATACGTTGCCGGAAACGGTGGTTGATGCCCCGTATGTCTGGTAAACGCCGAGCGTGTATATGTCGGGCAGGACCGCGCTTACGCTGTTTATCTTAAGGCTCCCGGTCACGGGTTTGAGACCGTTGAGATATAATTTTATCTTTATCAGGCTCCCGTCGGGATTGCCCCCGGCGCCGATACCGCCGAGTGACACGACACGTACCTTCTCGATCTCATCCGGCAAATCGACGTCTATGGTCACGGTGCCGTCGCTGGTGCTTACGGAACCCGAATAGGGTACAGCCACGATTATGGGAACCGAAGGTATGCCGACCGGGAAACTGCCTGTGGGATTGATACTGATCGGCTCCATGGATGTGTCGTCCTCGAAGTCGAACGCGGGAATACCCAGGTCGACCTGCATGCCCTGGAAAGCGTCGCCGATATCGCCCACGCCGCCGACATTTATGCCGTCGACATTGAACACGATGTCGTCGCCGTAGCGGAACGCGTAGCTGCCGTCGTCGCCCACGACGAGGTCTTCCTGCTTTTTGAGCAGGTCGCCTATCGTTTGCCGGTCGATAACGGCTATGGGAACGCCGAGCCCGTTCGGGGCGAGGTGGACTTCGGTATTGATCTCGTCGACCCTGTAGTCCTTGTTGACGCACGACACGGCGGCCGCCGCAACCGCGAACAACAAGACTGCGATGCAAATTTGGTAAAGATGTCTGTTCATAATGTATTGTCCGGATTTCAGTAAGTCGGGTTAGGGATAAAACGATAAAACACAGTGGTTCATATTACAAAAAAATGTAAAATTAGCGAAACCGCCAAACCAATGCGTAAATTTATCCTTTGACCCGAATAACAGGATGCGGATAAGGCAATAAAAAATCTATCTTTGCAGTTATCCCAATAAAAATAAAACTCTAAACAAACCATTATATGCATAAACTGCTGATAACGGCGGCATTCGTCGCAACAATGGGAGGAACCGCCGCGCTGCGCGCCCAGGAACCGCTGCTGGATATCCTGAAAGAGGAACTCAGCTACCAGGCCGGGGAGCTTTCAAAGACAGGGGCTCCTCCCTATTACATGAATTTCCGCGTTACCGCGATCGACCGCAATGCGGCCTCGGCCTCGTTCGGCGTGCTGTCGTCGCAGTTCGAGACGCACGAACGCGTCTTCAAGCCGCATGTGAGGCTGGGCGATTACGGCTTCGACAACTTCCGGGGCGGTATGGACGGCTACCAGGCCGGCGGCTACCGGGGCAAAACCCTGCTGCCGCTCTCGGACGAAGACGCCGACGCCATCCGCCAGGTGATCTGGAAAGAGGTGGCCGACGCCTACAAAGCGTCGGTAGAGGAGCTCGAAAAACTGCGCGCGGCCGACAAGGTAAACACCAAACGCGACGACAAGGCCCCCGATTTCTCGGACGCCCCGGTCGAAAAATATTACGAGCCCCCGCTCTCCGACGCCGAAAAGGCGTTCGACCGTCCCGAAATGGAGCGCCGTGTCAAAGCCTACAGCGCCGTCTTCCTCTCTTCACCCGACATCCTGAACGGCTCGGCCTCGATCGACTACACTGTGCTGCGCAAATACCTCGTGTCGAGCGAGGGCACCGAAATCGCCCACAACAGCCGCGCCTGCCGCCTGATGATAAACGCCATGGTGCGCACGGCCGACGGCATGGAGCTGCCGCTCTACAACTCATATTTCGCATTCTCCCCCGACGGGCTCCCGACGGACGAAGAGGTCCTGACAGACACCCGCCTGATGGCCGCGACGCTCGAAAAAATGAAGGACGCTCCGGTTGTCGATCCATATACCGGCCCGGCGCTGCTCTCAGGCGAGGCGGCGGGAGTCTTCTTCCACGAGATATTCGGACACCGCATCGAGGGACAGCGCATGAAAAGCGACGACGACGGCCAGACCTTCAAGAAAATGGTGGGACAAGGGGTGCTTCCGAAGTACTTCTCGGTCTACGACGACCCGACGCTCACCGCATTCGGCGGCGGCGACCTCTACGGGTATTACCTCTACGACGACCAGGGGGTGAAAGCGCGCCGCGTGGATGTCGTGAAAAAGGGGACGCTGAACGAGTTCCTGATGACGCGGGTGCCCACCGACGAGTTCGCCCGGTCGAACGGCCACGCCCGCGCCATGGAAAATATGAACCCCGTTTCGAGGCAGTCAAACCTCGTCGTCGAAACCGACCGGCACCTGACCGATGAACAGCTGAGAAAGGCCCTCGTCAAGGAGGCGAAGTCGCAGGGAAAAGAGTTCGGACTCTATTTCAAGGAGGTGACGGGAGGATTTACCATGACCGGCCGCTTCATCGCCAACTCGTTCAACGTCACGCCGCTGGAGGTCTATAAAATCTACGTCGACGGACGTCCCGATGAACTTGTGAGGGGCGTCGACCTGATCGGCACGCCGCTGTCGATGTTCTCCAACATAATCGAGGGGGGCGGCCGGAGCGGAATATTCACCGGAGTCTGCGGGGCCGAATCGGGCAGCGTTCCCGTAACCGCCGTGTCGCCGCAGGTGCTCGTCAAAAAGGTCGAGGTGCAGCGAAAGGCCAAATCGTCGGACACGCCTCCCGTCCTGCCGAGGCCTGACGGTCGGAATGAAAAATGAGGAATGAAGAATGAAGAATAATATGAAAAAATACATATTAGCAATATTCAGCCTGCTCGTCATCTGGACGGCGGCGGCGCAAAACCGGGACGAAACCGTTTTCCGCGCGATGGAAACCGAACTTCAGCGCAATATGGACTCCCTGCGCATGGACGATCTCGGACAGCCGTTCTGGATCGGATACATCTACTGCGACATCCGCGTGATGACGGTCGCCGCGTCGCTCGGCGAAGTGGTACAGTCGCAGACGCAGCCCCAGAGGATCAACGCAACGAGGGTGCTGTTCGGCGGCTACGCCACGACCAGCGACATAAACTACAACTCGGCCTACAACATCCGCGGCTCGGCCATCGGCACAGACGAAGGGCAGATCAGGCGCGAATTCTGGCTCAACACCGACGCCAATTACAAGCAGACCGCGCCCAATATGGCCCGCAAGACGGCCTTGAGGCGGCAGAGCGCCCGCACACCCGAAGAGGAGGCGCTGCCCGACCTTCTCCCCGTCGCGGCTATCGAAAAAACGATCGAAAGCCCCATATTCGGTTTCGACGCGGCGGAGTGGGAACGGCGCACGGCGGAGCTGTCGGCCGTTTTTGCGAAATACCCTTCGCTGTACGGCTCCGAAGTCCGCATGAGCGCATACGACTGGACCAATTACGAATACACCTCCGAGGCGGTGCGCACGCGATGCCCGTCGTCGTTCGCATCGCTGTCGGTCAAAGCCTCGGTACGCACGCCCGACGGCGAGGAGTTCGCGGATAATATCGAAATTTTCGCCACGTCCGACATGACGCTGCCCCCGCAGGAGGAACTGCTGGGCAGGGTCGAGGATTTCGCCAGCGGCCTGAGCGAATTCGCCGCCGCGCCCAAAATCGAGGAGTTCTACTCGGGGCCGGTGCTCTTCGTCGGCCAGCCTGTGTTCCGGATGTTCGACGACAACCTGCTGCCCAACAACGGCGACGGCCTTTTGATAAAGCGGCGCAACGAAAGCCAGCAGAGCCAGAGGGGCGTGTACTATATAGGAGGAACCGGCGGCGGAGCGCAGCCTTCGTCCGCCGCCCGCAGGCTCGAGAACCGCGTCGGGCAGAGGGTTCTCGACCGCAAATTCACTGTTACGAACCACTCCGCGATGGAGGAATACAAGGGCGTGCCGCTGCTGGGTTATTACGAAGTGGACGCCGACGGTGTGGTGCCCGAGGCTTCGCTCGCGGTGATCGAGTCGGGGATGCTACGCCGGCTTCTCAACGGACGCATCCCGACGCTGAAAACCCCAGCTTCGACCGGCAGCAACCGCTTCAGCATCAACATAACGCCCATCGTCGCGCCGGGAACATTGGAAGTATCCGCGTCGGAAACAAAGCCCGGGGCAGAATTGGAAAAGGAGCTCGTGGCTCTCGCCAAAGCCGACGGTCTGAAGTACGCCTACGTCGTGGAAAAGATGAGCGGCAAGGTGAACATGGTGTGGAGGATCGACGCGGCCACGGGCGAACGAACCCTTGTCCGCAATGCCGAAGTAACGCCGGTAGCCCTCGCACAGCTCAAGCGCGTGGCCGGGGTTTCCGCAGAGAGCCAGGCGCGGAACTACCTTGCAGGGCAGGTCCCGGCGTCGATGATCTATCCCTCGGCCGTGCTGATGGAGGATGTCGAGATCGGTGAAATGGAAACCACCAAGGAGAAACCCTCGCCCATCGTCAACCCGCTGCAACGGATTGACGATGAATGAAGAATTAAGAATGAAAAATGAAGAAAGGATGCACGGCTTTTAGCCGCGTCATAAATGAGTTGTGAAAGTGAATATGATCGCAAAACATAAGTTTTGCACAACAATTCTTCATTCTTCATTTTTCATTCTTCATTTTCTTTGTATCTTTGTGCCCGCAAACGCTTATGGGGAGCCGGACGGATTGCAGTGCCGGCTCTGAGTGGCGTTGAAGTGAAATGTTAACTTATTAAAATTCAAAAACATGCAGTCAATCAAACTCAGCGCGAAAAAGCGCGAAGAATTCGGCAAGAAAGGCAGCAAAGCCGTCCGCCGCGAAGAACGCATTCCGGCCGTTATCTACGGCCAGGGCGAACCCGTTAACTTCTCGCTCGACGCGAAAGAGGCCAAAGCCATCATCTACACCCCGAAATCGTACATCGTCGAACTCGACATCGAGGGCGCGAAGGAACTCGGCGTGCTCCGCGAAGTGCAGTACCACCCCGTCAGGGAGGAGATCCTGCACATGGACTTCTACCGCGTGAATGACTCGAAACCCGTCACCATCGAGATTCCGGTAAGCGTCGTCGGTAACTCGGAAGGGGTCAAAATGGGCGGCAAGCTCGTCCAGAGCAAGCGCAAACTTACCGTAAGCGGCCTCATCAAAGACCTTCCCGACGAACTGACGGTGGACATCACTGAACTGGGCATCGGCAAGACCATCTTCGTGGGCGACCTCAAATACGATAACCTGACCCTTCTGAACCCCGCCTCGACGGCCGTATGCGCCATCCGCGTAACCCGTGCGGCGGCAGCGGCGGCAGCGGCGGCAGCAGCGGACACGAAGAAATAACGAATGAAAGATGAAAAACGAAAGATTAAGGTGATGCTTCGCATCGGCTTTTAAAGTTTCGCGGCGGATGCCGCACAACAATTTTTCATTTTTCATCTATCATCTTTCATTAAAAATTTCATCCATATGAAATTTTTGATTGTCGGGTTAGGTAACCCCGGTCCGGAATACGCCGAAACCCGCCATAATATAGGTTTTAAAGTGTTGGACACCCTTGCAGCGGTGTCCAACGCTGTTTTTGCGCCCGGGCGTTACGGAGAAACCTGCACCGTGCGCCACAGGGGACACATTCTTGTGCTCGTGAAGCCGCAGACATACATGAACCTGAGCGGCAAGGCGGTGCGCTACTGGATGCAGCAGGAGAAAGTGGAGATAGAGAATGTGATGGTGGTGGTCGACGACATCGCGCTGCCTTTCGGCAAACTGCGCATCCGCGCCAAGGGTTCCGACGGCGGCCACAACGGCCTGCACGATATTATCTGGACGCTCGAAGCCGACAATTTCCCCCGCATCCGCTTCGGGATAGGCGGCGATTTCCCGCGCGGACTGCAGGCCGACTACGTGCTGAGCCAGTGGACCAACGAGGAAAAAAAGGAGCTGCCCGAGAAGGTCGACACGGCCGTCAAAGCCATTCAGTCGTTCGCCACGGTAGGCATCGAGCGTACCATGAACCTGTTTAATACTAAAGGCTAAACGATAAACGTCATTGCGAGAAGGGCCGGAACGCAGACGGCGGACGAGCCGACGAAGCAATCAGGAAAAAGAGCAGGATTGCCGCGTCGCGGTTCACCGCTCCCCGCAATGACGGCAACTGCGTCCAATACGATATTATGAGCGTAAGAATCGATAAGTGGCTGTGGTCCGTCAGGATCTACAAGACGCGCACGGTGGCGGCGGATGCCGTAAAGATGAACCGTGTGTCGGTGGGCGGAGCGTGGGTAAAGCCTTCTTACGACGTCAAGACGGGCGACATCATCGACGTGCGGAAAGGGCAGATCACATTCCGGTTCCGGGTTTTAGAGCTGGTTAACAACCGCCTGCCCGCGAGGGACGTGGCGCGTTACGCCGAAAACATCACCCCGAGGGAAGAGCTCGAAAAGCTGCTGGTTCCGCGCGAAACCATCTTCATCAGCCGAGACCGCGGCACGGGACGTCCCACAAAAAAAGAGCGCCGCGATATCGACGCCCTTATGGAGGATATGTTCATCGAGGACCTCGATGAATAGAAAATGAAGAATTAAGAATGGTGCACGGCAAAGCCGTGTTTATAATATTCTTGAAGATCTTTCTTCATTTTTCATTCTTCACTCTTCATTTTTCAGCGCCTTATCGACCTTGCCTTTCAGCAGACGCTTTAAAGCGCTGAAAACCGGGTGCCCTGTTATGTCGGCGGCGTTCTCGAGGTAGCTCCAGAATTCGACCCCGCACACGAATCCGGTAAAAACCTTTGCCAGGTGCAGTTCGACGAAGGTGAGCACCATACTGTCGAGCATCCACGCAAGCGCGATCCCCGCCATCACGAAGATCAGTTTGGTAACGGTGTCCCACGCCCTGCGGCTCGAAAAACTCCAGCGGAGTCCGGCGCGGCGGGCGCGGCACCGCGAGGCGACGATCCCCGTCGCGAAATCTATCGCGACGAAGACCATTGCGCAGACGACGAGGCCCTGTATCGGCACCAGGAGCGCGAACACTCCGGTCACGCAGCCCCAGATGTATTTAAGAGTATTTTCCATAACTGTTACAGGACTATCCGCCCTTCGATGGAGCGGCGGTTCAGCACGTTGCGGCGCGCGTCGTATTCGGGATAAGCGTCCGGGTCGGACTCGATCTGTCCGACCGCCCTTTTCATGAGAGCGGAAGCGTCGCTCCGCAGACGGCGCACGGCATAGCGAAGGCGCGTATCGCCCGCCCGCGAAAGGTTCTTCGAATCGACCTCGACCACTCCCGCCGCACCGGCCTGCACCGACAGCGACGGCAGCATCAGCATCTTGACATACAGAGCGAGCGGCGGCAGGAGATATTCCGACAGAAAATCCGGATACTCCCCCGCGCACAGTTTCTCGTAAAGCCCGCCCAGAACCGGACGGATGAACTTCTGCTGCGCGGCGAGGATCGTGGCCTCCGGAACGGCGTCGGCGGTTATGAAATCGGGGGCGCGGAAGGCCGTTTCGGCCACCTGCGCAGGTGTAATCAATAACTTCATTTAAATTACGAATTACGAATTACGAATCAAAAAAGCCTGCGGCATCCGCCGCACCACAACTCCTGATTCATAACTCATGACTAATCTATATTCTTCATGTTATATTTAGTGATCTGACCGAGGTACCACTGCTGGTTCTCGTCGTCGGGGTCGTACTCCAGGCCGTCGGCCTTGCGCGCCTCCCACACCTTCATGTAAAGGGGTTTGGCCTTGGTCGGCGGACGGTTCACCACCTGCAGCGACGAGGCGTCGACGGCCAGGATCAGCTCCAGTACCCGGCGGATCGGCTCCAGCAATTCGGCCTGCTCGGCGAGAATCACTGTGTTGAGCGCGATCTCGTACTCGTGCAGGATGCGTTCGGCGTTGAAACCGCTGCCATAGTCGAGACCGCTCAGCGAACGGAACCACGAATGCGCCACGACGATATCAGAAGTGGCCTGGTCGTGGAGCGCCTTCCAGTCGCCATCGTTGGCCGAGGCGATCGGGATGAAGCGCGAATTGTCGTTCTGGTCGCTCTCCTTGATCATGAACATCACCTGTCCGGGATTTCCGGCGAACTTCCTTTCGGCGGTCTTCACGATCTCGTCTGCCTGCTGTTCGCTGTCCACCGCGCCGTCGAGCATCATCACGCCCGAAAGCTGGAACGAGTTGTCCAGGCGGCTGATGTTCCATTTGTCGGTCTTCCAGGCGATCGCCGAAACGTTCATCCCGGCGATGTACGACGGCACGCCGTAGTGTTCGAACATCGGCTCGTAGTCCTTGTAATGGATGACGGAGCGCAGAAGCCCGTCATCGCACGACGCGAAATCGGGGTAAAGCGGCAGCACATGAGCCTCGGACTGTTTGTAGCGGGTCCAGTCGTGGTGCAGGATAATGTTGCGCCCGTCCTTGGCAACGCGGCAGCGGGAGGCGTCCTGGTGGTGCAGCGACAGGAACGAATGATCCTGATCGGTAACGATCTCCAGAAACGCATTCCCGAACAGAGCCTTGTCGAAAGCCAGCTTGTTGAGCACCTGGCGCAGTGTTTCGCCCCGGCCGTTGGCGCGTTCGGCGAAACGCCCCAGAAGCTCCTGCTCCTGATCGAACGAAAAACCCTTGCCCGAAATGTAGTCGGCCTTGTCGTTGATGATACGGCGGTGGGTCGTCGAACGGCGCGACATCAGCGCCAGCGCATTGGGCAGCAGGTTGTCATCGCCCCAACGCCAAAACTTGGCGTCGGACACAACCCTGCCCGAAACCCATCCGCCCATCGGCTCCTTCGAACCGCGTACCGCGTAAACCCGCCCCTGACGACGGTTATTGTTGTTTTTTTTCATATTGAATTTTTCTTTTTTTCTTATGCTGCTTTGTCAAATCACAAAGTAGCCAAAAGATTGCCGGAACGCCGGCGGCGGTGGCAACGGCCGCAGCGGTTTATTTTGATATTGTGTTGATGTGGATCAACGCTTACAAGTATGGCTGCTCTTCGTATGTTACTCGGAATTTGGCGGCAGGCGCAGCCTGAAAATATTCTTGTGCGGGATTTATGTTGAAAATGAATTTTCACAAGTAAATCCCACACAAGAATTGTTACACTTCGTGCAACCCGCACATTCCGCATAACCAGAGCCTACCTCAGCAAGCATTCACAGCACTACATATAGTAGGAAGCGTAGCTTCCGTCGAAAGGTTTTGGCGCCACCTTTTTTCTAAAAGGTGGCAAAAGAAAAGCAAGTTTCAGTTATGCAGAGGTTTCGAGTATTCCGCGTCGGTGCTTTCGAACGTGACTGTTACCGACGGGAAGTCGGACGGGTGCGAGCCGGAAGCGGACGAAACCTTTGCCGGGCGGAGCGGATACTGCGTGCCGAAGCGTGTGGAATATCCGGCCAGCAGGCGTTCTCCCCTGCCGGTGGTGACTATGGCCGCGAAACCTCCGGCAGACAGCGCGCAAAGTTCGGCCAGCGCGCGGTTCGTTTCCGCTCCGGCGGGAAACTCCATTTTCAGAATGTGCTTCACGAGAGGCAGTCCTCCGGTGTCCGAAGACTCTTCGGTGTAGGAAGCGCGGTCTTCACGGAAAACATAGGCGGCGAAAGGCTCGGAAGTATCGACGGAAATGAAACACTCCGTGTCCCGGTCATATTCCGCCCCCCGGAAAGCGTGCGCCGGAACGAGTTCCACCGTCACGATCCCTCCGCGGGGTTTTGCGGAAACCCTTTCCAATCCGGATAACGGCATGGATTTACAGGGAACAGTATATGAACGAAATCAGCTCCGGCAGCAGATAGTCGCAACCGGCCATGAAAACAGCCCTCTGGCGGTTCTCCATCTGGTCGGGATTGTACCACATGCGCACTTCGGTACCGGGGAAATCGGCCGTGTTCACTGCCAGCGCCAGATTGCGGCGGTCGGTCAGGAGAGCGAACTCGTTGGGCACATCTCCGAACATGTAGGAGTAGCCGGAGAGCTGTATGTCCACGACTGGTATACCCCTGTAAGAGAGTGATTCGCGACCCTGCTGCTTTGCGAGATATGCCGCTTCGAGCGTTGCGCTGTCGAGCGATTCCTCGTACCGTGCATAGACATCGGACGAAACGAAGTAGACCAGTTCCCCCTGATTCTTGAATTCCCTGAGCAGTGTCGGCGCCTGTTTCCATGCCTTCTTCAGTATCTCTTCGCCGCTGCAGGCTTCGTACTGCTCGGCGGACAACTCATTGGCTGCGAATACATTCGGATCTTCCGCTATGTCTTTGCTCAGTCTGGCCAGGAAACCGTCGAACGTATTCAGCATCCCGCCGGTGCGATCGACGTTGCCGAACCACATCGTTGCGCGGATGCTTTCGGCGATCGATTCCTTGAAGAGTTTGGTTTCGGCCTCTTCGAGTTCGGTTCCGCTCAGGTCGTCCATGTTGACGTCGGCGCGGCCCGTGATAAGTTCGTAGACCATCGAGAAGTACTCCGCGGCTGAATAGCCCATTTCGGCCTTCACCTTATGGAGGTCTATCGTTTTCTGGAACCTTTCGGACACGCCGCATCCGTTCCATCCTCCGGCGGTGTATTTCTGGAGGATATTGGTCGATCCGCGCCAGAAATTCAGGGTCGTGGGAACAGGCGTGTTGTAGAGTATCCTGATGCCCAGATCGTTCGCGTCGGGGCCGGAAAATATCGGGCGGAAGAAGATCGTTTCGAGGTCTTTGCCCGCATAGGTTTTTGGTTCTGTGATAATGCTCATTGCTGTTTTGATTTTTTTATTGGTTTGATTTTAGTTACCTCCCTTCGCTTTAACGGCACCGCCTGCGGCGACTGACCTGCTCCGGTCGATGAGTTTGGCCGTAAACGGCCTCGGTTGATTATTTAAAGAATCCTTCGGCATCGCGCGAGTATGCGTCATGATTGGCCGAACGGCGGCTCTCCGCGGGCGAAGGGTCTTCCTTTGATTTTGTTTCGGTGGGACGGGCGCGAAGCTGCGCATTCTCGCTTTCAAGCGATGTGATCTTCTGGCGGAGTTTATCGATCTCGACATCCTGCTGCCAGCGCATGGCGTCGGTATCGGCGGCGTTGGCGGGAAGCGGCGTGGCTTTTTCGCCCGACAGGAAGTCGACGAGGGCGGCGATGCGTCCCGAAAGGCTTTTGCGTTTCCCTGGCGACGTTTTTCCGTTCATCAGCCCGGCGGCCTCGCCGGGAACCTGCACGGCATCGGTGATCCGGTCGACAAGCCCCATCGCAAGGGTCTCCTCGGGGGACATCCAGCGTCCGCCGCCGTTGTTCTCGGCCATTAGCGAGGCGAATTCCCCCGCGTCGCGTCCCGAACGCGCGGCGTAGATCGAGGCGATGCGCTCGTCGGTCTTGAGCAGCAGTTCCTCCCTCTGGCGGAAGTCGCGGGCGTTGCCTTCGCAGTTGCTGACGGCATTGTGGACCAGGTAGAGCGAATTCGCCGAAATTTCGCGGCACCCTTCCGAGGCGGCCTGGGCGATGAGCGTCGCGGCCGAAGCCACATAGCCGTAACAGCGCGTCGTGATCGTCGCATCCAAGGTAGTAAGGGCGTCGTAGATGAGGAGAGCGTCGCCGACGTCGCCGCCGGTCGAGCGGATATTCACCACCACCTCGCCCGAGCGTATCCTCGATATGGCGCCGAGGGAGTCCTTGAATTTTCGGTAGGTGGCGACGCGTCCCGACGGCTCCTCGAACTGCCACTCCTCCGGCACCCCGATCACGCCCTCGATATCGAGGACCGTAACGCCCGGCGCCGCATTTGTAAGTTTGATCTCTGCTAACATAATTTTAAATAATGGTTAATGGACAATGGTGAATGGTTAATGGTTAATTAAAAAGTGGCACACAATATCATTTATCATTAACCATTCATCATTAAATATTGACATCTATATAATAATACATGCACTTGCGGACGTATTCGTAGGTCGCGCAGAAGTGTTCGGCGGCGAGCCACATGGCGTCGACCTTGCCTGATCCTTCTTTGACGAGTCCGTCGACGTATTGTCGGACGGCGAGTACCTTGCACAAGGTGTGATCGACCACTCCGATGCGGCACAGTTCGGCCACGAGTTCGGCGGCGGGGAGTTTCCCGTACCGCTCGGCCACCATGCGCGACAGCTCCTTTTCGTAACGTGTCATGGGCGCGGCCATCAGAAACTGGCTTTTTCGACGATGGCCCGCACGCTGTTCTGCGCGTCGGTAATGTCGGATTCGACCACGTAGATGCGGAGCGATGCCAGCGACTGCGCGATCAGCTCCACGGCTTCGACGTAGGTAATGGGGCGGTCTGTCATTTCTGCTTTTTTCTCGGTATTGTCCATGGTTTACGGTATGTGTTTGATGAAAATACATTTTGTCGAGGCTGCCGAAGGGTCGTAATTACACACCTCTTCGAGGGTGTAGAGGCCCTGTTCGCCGTCGAGGTCGAGGCGGAAGAGCGTATGGAAATCGGGACCGGTCCCGGTGGGGAAAGAGAGCGACTCCACATCGACCGGATCGAGGTCGAGCCACAGCGTCACGCGGCGCGAGTTGTTCCACAGTCTTACATCACGGTCGTATCGCGAATGGAGCCCGGTGCATCCGTCGCGGTCTTCGAAACAGAGCGTATAGCCTGCCGCCGGATCGTGGAAAGCCAGTTTGGGATAGGCGGGCGCATCGGAGGGCCAGCCCCACAGTTCGTTGGCGGGAAGCGTTTTCAGCCCTTCGTAGCGCACGACTTTCGGCTCGAAATTGAGATCCTCGGTGCGGTCGAGCGTTTCGACGGATGTGTCCCCCGCCTGGACGAGCGACGCCGACTGTGCGCCGAGATAGGCATTGGAGGCGTTGAGCGAGCAGGTGAACATGGCGTTCTCCCAAACCGACACCGAATCGGCGGCGGCGGTGTTCTCCACATCGGCGCTCCAGTACCCCATCGTCTCCCCCGCCGAACGGTTGCGGCGCGCCACGGCGCCGTCGCCCGACCGGTATCTCCAAGCCATCGTCCGCGACAGGTCTCCGCCGAGTTCCTCCACCGTGATTGGTTTGTCCATGTCGATCCGGGATGTCCAATCGACAATGCGCCCGGCGGTATAGAAATCCTCGCGCGGTTCGATACGCACTATCTTCGCCCGGTTGTCGGTATGGAAGCAGAGGTTGAACATCTGGCGCATGGCGTTAATGAAATCCATCTGCGTCGCGCCGTGGGCGGCCACGTCGGCGAACGAAACCGTCGACCCCTCGGTAGGCTGGGCGTAGAAAACCGGGCGCACCCATGTTTTATCGCTCACAGTGAGGGTCATTCCCGGATCGGCTCCTCCGAAATAGATCGAGTCGAAGAATTTCGGTTTTGCCCGCGTGACGGTTTCGGGGGCCGTGCGCATGGTCAGCTCGACGTCGGCTGTCCCTCTTTCCGTCACGAAACCGTCGTACAGTGCCCAGTCGTCGGCGTAAGCGTACCAGCTTCCGGTTGATGATGTGCGGTAATAGAGCACGGGGTTGCTGACCGGCTGCGAGGTCGTTATGGTCGCCGTGGAAAAGCGCGTCGAAACCACCGCTAGGTTCACCGTGGTCGTGCCCCCGGACAAGGTTTCCGCCGTGTAGCGCATCTGGTACTGGCGTCCCGCGACATGGTTGAAGACCGCGAGGGTGTAGGTGCGCGCCTGGCGGAACGACGCACGGCGGTCGGGATAGGTGTTAACCAGTTTGAATATCCTCGGCGAATCCCCTCCCAGGTAGACGCGGTTGAACCCGGTCAACTCGGTGCGGTCCTTCATGTAATAGTCGGTGGTGTACTTCAGGTGGTACTGGAATCCGACCGAAACCGTCCCTGTGGGCATGAACATGACGCGGTCGTCATCCATCTGGAAGCATCCGTTATTGGTGTAGACGTCGTCGTACGACACCCCTCCCGACGACTGCGACGGATCGGCCGTGTCGACGATGTTGCCGACGGTGTAGGCCGTGCGGTAGGGATCGGCGTAGACGCGCCCCATCACGTTGGCTATGGCCGAACGCGGCGCGAAACGGCGTGCCAGAAAATCCATGTTGGACTTCAGAACGGAAACGTCGCTGGTCGGATAGTTGCCGCTGATATAGAGCGACGAGAAGAGCCCTCCGGAGAGAAAATCCGATTGGACCGTGTAGCCGCTTCCGGCGAAGACGGCCCTCAGCAGCGTCGCGGCGTGGATGAAGGGGTGGTAATCGTCGCACGTGAGCACCTTCATGGCCGGGATGACGCTGCCCGACGTGTAATCGTAGGTGGTCTTTTCGCGCATCACGGGCAGGAACCTGACCGGGGTGTCGCCCGTCCAGCTCGCAAAAATGGCGGCGGCGCTCAGAGTTTTCGAAAAATCGATCTCCGTCGACTGCAGTCCCAGCGCGGCGGCTCTGCGCGCCCACTCCTTCGAGGCGCCGATAATGTGGACCTCGTAGCTTCCGCCGCCGCCCGAACGCTCGCACAGGCTCAAATAGAGCGGCCCCTCGATCAGCACGGCGCCGTCGTGTTCGATCCGCCCGATATGCTGCGCGGCGTTGAAGCGGTCGCGTCCGTGGATCTCGCCTGCGTATCCGAAAACGGCGTCGTTACCGGGCGTCATCGGGATCCTGATGCTGCGCGTGTAGCCCGTGCGCCCTTTCTGCGGATCGGTTATGGTCGTTACCGAGAGCGATATCGAAACGGCCGTCGCGGCGTCGGTATCCACCCGCTTGTTGTCGATGTAGAGTTCCATATGCGCGTCAGTATTTCCGTGAGAATGGTTTTTCGGCGGGACTGACAGTTACGGCGACAGTTGCGGGATGCGCCGACGGGTATTCCGCCGAACCGGCCGCGACCTCCACCTTTTCGAAGTGCGTTCCGTCGACCGTCCATACGGCGGGCGACGAGAATATCTCGGAGAGCCATCCGGCACAGGCCGCGTCGCACGGCTCCGACAGGAGCGTTTCCGCGGTTTCGGCCGACGTGGCCACAGTGCGGTAACCGTCGGGAGTGTATATCCTCCCGCGGCTGCCAGAAACCCGGCCGCCCGCGACATAAGGAAACGTGTAATAGTCTATTGCACCGTATCTGTTGACCCAGGCGAGCCGGCGTCCCCTGCCCGTGTTGCGGTCTATCTCGTAGCGGCGGTCGACATAAATATCCGACGAACCCACCCTTATCTCCAGCGAGATCGTAAATTCCGTCATTTCCGACACGGGGGCGCCCGTATTCGCTGTAAACAGCCTTCCTATATCGTCCGCATTCACGACGACCGCCTGCATCTCGGTGCTGGCGGAGTATATCTGCGAGCGGTCGGTGTATTCGACCCCTTCGTGGCGGAATTTTATCAGCGGCTTTATCCTGCCTCCACTTGTGACTACCGAAAGTTCGTCGGTTTCGCCCATGCGTATCTTCAGCACGCCGGGCGACGCCGAAGCGATGGTATCTACGGGAGCGTCCTCCGAACCTCCGGTAAGGTAAACGGCCGGCGAGTTGCTCCCCTCGGCGGAAACATAACATGTGACCGCCCGTTTCACGGCGAGATAAACGCCCAGCGGGGTCCCGCACACAGGTTCGGGCGCCAGCAGGCGGCGTATGTAGGGGGCGGCGTTCACGGATACCTCACCCGAGGCGTAGACGCGCTTCACCCCTAAGCCGCCGTACTGCGAAAACGAGGATATCGTCACGTCGACACCCGAGGATGTCGAGAATCCGTCCAGCACGAAACATGCGTCGCGGAAAGCCGACTGATAGGCCTTTGGACAAGAGATTACATTCATAATTATGAGTTATGTATTTTTTAAATGTAATACCACATGGCGATGTCGCAGGCGAGCGCGATCGAGACCTCGCCGTGTGCGGTCAGCGACTGTTCCGCCGGGGCGTACGAAATATCGGCAATCCGGCTTACCGCAGGATTTGAAGCGATGGCGCGCGCAACGGCAAGGGCGTCCTCCTCGAGTTTCGTCCACAGCGCTTCCTTATCGGCCGAGGCGGGCAGCGCCATCATATGGAGTGTCACGCGGTAGGTCAGGTCGCCCTCCATGCGCCCTTCGGCCGATTTCAGCACCGGGGGTTCGAGCCACGCCGCCGGATACACGCGGATCGCTCCGTTCATCCGGTGGGCGGCTCCCGTGTGGAATGCGTATCCCGCGCCGGTCGCGGCGGCGCGCAGGATATCCGTTAATTCTTCTTTTTTCATGTGTGCTTATTTTACTGATAATATTTGTTGAAAACGCGTCGAAAGAGTGTTGAAAAACTGTCAGCACATGATGACAACAGGCTTGTTTATCAATATCCGTAGACCGACATGACCTTGATAAGTTCGCGCAGTTCGCGGGCGACACCGGCAAGGCGCGCCACCGAGAGTTTCGCATCGAGCCTGGCGGCCGAGAGTTCGCGCACCGAGGATAGGGCATCCTCCATCGATGCCAGACTTTTCTGTTCCAGAGATTTGAGATCGAAGCAGCCGGCCGGGCGGCCGGTTCCGGTTTGTGCGGAATTTTCTTCGCAGGATGTTTTTTTCGGACTCATAACGAGTTTTTAGGCGCGCCGGAAGACGGGAAACGGTGGCGCGGTTATCAACAGGCAGAACTCCCATTGATTTATTAACATTCGGTTTTCAGATTTCCGGCGGCGCGAAAAAAATTTCTGTAAAGCGCGCTTTTTATGTTGCGGGCGGAAGGATCCGGCCCGTCCGGAATTTTTGATCTTCGGCAAATACAGTGAAAGCCGAGAGGCAAAACAAGCTTGCTTGGATTTGTCCGAAGCGCATCCTGTATTCGGAACAAATATAATACGCCGGGAAGCCCTTGTCAAGACCCCCGGCGTAAAATTCCGAAAAAGTATAATCGCCTGTCCGCCATATATCACTGATTATCAGCGGCCAGCCGACAAAATAAAAATCCCCGCGAACAGACGGTTCGCGGGGATTTTACATTGCTAAAGAAACGTCGTTAAAAGAGGTCGCTTAGATTTCAGCGGCGCCTTCGGTCACGGTTTCTTCCACTTCGGCTTTAACTTCGGCTTCGCCTTCGCAGCAGGCTTTGTCTTCAGCACATTCGCCTTTGCAGGTGTCAACAACGGCCTCGACTTCAGCTTTCTGTTCTTCGACAGCTTTAGCTTTCTTGTTGGCGTTTCCGCAGCAAGCGGCCATGAAAGCCGCAATTGCGATCATTGTAAAAATTTTTTTCATACGCGGGAGTGTTTGAGTTATTTGTTTAATGAACCACACTGCAAATATATTCAATGCTCGCTAATTTTCAAGCGGTTCCGAAAAAAAATCTTTACCGGCCAGCTTTTGCTGCGACACGATGTCCTGCACGGATATCTCCTCCTGCATCACGACCGCTTTCGGGAAATGCGCCAACGCCTTACCGCATAACGCGATGGCGTCGACCTTATCCACGAAGTTCCCGGCCGTCACCTTGAAATAGGGGCTTTCGTAGGCCACCTGCACGGGGATGTCGGGAAACTGCTCGCGGAACTGCGCCGCAACCGAGCGCGCGTTCTCGCCCGCGGTCTGGCTGTTGTCGCGGAAGAGGCTGACGCGGTAGCCGGTGATCTTATCCTTCCGCGTCACCCGGTCTGCAGCAGTCACGGCGCGTGCGGCATCGGGCTCTTCGATTACCTCGATACGCGCCCTGTTAGCACCCTGACGGGACAGATCGGCGCGCGCGCGCTGTATCCCCTGAGCACCGGCATCGAGCGCCAAAGTCGCAAAAACCAACAGTATGACTATTTTTTTCATGGCGTTCATTCCGTTTTCAACCGTTCAAAGTTACTAATAATCCCGATATACGGCACATCTTTCATCTCGATTTTCCTGCGCATCCCGCCGTAGCGCACCCAGGCCGTAACATCGACGAATATCTGCGAGGGATTCGTCTGCATGCGGTTTTGCAGCGTCTGGAGATTCGACAGCGATTCCGATTCCAGTTTAAGGTCATATCGCACGCGCGAAACCTCCCCTGCCGGAACCTCTATCGGCAGCATCAGACGTGCAGTTGCCAATTTGCGGTTTTTATACCGAAAAGTCAGATCGGCACTCTCTACGACAAGATTTTTTTTCGCGGCGTTCTCCACAACGGCCTTACCGTGCACCGACTTCAGCCCGTTGAAAGCAGGCTCTCCCGCCTCGATAACGCTGAACTTCGCCGCCGGATTACACGCGCACAGCAAAAATGCCGCACAGAATATGAATAAGGCTTTTCTCATTTTACAGCCGTGTAAACATACGCGACGCCGAAGGTCAGGCGGCGTCTGGAAATTTCCGAAAAACCGGCTTCACGGAGCATCTCCGCGAAATGTTCCGGCGCAGGAAAACCTCCGACGGACTGTGGCAGATAGCTGTACGCGCCTCTGTCTTTCGACACGATGCGCCCCACCCCGGGCAGTATCCTGTGGAAATATATGCGGTACGCCCAACTGAACAGCGGAACGGTCGGCTCCGAGAATTCCAACACGAAACACTCGCCTCCGGGACGCGTCACGCGGCACATTTCGCGCAGGCCGGCCCCAATGTCGCCGAAATTGCGCACCCCGAAAGCGGCCGTCACGCAGTCGAACCGGCAGTCCGGAAAATCCAGCGCCTCGGCGTCGCCCGCCTGCAGGGTTATCCGCCCGCCGAGTCCCTTTTCCGCCACTTTCCGACGGCCTATCGCAAGCATGTTTTCGGAGATATCGACACCCGTCACCCGTGCGTCCGGCATCTTCTGTGCAAGGGCGATGGCAAGGTCGCCGGTGCCGGTCGCAACGTCGATTATCTCCGCCGGCGGGTTCTTCGCAATCATGCGGACTGTTTTACGGCGCCACGAACGGTCGACCTGCATCGACAGCAGATGGTTGAGCCGGTCGTAAGTCGGCGCAATGCTGTCGAACATCTCCTCGACCCGCTGTTTCTTTCCTGGCGCAGAAATCATCTATCCGTTTTTGTTTTGTTACTCTAAAAACTAAAGCGCAGATATTAGCTTCCGATATTCTTTTTCTTTATTAGCAATTGACGCATTATGGAATGGCATTTCATATACATATGTATTACCTAAACGACCTATTAGACCGTATCTTTGTTGGCGGTTTAGCCTAGGAATATTTTCAAATGCTTTGCCAACTTTTGAATGAATGATACACATATTTTTCACATCATGTTTCGCTAATAATTTAAGAACTCTATCTATTCTGTCTTGAGCCACTTTTACCCCACTGCTATTAGTTTGAACAACATCATGAACCAAATCTGTAATTCCAAATACGCTATTTTTATAATTTATTGTATTCTGCCTAAAAACCTCATTATCTCCGGTTAATGGCGATACAACTTCTTGAGTTATAAGTCCTGACTGATATAACAAATTCCAAAATGACTTATTACCAGAGAAATAATGTCCATTTGAGTTGGATTTCTGAGGCGGATTAAGTGCCACGAAGAGTATATCCATCTTAGGATGTAGTATTTCCGTGAGATTTACATTGCTCATAATATTCACAATTTAACTCATATTATTGGTAACGAATTGTTTTTTCGGGAGTTATGCGGCTAACTATATTTGTCGGGAGGACCAGCAGCGCCAGGATCACGGCGAGCGTCACGAGGTTAAGCCCGACTATCCACTCCCAGCCGAGGTCGATGGGCACCGACGAGAGGAAGTACCCCGACTCGTCGAGTTTGACCGCGCTGGTGTACTTCTGGACGAGGGCGAGCCCTATCCCCACGGCGTTGCCTATCAGCAGTCCGACAAGCAGGATATAGGCCGAGCGGAAGATGAATATCCTGCGCACCTGTCCGTTCTTCATCCCCAGCGCTTTCAGTATGCCGATCATCGAGGTGCGTTCCAAAAGGATTATGAGCAGCGCCGAGATCATGCTGAACAGCGCCACGACAAGCATTATGGTGATTATTACGACGGCGTTCACATCGTGCGTCTTGAGCCAGTCGAACAGCTGGGGGTACTCGCCGTATATGGTCCGCGCCATCAGCGGCTGCTCGTTCTCGTGTTCGAGCGCGCGCACGTAAGCCTCTTTTTCGAACTCCTCCAACCGCCCGAGGTCGTTCAGCGCGATTTCGTAGCCTGTAACCTGGCCGGCATCCCAGCCATTGAGCCTCTGCACGTTGGCTATCTCGGTAAGGACGAAACCGCGGTCCATCTCCTCGAGGCCCGACGAATAGATGCCGCTGACGCGGAAGCGGTCGCGGCGCGGAGGACGGTCGGCGTGGACGAAAAGTATTTCGACGCGGTCGTCGACCCCTAATTTGAGCATCCGCGCAACGGAGCGCGAGATGAGGATATCCTTGTGGCGCACGCTGTCGCCCACGCGGGGCAGCGCGCCTTCCTGCATATAGCCTTCGAAAAACGACCAGTCGTAACCCCCGTCCACCCCTTTCAGCATGATCCCCTGGGTGGCGTCATCGGTCTTTATCAGTCCGCCTTTCAGCGCGAAAGGGGCGATGGAGCGGAATCCCGGAATGGCGGCGATATCCTCTTCGAGCGCGGTGTCGAGACGTATGGGGCGGCTTTCGGCGGACATTCCGTAATCGAGCGCCGAGATGCGCAGATGGCCGCCGAAACCCGAAATTTTCGCCGATATCTCGTTGCGGAAACCCATTATGACGGCCACGGCGACGATCATCACGGCGAGGCTGACGGCGGCGGTGGCGATGGCGATGCGCACCATCACCCCGCGGCTGTTCCCCTCGCGCGACGACCCTATGCGCCGTGCGATAAAAAGTTCGGCATTGAATTTAGACATACAATATGCTTCAACAACTTACAAAAATAACATAAATTTAGTACTTTTACCAAAAATTGAGCGGTATGGAAACGGCAAAACTCAACGCATTGGTTACCGGGGCCACGTCGGGCATCGGCGAGGCCACCGCAAGGCTTTTCGCGGCCCGGGGGTGGAACGTCATCATCACCGGACGCCGCGCCGAAAGGCTCAAGGGGTTCAAACAGGAGCTGAAGGCGGAGTACGGCGTGGACGTTCTGGCGCTGCCTTTCGACGTGCGCGACTACCACCAGGTGGCCGCCACGCTCGGCACGCTGCCGGGAAAATGGCGCCGCATCGACATCCTGGTCAACAACGCGGGGCTTGCCGCCGGGCTGGAACATATCAACGAAGGCGACCTGCCGGACTGGGAGGCGATGATCGACACCAACATCAAAGGGCTGCTGTACGTAACGCGCGTGGTTTCCAACCTGATGATCGAATGCGGCAGTGGACACATAGTGAACATTGGCTCGATCGCGGGCAAACAGGTCTATGAGAACGGCGCGGTCTATTGCGCCACGAAACACGCCGTCAGGGCGCTCTCCGAGGGGATGCGCGTCGATCTGGTGCGGCACGGGATAAAGGTGACGGAGATCCGTCCGGGCATGGTCGAAACCGAGTTCTCGGAGGTGCGTTTCCACGGCGACGAAACCCGTGCGGCGGCAGTCTACGAAGGGGTGGAACCCCTGACCGCCGAAGACATCGCGTCGGCGATACTGTGGGCCGTAACGCAGCCAGCTCATGTCAACATCGACGAGATCGCCATCACGCCCCAACAACAAGCAAATGCTTACTACACATATAGAAAGTAAATACAATCCTTATCCGGCATCAGCCGGACGGACTCTCCGCTTTTCAAAAAGCGTAAAACGAAGGTGCGGGCTAAAATGGAATTCAACGTGTGCGCAGCTCAGAGCTGTACCATTTTAGACAAACCGCAGTAGCTTTTTGGAACGTGGAGCCGGTTTTTGCTACTTTTTGCCGGTCAAAAAGTAGTTGAAAAATAAATCATATATTCAAACGTTACATGAATAAACTTATAAAGAGATAGAAAATGATGCTAAACATTGAATGGATACTGATCATAGTGATCGGAGTGGTGGGGATGGCGGTGCAGTGGAGGCTCCAGGCGGTATTCAGCAAGTATTCGCACGTTATGTTCCGAGGCGGCATGACCGGCCGCGACGTGGCCGAGAAGATGCTGCGCGACAACGTCATATACGATGTCAGGGTGATCTCGAGTCCGGGACGCCTGACCGACCATTTCGACCCCCGCAACAAGACGGTCAACCTGAGCGAGAGCGTCTACGGCTCGAACAGCGTATCGGCGGCGGCGGTCGCGGCGCACGAATGCGGCCACGCCATACAGCACGCGGTGGGTTACGCCCCGCTGAAAATGCGCTCGGCGCTGGTTCCGATGATCCAGTTCTCGTCGCAGTGGTCTTTCATCGTGGTGATAGTCGGGATAATCCTGATAAACACCTTCCCGGCGGTCTACTGGGTGGGGATCGGGATGATCGCCATTGCGGCGCTGTTCGCGCTTGTGACGCTTCCGGTGGAGTACAACGCCTCGAACCGCGCCATGGCGTGGCTCACCGACAGCGGCACCCTCACGGGCGAAGAGGCTTCACAGGCGCGCACTGCCCTCAACTGGGCGGCCCGGACTTATCTGGTGGCGGCCTTGAGCGCGATAGCCACACTTTTGTATTATCTTAGCTTCCGCAACCGAAACTAATACGCTTATGATAACATATCTTACCTCTATCTGGGAGCTGGACCGGCAGTGGCTCCTGGCCGTGAACGGCAGTTGGGGATGCGGCTGGGACGTTTTCTGGCTGACCGTATCCCAGGGATGGTGCTGGATACCCCTCTACGTTGCGGCTATCTGGGTGATCTGGCACAAGTTCGGCTGGCGGAAAATGCTGGTGGCGATAGCCGTCGTGGCGATAGCGCTGGCGCTGGCCGACCAGACCGCCAATTTTTTCAAAGGCCACTTCCCCAAGCTCCGGCCCTGCCACGATCCGCGGATCAACGACATGGTCGATTCGGTGTGGAACATCTACAAACCGGGCGGAGGCTATTACAAGGGGGGCTGGCACGGCACGGTGTCGGGACACGCGGCCACTTCGATGGCCATCGCGCTCACCTCGGCCGGAATAGCCCGAAACCGCTGGATCACGATCTTTTCGGTGCTTTATGTGGTGCTTACGTGCTATTCGCGCATGTACCTGGGTGTCCATTTTCCGCTCGACATAACTTTCGGCCTCGTCGCGGGCACCATAATCGGCCTGCTGATGCTGTGGGTGTGGAAATTAATTGATAAGATGTGGGGAGATAAACTCCAACCCCGTCCAAAAGTCGAAACGCCGAGGTCTGTTTAATAAAAAAATCGTGCGAATCACACCGCCGACTCATAACTCATAACTGTAAAATGAAACACTTTACGAATGTCAAGGATATCGGCGACCTGCGTAAGGCCGTCGCCGAAGCCATGGAGGTCAAGCGCGACCGCTACGCCTGGGACACTCTGGGAAAGAGCAAGACCCTGATAATGATATTCTTCAACTCCAGCCTGCGCACGCGCCTCAGCACCCAGAAGGCGGCGCAGAACCTGGGGATGAACGTCATGGTGCTGGACATCAACCAGGGGGCGTGGAAACTCGAAACCGAGCGGGGCGTCATCATGGACGGCGACAAACCCGAACACCTCCTCGAAGCCGTTCCGGTGATGGGCGCCTACTGCGACATTATCGGGGTGCGTTCCTTCGCGCAGTTCGAAAACAAGGCCGACGACTACAGCGAGAAGGTTCTCAACCAGTTCATCGAACATTCGGGGCGTCCGGTGGTGAGCATGGAGGCAGCCACCCGCCACCCGCTTCAGAGTTTCGCCGACCTCATCACTATAGAGGAGTATAAGCGCACCGAGCGTCCGAAAGTGGTGCTGACATGGGCCCCGCATCCCAAGGCCCTTCCGCAGGCCGTTCCCAACTCGTTTGCCGAGTGGATGAACGCCGCGGACTACGATTTCGTCATCACCCATCCGCACGGCTACGAACTCGACCCGCAGTTCGTCGGAAAAGCGAAGGTGGAGTACGACCAGCGCAAGGCTTTCGAGGGGGCCGAATTCATCTACGCCAAGAACTGGGCCGCGTGGGCCGATCCCAATTACGGAAAGATACTGAGCACGGACCGCGCCTGGACGGTGGACAGCGAGAAGATGGCTCTGACGGACAACGCCTTTTTCATGCACTGCCTGCCCGTGCGCCGCAACATGATCGTCACGGACGACGTGATCGAGAGCACCCGGTCGATCGTGATTCCCGAGGCGGCCAACCGCGAGATCTCGGCCCAGGTCGTCCTGAAACGCATCCTCGAATCGCTGTGAGATGAAGAATGAAAGATGAAAGATGAAAGATGAAAGATTTAAGTGCGGCTTTCAGCCGCTTCTTATAACAAAATCGGGAACTGCCAGCAGTTCCCGATTTTGATTTGGAGATGTTATTTCCACACGCCGGACGGTATGTCCTTTCTTTCATCTTTCATCTTTCATTTCTTTAGATAGGCGTCCGCCTTTTCGCGCATCTTCTTTTCGCGGGCCGCAGTGTCGGGGTGCGACGAGAAAGCCTGCGCCAGCCCCAGCGTCGAACCGCTGCCGCCCGATATCTCCTGCAGCTTCTTCATCGAATTGGCCATCGCGTAGGGGTCGAAACCGTTCTTTACCGTAAACTGGAACCCGTACTCGTCGGCGGCGGTCTCCTGCGTCCGCGAATACTTCGCGCTGGTGAGCGACAGGGCGATATCGCCGAGCATCGAATCGCTCAGCATGCCAACGGTGCCGCCCACCGCTCCGACGGCCTCCCTTGCGGCTGCCGAAAGATAGGCGTTCTTCACGGCGTCCTTCGTATCCTGGTTTTTCACATGGCCGATCTCGTGGCCGACGATCGCCATCAGTTCGTTGTCGTCCATCACGTCCATCAGGCCCGAGTAGACGCGCACGCTCCCGTCGCCAGATGCGAACGCATTCACATCATTGGTAATATAGACCTTGAAGTTCAGCTTTAGGCCGTCGTAACCCGTAAGCCCGTTCGTCAACTTCGCCAGCCTCTGCGCATAGGGCGAGGTCGACGGCGCGATCTTGTTCTCGCTGTCGTTGACCACCATCGCCTGGCGGCTCATTTCCACTATGTCGGCATCGGTTATGGAGGCAGCCTGGGCAGCGGTGGCTCCGGCCGAAAGCACCCTTCCGGCATCGACGTTCTTCAGGGTAGAGCAGCCTGACGCACCCAAAGCGACGGCTGCGGCAAAAAGGTAAAGAGCGGTTCTTTTCATATTTTTCATTTTTCTTTCGAAGAATATTTTACAATTATATTTATGCATCAAGCAAAAAGGCTGCCCAAAAACAGAGCAGCCTTTTTGAATACGGCATTTGTCTATTTTTTAATCGCCGCGGCCGCTACCGCTTAACCGAGGAAGCCTAACAGGATACCCGCGGCGACCGCGCTGCCGATCACGCCGGCCACATTGGGCCCCATCGCGTGCATCAGCAGGTGGTTTGTCTTGTCGTAGTGCAGCCCCACGTCCTGCGATACGCGTGCGGCGTCGGGTACGGCCGACACCCCCGAGTTGCCGATAAGGGGGTTGATCTTGTTGCCTTCCCTGAGGAACAGGTTGAGGAACTTCACGAAGAGCACCCCGCCGAAAGTGGCGACGATGAACGAAATGGCCCCGAGGCCGAAAATCATGATCGATTTCGTGGTCAGGAATGTAGTGGCCTGCGTGGAAGCCCCCACGGTAAGCCCTATAAGGATCGTAACGATGTCGATGAGCGGCCCGCCGGCGGTGGTTGCGAGGCGTTTGGTAACCCCGCTCTCCTTGAGCAGGTTGCCGAAGAAAAGCATACCCAGCAGCGGAAGCCCCGACGGAACGAGGAAACATGTCATCAGGAAACCGATGATCGGGAAGAGTATCTTCTCGGTCTGCGACACCGGACGCGGCGGCTTCATTTTGATCACGCGCTCCTTCCTGGTGGTGAGGAGCTTCATGATAGGGGGCTGGATCAGCGGCACGAGGGCCATATAGGAATAGGCCGCTATGGCGATAGCCCCCATCAGGTCGGGCGCCAGCTTGCTCGAAAGGAAGATTGCCGTGGGGCCGTCCGCGCCTCCGATAATGCCTATCGCGCCGGCCTCCGACGCCGTGAACCCGAAGGCGAGGGCAAGCAGGTAGGCGCCGAAGATACCCAACTGGGCGGCGGCGCCGATCGTCATCAGCTTCGGATTGGATATAAGCGCCGAAAAGTCGGTCATCGCCCCGATCCCGAGGAATATCAACGGGGGGTAGATCCCTTTCAGCACCCCGAAATAGAGATAGTTGAGCACCGAGCCCTCTTCATAGATGCCGATCCCGAGAC
Source organism: Rikenellaceae bacterium (assembly GCA_031554415.1). GTDB lineage: Bacteria > Bacteroidota > Bacteroidia > Bacteroidales > Rikenellaceae > UBA940. Next base: position 15,588 of record JAVBVG010000013.1, on the reverse strand, counting down.
CGGGAAAGAACGGAATGTTTCCCACCAGTATCCCGAAGCCTATGGGGACCAGCAGCATCGGCTCCCATTTTTTGGCTATCCCGAGATAGAGGAAGAACAAGCCGACGCATATCATCACCAGGTGTCCCCACGTTGCGTTGTGGAAACCGGTGAATGTCCAGAATACTTTGAGGTTCTCGACGATGAACGAGGCGAACCCGCTGCTTTCCAATAATGTCAACATAAGCGCCTATTCTATCGTTAACAGCACATCGCCTTCGAGTACCGAGTCGCCCTGGCGTTTGACGATGCTTTTCACCACGCCCGATTTGTGCGCGTCGATGTTGTTCTCCATTTTCATGGCCTCGAGTATCATCAGCAGCTGCCCCTCTTTAACGGTATCGCCCTCGCGGACTTTCACGTCGAGTATGACGCCCGGAAGGGGGCTTTTGAGCGGGGTCGCCGAACCGCCGCCCGCGGGAGCCGCCTGGTTTATCTTGGCCGGCGTAACGGCCGGAGCGGCCGAATAGGTTGCCGGGGCGACCTGCACCGGTTTTGCGGGTTTGGGCTTCATGAGCGTGTTGCTCTCCACCTCCACTTCGTATTTTGTGCCGTTGACCGAGACCTTTGCGACACCGTTCTCGACATTGTCCACGGCCACCTCGTATTCGTTTCCGTTGATCCTGAACTTATATTCTTTCATAAAAATCTAATTTTTCTTGGTTGGCATTGATGGGATGCCGTGTATTTTCGAGCTCCACGGCGAGTAGACCCTGCTTGCGCGGTTAATGGTAATGACGGTAGCTTCCCTGATATGGAGGTCTTCCTGGTACATCTTGAGGGCCAGTGCGACCGCGGCGAGCTCCTCCTCGACCTTCTCCGACGCTTTCTTTTTGGAGGAGGCGATGGTCATCTTTTCCACCGGCTTGTCCTTCCTTTTACCGAGCCATATCATGAACGCGCCGAATCCTTTGAGCACAAGGAATATAAGCACCAGAGCAATGAATACCACCGACATGGCTATGATCGCCATCACGACGCCAGAGGAGTCCCTCTGGCGGAAAAGTTCGTGTTTGGGAACATTGTCGAGCGTTTCGTTGGTAGCGTTGGGCGTGGTCCTCGGGAGTTTAGTTATAACGGCCTCTTCCAGCACATTCGCCCGCATATATCCTATCGAAATATCGGCCACCTGCGCCGCCGGGTCTATCGGGAATTCGTCTATAACGGTCTTGTTGTTGGCGTTATAGAGCGTAATCTTCACCACGTCGTCGAGCGTGAAGCTGGTATAGAACGTGCCCTTCGTCGCCGTTCCCTCGCAGAAGAACACGAGGTAGGTCTGCGCGCTCATCCTGGTCGCGGGGTCGCCTTTGGGTATCTGGTATCGTATCTCCTCTCCGTCGGCGGTCGTCGCTCCCAGGTAGCACGCGCCCACGTTCACAGCCTCGTAACCGGCATTGAAGAGCTCTATCCACGACGACCGGTGCCCGAAGTCGTCCATATAGTTGTCTTCGTTGATGACGAGGACCTCGTTTATCCGTACATTGTTGACACCCTGCGCCGCCATCGAGGCCGCGCCGAGTACCGCAATGATTGTCAATAATACTCTTCTCATCGCTACAGTGGGATGTTGGAGTGTTTCTTGGCCGGATTGACGAGCCGTTTTGTGGCGAGCGACTGCAGCGCGCGGATAACGCGGAAGCGCGTGTTGCGCGGCTCGATCACGTCGTCGATGTAGCCGTATTTGGCAGCCTGGTAGGGATTCGAGAACTTGTCCTGGTACTCTTTCTCCTTTTCGGCGATGAACGCGGCCTTCTCTTCGGGATTCTCTTCGAGTTTTGCGATCTCCTTGGCGTACAACACTTCGACGGCTCCGCTTGCACCCATCACCGCGATCTCAGCGGTGGGCCACGCATAGTTGATGTCGCCTCGGATGTGCTTCGAAGACATCACGATATAGGCGCCTCCGTAGGATTTGCGCAGCGTGACGGTAACCTTGGGAACCGTGGCCTCGCAGTATGCGAAGAGCAGTTTGGCGCCGTGGGTGATGACCCCGCCGTACTCCTGTCCCGTTCCCGGAAGGAATCCCGGAACGTCCACGAAGGTAACGATGGGAATATTGAACGCGTCGCAGAAACGGACGAACCTTGCGGCCTTGCGCGAGGCGTTGATGTCGAGCACGCCGGCCATGTACTTGGGCTGGTTGGCTATGATGCCGACGCTCTGGCCGTTCATGCGCGCGAAACAGGTGATGATATTCTTGGCGAAAGAGTCGTGCGCTTCCAGAATTTCCCCGTTGTCTACGACGGCGCGGATAACCTCGAACATGTCGTAAGGCTTGTTGGGGCTGTCGGGGATTATGTCGTTCAGCGAATCCTCCAGGCGGTTGATCGAGTCGGTGCATACCGCCAGCGGAGCATCCTCCATATTGTTCTGCGGCATATAGCTTAGCAATTTGGCTATCAGGGCGAAACCCTCTTCCTCGGTTTCGACGGCGAACTGCGCCACGCCCGATTTGGTGGTGTGCATCGAAGCTCCGCCGAGCTGTTCCTGCGTTACGTCTTCGCCCGTCACGGTCTTGACGACTTTGGGCCCGGTGAGGAACATATAGCTGGTGTTCTTCTTCATGATGACGAAGTCGGTGAGTGTCGGCGAGTAGACCGCGCCGCCGGCCGACGGGCCGAAGATGGCGGATATCTGGGGAATGACTCCCGAAGCCATCACGTTGCGCTGGAAGATCTCGGCGTATCCGGCAAGGGCGTCTATACCCTCCTGGATGCGCGCGCCGCCCGAGTCGTTGATGCCGATGCAGGGAGCGCCCAGACGCAACGCCATATCCATCACCTTGCAGATCTTTTCCGACATGGTCTTCGAGAGCGAGCCCCCGAAAACGGTGAAGTCCTGCGCGAAGACATAGACGAGTCTTCCGTCGATCGTTCCGTAACCGGTGATCACGCCGTCGCCGAAGTAGTGCTCCTTTTCCATTCCAAAGTTGGTGCAGCGGTGTTCGACGAACATGTCGAACTCTTCGAAGCTGCCTTCGTCGAGAAGCATGTGGATCCTTTCGCGCGCGGTGAACTTGCCCTTGGCGTGCTGCGAGTCGATCCTCTTCTGGCCGCCTCCGAGATGGGCTTTCTCGCGGTATTCGATCAACTGGTTGATCTTTTCCTGAATGTTGTTATTGCTCATAGCTATTTTTGGATTGTTTATTTCAAATTACCCCGACCGATTTGTCGTCAGAAGAGCTGTTCTGCAACGCCGTCGATAAAAATCGCAAGGGAGTTTACTAATAGTAAATGACCGAGCTATTTTTGAGATAAAGGCAGCAGAATAGCTCTTATCACGACAAATCTTCGCAGAATTCGGTAAGAACCCCTCCGGTCGACTTCGGATGGAGGAAGGCGATCGTCATCCCTTCAGCTCCCTTGCGCGGTGCCTTGTCGATGAGGCGCACCCCGTCGGCTTCCGCCTCGGCCAGCGCATCCTCGATGTTCTTGACGGCAAATGCGATGTGGTGTACGCCTTCTCCCCTGTTCTCGATGAACTTGGCGATGGTGGAGTCCTCGCTCATGGGTTCGAGAAGTTCAATCTTGGTCTGGCCGACTTTGAAAAAAGCGGTGCGGACTTTCTGGTCGGGCACCTCTTCGATGCTGTAGCACTTCAGTCCCAGTACTTTTTCGTAATAGGGGATCGATTCTTCGAGGCTTCTGACGGCTATGCCGAGGTGCTCGATGTGAGAAATGTTCATTTCCGTTTTTCTTTTAAGATAGTGGTTTTAACCGAGTTAAGGGCGTGTTACAAAAATAACACTTTAAAGTTGCCGCAAAATTAGCGAACTCTTTTGTAAATACCCATTTATATAGGTTCTTTTTTTAACATTTTTTAAAACGCCATCCTTCGCGGGCGATCGTCATCCCCGGCACATAGCCTGGATTTATACCTGTATAAGAAATTATTATCGGCCCGATTATTGTAATTAAGGCAAAAAACAGTACATTTGCATAACCCAGATTTTTGTAATCATTCCAATTATTTTGCTTTGCAAAATAATCACCGACGGAGTGCCGACTGTCGGCAGCAGGCCGGTGGAGGCATCTTGCGACGGAGGTAACAGAGTAGATTACTCGTATATTGTGTGACGGAGATAAAAATATATAACTAAAAAACTTACGGATTATGAAAAGCATCAAAGGCACTAAAACCGAACAGAACCTTCTGAAATCATTTGCAGGCGAATCCCAGGCCCGCACACGCTACACTTTCTTCGCGAGCGTGGCCAAGAAAGAGGGCTACGAACAGATCGCGGGCGTTTTCCTCGAAACCGCTGACCAGGAGAAGGAGCACGCCAAGCGTTTCTTCAAGTTCCTCGAAGGGGGCATGGTCGAGATAACCGCCAGCTATCCGGCTGGTAAGATCGGCACCACGGCCGAGAATCTGCTGGCCGCCGCCGAGGGAGAGCACGAAGAGTGGGATATACTTTACCGCGATTTTGCGAAGGATGCCGACGAGGAGGGCTTTCCGGAGATCGCCGAGGCTTTCCGCCGCATCGGGATGGTCGAGGCCGAACATGAGCGCCGCTACCGTATCCTTCTTGAAAGGGTCGAGGCCGAGGGCGTTTTCGAACGCGAAGAGGACACCGAATGGCAGTGCCGCAACTGCGGTTACGTCCACAAGGGCAAAAAGGCGCCGCAGAAATGTCCCGCCTGCCAGCACCCGCAGTCCTACTTCGAGCCGAAGAAGGGAAATTATTAAACCGCGGCAGCATACCGAAAGAGGCCCTTTTTCAGGGGCCTCTTTTTTTGCGCCTTCCGGATGCAGTATTTCCGGCATCCGTCCGTTTAATAAGCAAAAGATACTAACTTTGTGTTTAACTAATCAACCCTCGCTGTATGAAAAAGCTGAAACCCCTGGTATTTTTCGTGATGCTCGCCGGAATTTGGCTGTTGGCCAGTTCCGACATCGCCCCCGCCAGTTATTACGCACCGTTTTATATGGATCGCGACGAACTCCGCGAGTCGGTTTCCTACGTTCCGAACAAACTCGAAATGAAGGACCCGGGCAAGATCTGGGTCAACGGCGACGGCACCAGGATCTATGTTGTCGAACGCTATCTGGGCGTGCACGTGATCGACAACAGCGATCCCTCCTCTCCGGTGCAGACCGGATTCATCATCGTTCCCGGATGTATGGACGTGGCTGTTAAAGGGAACATCATCTACATGGACAATGCCATCGACCTTGTCGCTTTCGACCTCGACGCCAAAGAGGTTACCCACCGCCTCAAGGATTTCTTTCCCGAGCCGATCAGCCCTGACGGCAGAGGCAGGCATTACACCACTCCGGCGAATATGGTCAGGGTCGGCTGGAAAAAAATAACCAGATAAAATCAGGCAGCCATGAAAAAGACAAACATACTCAGGTATATGCCGGCCGTGCTGGCGACAATCCTCGTTTTCGCAGCGGGATGCTCCATGGCCGGCGGCGATAAGGCGTCGGACGGTGGCGGAGATTCGGGCCAGGGCGGTTCGATGGCGCGTTTCACCATAAAGGGCGACTATCTCTACACGGTCGACAGCCGCAGCCTCAACGTGGTTACTCTTGCGGATCCGGCCGAACCGGAAAAAGTCCGCACAAAATCGATCGGGTGGGACATCGAAACAATTTTCACAATGGACAACCTGCTCTTCATCGGTTCTCAGGGAAATATGTACATATACGACATCAGCAGCCCCGAATTTCCGGAGCAGCTTTCGGGGATCAGCCATTTCCGCAGCTGCGACCCGGTGGTGGCCTACGGCGACTACGCCTACGTTACGCTCAACAATGCGCAGGGCTCGTGGTGCGGCGGCCGCGGCAATTGGCTGCAGGTCTACGACATCACAGAGCTTACGGCCCCGGTGCGGATCGCCGAGAAAGCCCTCTCTTCTCCGCGCGGACTGGCTGTCGACGGTGCGAACAATCTTCTTTTCGTCTGCGACGAGGGCATAGACGCCTATGACATCACCGATCCGAAAAACGTCAAGGGCCTCTACACCGCCGTCAGCCTGAAGGAGGTGAAGAACATCGACGCCTACGACTGCATCGCGATGAACGGCAATACCCTGCTGGTTATCGGTTCCGACGGGCTTTACCAGCTGGGCTACGACCGCGACGGCTTCACATTCCTCAGTAAGATAGACCTAAGAGAGCAGAGCATATGAAAAAAGTTATATTTACGACAACCATAGCGGCCATTTTCGCTGTTTCGCAGGCCTATGCACAGGAGCCGCAGCTGCCTGCGTTCGGACCCGAACAATTGTATCAGCCCTCACCGCAGGAACAGATAGCGGCGGAACGGCAGGAACAGCTCCGCGACCAGCCTCCGGCGCCGGACTACTATCCTTTCTATATCAGGCCCTCGTTCCCGATCAACTGGCTGCCCGACGGGAAGTATTCCGACATCCAGCGCTACACGATCGCCGTCAATCCGTTCTACCTGATCAGCGGCGGATTGAAATTCGACTTCGAATATGAGCTGAAAACGGGCAAATGGATCCAGACGAGCCTTATCGGCTATTACGCGCCGGATCGCGAAAACGAAAACTCTTACTGGTGGGGCGACGGCTACGGCAACAACCGCTATTCGTTCGTCTCGGGTTTCGACAATTACTACAGCATGTGGGGCGTCGGCGCGTCGGCGCTGTATAAACACGTATGGAGCCGCCGCGGCTGGTATTACAGCACCGGGATCACCCTGGAGTACTTCAACGTCAAGCAGATGCGCAGCGGCTACAAGCCGTATCAGGAAGAGGGGCTGGCCGGTCTGTATTTTTACGAAGCCAGCATCTCTCCATACGCCATGTCGTTCGTGAAGCCCACCGCCACTTTCAATTTCGGCAAGCATATAGCCATCGCGCCGGTCTGTTTCCTGGACCTCTACATAGGTGTCGGTTTCAGCTATTCGATCTACGACCAGGACAAACACTTCGGCCATATCTCCGACTACGACGGCGAGATATATTACGAACCCGAATATGACGGCATGTACGGTTTCGCCCGCCGGGGTTTTGTCTTCAACGCCGGTTTCCGTTTCGGCGTCCTTTTGTGGGAAAAAAAGAAGTGAAGAGTGAACGGATAGAAAAAAATAGCAACAAATTTTCTCCTCCTAAGTTAGGAGGAGTACCCGCGCAAAGCGCATGGGAGGTGGTCTGTCTTTTGAGAATAGAGAATGAAAAGCTATAAGGCCCGGGGCATAGTCCTGCACACCATCAAATACGGCGACTCTTCACTGGTCGCCTATTTGCTTACCGACACGGGAGGCAGGCAGACCTACATGGTGCAGGGGGTAAAGAGTTCGCGCGGGCACGGCAACAAGGGGGCTTTGCTCCAGCCGATGTTCATTCTTGAATTCGAGGGGCTCGAATCGCCCAGGGCCGAGATGCACCGCATCCGGGAGATGCGCAGCGCGGTGCCGCTACGTTCGATTCCGTTCGACGTCCGCAAAAGCACCGTGGCGCTCTTCATGGCCGAGATGCTCTACCGCCTTGTGAGGCAGGTCGAGGCCGATTCTCCCCTTTTCGATTTCGTGTGGGATTCGGTCGTCGCCCTCGACGGCATGAACGAGGGTGTGGCCAATTTCCACCTGTGGTTCATGGTGGCCCTGAGCCGCCACCTGGGTTTTTACCCCGGGAACGAATATTCTCCTCTGCACTGGTTCGACATCCGCGAGGGATTGTTCACTCCCGTGATGCCCCTTCACGGGATGGCTTTCTCGCGCGAGAATTCGCAGCTTTTGGGAGAGCTTATGGATACCCCCGCCGGGGAGATCGGCGGGATCGCCCTGGGGCGCGGACGCAGGGTGGAGTTCCTCAACTCGATGCTGGCATATCTGGGCTACCATCTCGACGCGGTGCGCGACATCCGTTCGGTGGACATTTTGAGAGAGGTATTTTGAACCGTCATTGCGAGGAGCCGCAGGCGACGAAGCAATCCATCACCAACCAGAGCGGTGCGCGGCGATTCTGTAAGTTTTTATTCGCCTGCCGCTAAGAAAACCCGCCAATATTTTTATCTTTGTGGATTGCAATCATGACATCCACAGCGAACATAAACGGCATCGACGTCCGGTATCTGACTGCCGGCACAGGGGCCGACATTGTTCTGCTCCACGGCTGGGGCTGCGACCACACTATCTGGGAGGGGGTGCAGCGCCATCTCGAACAGAATTTCCGCGTTACTTCGATAGATCTGCCTGGTTTCGGCGGCAGCGGAGAGCCTTCCGTTCCGTGGGGCATAGAAGAGTACGCCGCCAGTCTCGAACAATTTCTGAAACAAACCGGCATAACAGAACCCATACTTTTCGGCCATTCGCACGGGGGCAGGGTTTCGCTGCTCTACGCCTCGCGCAATCCGGTCCGCAAGATGGTCCTTGTGGACGCCGCGGGCGTGAAACCCCGCCGTTCGCTGAAATATTACGCCAAGGTGTGGTCGTTCAAGGCTATGAAAAGACTCGCCCCGGTATTCCTCGGGCGGAAAAAGGCGGACGAGATGATAGAAAGGCGGCTGGCGCGATCAGGCTCGGCCGATTACAAAGCCGCTTCGCCGGTAATGCGCGCGACGCTGTCGAAACTGGTCAACACGGATCTCCGCCGCGCGATGCCGCAGCTAACCGCTCCGACCCTGCTGGTATGGGGTTCGGCGGACACCGCCACCCCTCTGCGTGATGCGAAGATCATGGAGAAGCTGATAAAGGATTCCGGCCTCGTGGTTTTCGAGGGCGCGGGCCATTACAGTTTCCTCGAACGTCCGGCGCAGTTCGCCGCGGTGATCGACAGTTTCCTTGCGGAGGACCGGCAACACCAATAATGTCATCCCGACAGAGAAACGAAGTTTCGACGAGGGATCTACATCATATATAGTAATGAATATAACAGTTGAACTTGGAGTAAAAATAGCCTCGGTAGTCCTCATCAGTTTTTACGCTGTGGTGAGACTGCGCTACGAACTGCAGATGATGCAGCAGAACTCCTACCGCCTTGCGCGTTATTGGCGGTGGCTCCGCGGCGACCTCGCCTCGATCACGCGCATCACCGACCTTTTGATGCTGGCGGTGATATTTATTTTCCGCGGCAACCGCTGGGAGATATACGCCATAGGGCTCATGGGTCTGCTGGCGCTCTACAAGAGCCTGTGCGAGTTCCGCGTGAAGTACAAGAAACCGCTGGTCTTCACCGCCCGCGCCCTGAGGCTCTTTTCTACCGGCATAGCCGTTGTGCTCTTCGCCGTTTCTTTCGTGTGGTACAAGACGGAGACGGCCTGGTGGGCGGTATTCGCGGCGATGGCCTGCACGGTGCTGTCGCCTGTCGCAATAAGCCTGTCGCTCGTCCTGCTGATGCCGTTCGAGCGTCTGATAAACCGCTGGTACTACAACGACGCGCGGCGGATCCTGCGGTCGATGCCCGGCATGACGGTGATCGGCATCACGGGGAGCTACGGCAAGACCAGCACGAAACATTATCTCTACCGCATACTCTCCGAGCGGTTCAACGTGGTGATGACGCCCGGCAGTTTCAACACGACGCTCGGGGTGGTCCGCACGGTGCGCGAGCGGCTGAAACCCTACCACGAGGTCTTCATCGTCGAGATGGGGGCCAAGCAGCCCGGCGACATCGCCGAGATATGCCGACTTGTGAACCCCTCGATGGGGATCATCACGGCGGTGGGAGAACAGCATCTCGAAAGTTTCAAGAGCATCGAAAACGTGCAGCGGACGAAATTCGAGCTGATCGACGCTCTTCCGGCCAACGGCACGGCGATCCTCAACGACGATTTCCCGTACATAGCCGACCGCCCGGTTACTAACGTCGCGAACGTTTTCCGCTACGCTTCGGGGGACGGAAAGGCCGATTACCGCATCGCGGACGTGACATACGGACGCGGCGAAACGACCTTCGCGATCGAGGGTCCGGAAGGCCGCAGCGAACCTTTCACGACGAAACTCGCGGGCATCCACAACCTGTCGAACATCCTTGCCGGGTACATCGCGGGAAAACAGCTGGGTATGACCGACACCGAAATGCGCTACGCGATAAGCCAGATCGAGCAGGTCGAGCACCGTCTGAACATCAAGCACATCCCGGGCGGGATAACGGTCATCGACGACGCATTCAACTCAAATCCCCACGGTTCGAAAATGGCATTGGACGTTCTGGCCTCGTTCACCGACGGCCAGAGGGTCGTCGTGACGCCCGGACTGGTCGAATTGGGCGCGAAACAGTATGAGTACAACCGCGTTTTCGGCTCGCAGATGGCATCTTCGTGCGACCTTGCGATAGTTGTAGGAGCCTACAACCGCGATGCGATACTTGCGGGGCTGGCCGACGGAGGCTTCGACGAGAGTAAAATATACGTCGCAAAGGATTTCGCCGACGCCTCGCGAAAGGTGCGCGAAACGGTCAAACCCGGCGACGTGGTATTATATGAAAACGATCTACCGGATACTTATAAATAAAATATGAAAACAAAAATCGGAGTCTTTTTCGGCGGAAGAAGCGTTGAGCATGAAATATCTGTAATTTCCGCGCTTCAGGCGATCGAAGCGCTCGACAAATCGAAGTACGAAGTCATCCCCGTATATATAACGAAACAGGGCAAGTGGTACACCGGCGCGGAGCTGCTCGACAGCGCGAATTACCGCGACATGGCGCGCCTTGTGAAAAATTCGACGGCTGTTTACATGCTGCCGGAGTTCGGAAGCCACACGCTATACAAAAAAGGCGGCCTGTTCGGTCCGAAAGCGGTCGCGGAGCTGGACATCGCGCTTCCGGTCCTTCACGGGACCAACGGCGAGGACGGCACGTTCCAGGGCCTCCTGGAGCTGACGGGTATACCCTACGCGGGCTGCAACGTGCTGTCGTCGGCGGTCGGGATGGACAAGATCGCGATGAAGATGATGCTACGCGAGAGCGGCGTTCCGGTCATCGACTACCTGTGGTTCACCGACAAGCAGTGGGGAACGGAGCGTGAAAAACTGGCGGCTGATATCGAGAAAAACATCGGCTACCCGGCGATCGTAAAACCGGCGAACCTGGGTTCGAGCGTGGGGATCTCGCGCGCGACGGACCGCGAGAGCCTGGTCCGGGCCGTGGGCAACGCCCAGCAGTACTCGCCCCGCATCATCGTCGAGCAGATGATCGACCCCCTACGCGAGATCAACTGCTCGGTGCTGGGGACTGCCGACAGCCATCGGACATCGGTGTGCGAGGAGCCGCTTCGCAGCGGCGAGATACTGAGCTACGCGGATAAATACATGTCGGGGGGCAAGAACAGCAAGGGTATGCAGAGCACCAAGCGGCGCATTCCGGCGGACCTGCCCGAAAAGACGTCGGACGAGATACGCCGTCTTGCGTCGGAAACATTCCGCATGCTGTCGTGCGACGGCGTTGCGCGGGTCGATTTCATCCTCGACGGGAAGGCTGACAGGATCTATGTCAATGAGATAAACGCGATTCCCGGGTCGCTTTCGTTCTATCTTTGGGAGGCGACGGGGATAAAGTTCGCCGAACTGATGGACACTTTGGTCGGGCAGGCATTGAAGCGCGCGCGTGAAAAGGAGCAGAAGACGGTGAGCTACGACCAGAACATTTTCAGCATGGGCGGCACTGGAAAAGATGGTAAATTTACCGGCAAAAAATAAAAGAATTTTTCTTATTTACTTTTTTGGTGGACAAAAAAGTAACAAAAAAACCACTCCACGTTCCAAAAGCTACCGAAAAACGCCTAAAATGATACAACGGGCGTCTAATCGCGCCCACAAGGGGTAACCCCGTTGACTTCATTTTAGTCGCTTTTCCTGTTTTACGCTTTTTGAAAAGTGGGGAATACGCACAGCCTGACGGCTGTGTTAAAAAAGGATTTATTCCGCTTCTTTATTTCACGGCCAAAGGCCGTGCGCCAAATCCCACTTTTCAAAAATCGTGAGCGCAGACGAAGACTAAAATGGAAGTCCCCATGTGCGATAGCTCAAGGGGTACCATTTTAGGGGAGTCGGAGTAGATTTTTGGAAGGTGGGCCAGTTTTTGCTTCTTTTTGCTGGCCAAAAAGAAGTTAATAAAAGCTTTTAAGAAAAAACCGCAGAGAAAATTTCTGCGGTTTTTTTATATTTATTTTCTAATAAGTTCTCCCGGACTCACTTCCAGTGCCTCGGCTATCTTGCACAGAGTCGAAAAATACATATTGACCGCCTGCCCGGCTTCAATGCGACTAAGGTTCGCTCGGTCCATATTTGCATAATCAGCAAGGGCCTGCAAAGACCAACTTTTCGCCTCCCTCAACTGCCTGATCCGTTTAATTACGTATGCCCAATCCTCGGGGTAATCCATGGTTTATTCCTTCATCAATTCTCTGGGACTCACTTCGAGCGCCTCAGCTATCCGGCATAGAGTGGAAAAATACATACCTTTTGCCACACCAGACTCCATTCGGCTAAGATTAGTTCTGTCTATATTCGCATAGTCTGCAAGGGCTTGTATGGACATTCCTTTAGCTCTCCTGAGCTCTTTTATCCTTTTTCTGAGATAACCCCATTCTTCTTCGTACCCCATTGCCGTAGTTTTATTACTACGCAAATATCCCGGAATTACTTTGTCTTAACTGCTGTATTGCTACCGCATATATCGACTCTCAAAATACGCATCTTTGTATTCAATGCCTTAAAAAGGCGCATAAATGAAGAAATCAGTCGCCGTAGCTACTCTTTTACTAACCAATTTTATTCTGTCCGGGCAGACGCTCGATACGGAATTCTATCCGCATGAGGCGTGGGAGATGCCTCAAACGCTTGAAACCGATGATTATATCTTCTACACCCCGGCATGGGGTGCCGCCGATCCGTTCCGCGACCTTTCACGCTACCGTTTCGGGACGGTGCGCTACCGCGAGCGCGGGCTGGACGACCGCTTCCGCAAGGTTTATCTGGGGGGCTTCGACCTATCCGACAACATATCCTCCTATCCCGACTACACTCTGATCTCGCTGCTGTGGAAAACCGCCCTTTCGCGCAGCTACAATCCCGCGATGGTGGCGGGAGGCGTTCCGGCGGGGATCGGCGGGTCCGAAAATTACTCGTTAAGGGCACAAACCGCGGAAGAACTTTTTGTCGCTCTGCGCGCCGCCGACCGCTATTCGCGCGCAGGCATCGACCTGCAGGAGAGCCATATGTGGGGAGATACGGGCTGGAGCCATTCGCTCGCCCTGACGGGACAATACGGGGCCGACGGGCATATCCGCGGCATCCGTTCCGACGAAGCAGGGGGCGCTCTGACGGTGACCAAAAACTGGTGGCAAGGCATAGTGCTGACTCTTTTCGCGGCCGGGAACATATCGGATCGCGGCCTCCGCACGGCGGCAACCCGGGAGGCTTTCGAGCTGACCGGCGACGACCTATACAATCCGGCGTGGGGTTGGCAGGAGGGCGAAATCCGCAACTCGCGCAGGCGCAACGTGCGTCAGTTTTTCACGGCGGCCTCGCTTGACGCCTCTCTCGGTGAAAACCGGACACTTTCGGCGGCAGCGGCTTTCCGCCGGAGCCACAACGGCCGGACGCGCCTGGCGTGGTACGACGCCCACTCGCCGATGCCCGACTACTACCGGGATATGCCTTCGTACTTTCCCGACTGGTCGGCGCGCGACATCATAGCCGACGCATGGCGCCGCCAGGATCCGACCATAACGCAGGTAGACTGGCGGTCGCTATACTACAATAACACGCTCTCGCAGGACGGACAGGCGACCTATATCGTCGAGGAACAGGTCGAACTTTCGTCGGATATACATCTGAATATAAGCATCGACCGCCGGTTCACGAAAGACCTTGCCTCCACATACGGCATACGTGTGCGCCGCGACCGTTCGCGCTTTTTCAAACTGGCCGACGATATGCTCGGGGCGGAGTATGTGATGAACATCGACCAGTATGTAACCGACGACGAGGGCAACTACCACACCGGGCCGCGCAACGAGAACGACCTGCGCAACCCCGGCCGCCGGGTTTACGAGGGCGACCGTTTCGGCTACGATTACGCCCTGACGCGGTGGAGTCCGTCGCTCTTCGGCATCTTGCGGTGGAACAGGGCAGCTTACGGCGTTACCGCGTCGGCGTCGCTCACTCGAACGAGCCTTCAGCGGAACGGGTATTATGAAAAGCAGCTCTTTCCGGGCGGCGCGTCGTTCGGGAAGTCCGCCCCGGCGGGTTTCACGACATATTCGCTGGGCGCCTCAGCCTATCTTAATCTCTCGGTGAAACACCGTCTGTCGCTTTCGGCGCTGGCATCGAGCGAGGCCCCCTTTGCCGACAATGTCTTCATCTCGCCGGCGCAGAACAGCCGCATGATCGCCTCGCCGGTTCCGGCGGGAGTCTACGGCGCGGAGCTTTCGTGGTCTTTTGCCGGAAAGGATATCGACCTGCGCGTGACCGGGTTCGTCAACGCTTCGACGGGGGAAACCGAGATCAGGCAATATTACGACGACCTCGCTTCGACATTCAGCAACATGGCGGTTCGCGGCGTCGACAAGCTCGGCTACGGCGTCGAGGCTGGCGCGGAGATACGTTTCGTGCGGTGGCTCTCGATGACACTGGGCGGCTCTGTGGGCGAATACCGCTACAACTCCGAACCTGTTGCGGCGGTCTTCGCCGACTCCGACAATTCGGTGATTTCCGAGGGTATCGCGTGCTATATGAGCGGCCTGAAAACCGGCCCTCCGCAGGCCGTTGCTGCGGCCGCGCTCACATACTCCGACCACAGGCGCTGGCGCGCGTCGCTCACGGGCGAATGGACGGGCGGCCGCTACGTGGAGATTAACCCGCTCTACCACAGTTCGCGCGTCACTGGCATCAACTCCGCGCCGGAAATCATGAAGAGGTTCACTTCGCAGGAACGCCTGCCGGACGCCTTCACGCTCGGTGCGTCGCTCTCGAAGGGATTCGTGCTGAAACGCGGCTACCTTCGCGTGGCAGCCTCGGCACGCAACCTTTTGTCGTCGGGGATCATCTATTCGGGCTACGAGCAGATGCGCATCATGCGACAGGGCAGCGGCATCAACCGGGTGCTTTTGCCGTTCCCGTCGAAATACCTGCGGTCGTATCCGCTGACATGGAGTTTAACTGTAAGCTACAGATTATGAGGCGTACGGGATACATATTGGCCTTTGCCGCGCTGCTTGCGGGGTGCCGGAACTACTCCGCGCCCGAATTTCCGGATATGACGGATTACCCCAACACGGATATCGCCGGGCTGCACGCCTATTATCAAGAAAACGCCGTCGTTTCCAGCGACCTTGTCATCGCGGGCAGGGTGGTTTCGTCGGACAAATCGGGGAATTTCTACAACACCTTTTTCATCGACGACTGCACCGGGGCGGTCGAGGTGATGGCGGGAATGAACGACCTGCACGCCGTGTACCATCCCGGACAGCGCGTCACCATCCGCCTGAAAGGGCTGGCGGTGGGACGGGGCAACGGCGCGATGCAGGTCGGGCTGCCTCCAGAACCCGGCAGCCGCTACGCGACCGGCTACTTCTACCATCGGGCGGTCATCCGGAAATATATCAGCGCCGAACGCGACATCGAACAGGTTC
>JAVBVG010000048.1:0-9179 GCA_031554415.1 Rikenellaceae bacterium | reverse complement strand
AAAATTGAGGTGCGGCTGAAGCCGCTTATTATAACAGTATCGTGAATCCAGCAAGGTTCGCGATACTGATTTACGCCGCATATTTCCTACAAGCCGCCAGGCTTGTTTCTTCTTTCATTTTTCATTTCTCATTTTTCATTTCTCTTTCTTGATGCCCACCATCTTCTGCAGGAAAAGGCTGTTGGGGATAACGATCAGTTCGTCCTCCTCGGTGCGGATGTGGGTGTAAAAAGTGCCTATGATCTCGATGCAGGCTGTGATGGGTATATCCTTGTCGATGAATGTAATGGTATTGCCTACATGGTAGGGAGCCGAAAAGAACATCACGATGCCCGCCGTGATGTTGCTCAGGATCGACCATTGGGCGAACATCGCCACGCCTATGAAAGCGAAGGCGGAGGTGAGGCTCAGCACCAGGTTCTGCGGTTTTACCCCCCAGATCATGGCTATCAGCACGATGAACAGGACATTCAACATCACGGCGACCACGTGCCTGATCTGGCGTACGCGTGGATGCGACATATTGGCTATCCTGCCGTATCTCTTGATGAGTTTCTTCGACGCCAGTTTCAGCAGCGGCAGCAGCACCAGCGCCACCGCCGTGGCGATTATCTGCGGGGTGTACTGTTTCAGCGTTTCGAGTATTCCTATCTCTTCCATATTCGGTCAGTTTTTACAAAGATAATCAAAAAGGGCCTGCAAACCGATACAGACCCCTTGAATATTATAGCGATGGTATGTCCTATTCTATTTTCGCGTTCATCATATCGCCGGTTTCGAGAAACGCCTTGTGGAAAGCGAAGGCATTATAGAGGTTTACTGGCGTCTGCCCTTTCGCGCCCGAATCGAGGTAGGCGCGGAGCAGCGGGCGGTAATCCGGGTGCGCCACCTTTTCAATGATCTCCTCGGCACGTTGGCGGGGCGATTTCCCGCGCAGGTCGGCCACTCCGTATTCCGAGATCAGGATCTTGACCGAGTGCTCGTTCTGGTCGGTGTGCGACACCATCGGGACGATCGCGCTGATCTTGCCGCACTTGGCGGTCGAGGGGGTGAGGAAAATCGAAAGGTATGCGCTGCGGGTGAAGTCGGCCGAGCCGCCCACGCCGTTCATTATCTTGGAACCCATGACGTTGGTCGAGTTGATGTTGCCGAAAATGTCGGCCTCGAGGGCTGTGTTCATTGCGATTATTCCCAGACGGCGCACCACTTCGGGATTGTTCGAGAACTCGGTCGAGCGAAGCACGATCCTCTCCTTGAAGAAAGGGAGTTTTTCGTAGATATGCTCCATGGTGGGGTTGCTGACGGTGAGCGAACTGCCGCTGGCGAATGTCACGCGTCCGGTTTCGAGCATGTCGATCACGGCGTCCTGGATGACTTCGGTGTAGACCTCGAAATCGGGGATGTCGGGGCTTTCGCACAGCGCCGCCAGAACAGCGTTGGCGATGTTGCCGACACCCGACTGGATGGGCAGGAACTCCGTCGGGATGCGTCCGGCCTTCATTTCGCTCAACAGGAATTTAGCTACGTTCTCGCCTATTTTGCTGGTGGTTTCATCGACCGGGGCGAAACCCGAACCTTCGTTGGGAAGGTTGGTGTCGACGACTATTATCTTCGCGGGATCGGCCTGGATAAACTCCCTGCCCACGCGGTCGTGAACTCCGTTAACTCCGAGGTCGCCCCTGTGGGGAGGATCCTGGATGAGCGCCAGGTCGTGCATTCCGCGCAGTTCTTTGGGGTGCCAGCTGTTCAGCTCGACGATTATGACTTTGGCGAGGCGGCAGACGGTGGGCGCGATACCCACGCCGCAGGTCGGCACGATCTGTCCGTCATCGGTAACGTCGCAGGCTTCGATAATGGCCACGTCGACCGGACCGAAGAAGCCGTAGCGCAGGTCTTGGGCCAAAGTCGAAAGGTGGAGGTCGAAATAGGGGATCTCCTCGTTGTTTATCGCGTCGCGCATATCCTTGGTGGTCTGGTACGGCGTGCGGAACTTCACCGCTTTGGCCCTTGCCAGCGCCCCGTCGATCGAATCTCCGGTCGAGGCTCCCGTGAACATCCCGACTTTGAACTCCCTGCCCGCGGCGTGTTCCTGCTCCGCGTATTCGGCCAGAGCCTTGGGGACAGCCTTGGGACATCCTGCGTGGGTGAACCCGCTGAAACCTATGTTGTCGTTATGTTTGATGAGCCTTGCCGCCTCTTCCGCGGACATCTTCTTTAGGGCCATTTCGAGCTGATTTTTAGAATTATGGTTTAAAGTCGCGCAAATTTAGAAATAAACCTATGAATAAAAAAGTATTTCCCGAAATAATTGTTATTCCAGTCACAGCGCACCTTGGGAGTGAAGAGTGAAGAGTGAACAAGTGAAAAGTCGCTTTCAAAATTTCTCCTCCTGAGTCAGGAGGAGTACCTCGGCAACCGAGGAACGAAACAGGAGCATAGTCCGCAAGCGGCCTCTGCCTTGTAAGGACGAGGAAGGCAAGCGCAGCAATGCCAAAGCCGAGGGGAGGTGGTCTGTCATCCTTATATTCCTAAATTCCTAAATTTTTGTTAAATTGCATGGATTTTGACACTAAAAAACTGATCGAATGAAACGGCTGACCTTACTTTTCGCATTGATAATGAGCGTCGCGGCACTGCATGCGCAGGATATAACGGGCCCGTGGAACGGCAAGGCCGAGTTCGGACTGCGCTCACTGAGGCTGGTCTTCCACATCGAGAAAACCGGCGGCGGGTACTCCGCCACGATGGACAGCCCCGACCAGGGGGTGAAGAACCGGAAGGTGTCGTCGGTCGCTTTCAGTCGCGACACGCTCAGGATCGGGATAGCGCAAATAGACTTCACCTACACCGGAGTAAAGAAGGGAGATAAGATCGTGGGGGCGTTCACCCAGCGCGGGGCGACGTTCCCGCTCGACCTCGAGCGCGGCGACGTCGTTCTGAACCGCCCGCAGGAACCCAAACCGCCCTACCCCTACCGTTCCGAGGATGTGGTCTTCGAAAATAAACAGGCCGGAATAAAACTCGCGGGAACACTCACCATGCCGTCGGAGGGGAAGAAATTTCCGGCCGTGGTGCTGCTGACAGGCAGCGGGGCGCAGAACCGCGACGAGGAGATCATGGGACACAAGCCGTTCCTGGTGCTGGCCGACTACCTGACGCGCCAGGGAATCGCTGTGCTGAGGTTCGACGACCGCGGTGTCGGCGGGTCGGAAGGCGATCTGCGGAGCGCGACTACGGCCGACCTCGCAACCGACGCATCGGTCGCCATGGATTATCTGCGCACCCGAAAAGAGATCGACAAAAAGAAAATAGGCCTCGCCGGGCACAGCGAAGGAGCCGCGCTGGCGTTCATGACTGCCGCGAACCGCCACGACGTCGCTTTCGTGGTGTCGATGGCGGGGGCGGCGATGCCGGGCGATGAGATACTTATCCGCCAGAACCGCGACATTCTGCGGGCCGAAAAGACCGACGATGCATTCATAGACTATTATATAGATATTCTGCACAAGGTTTACGACACGGTGAGGGCGCAGCCCGCGCAGTACCTGAAAGACAATGCCGCGAGGCTCGCCGACGAGGTTACCGGGCCGTCGTTCTACCACAGCGTAGTAAAGGGGCAGGTCGAACAGCTGTTCACCGAACTTTCGACCCCGTGGCTCAACTTCTTCGCGAAGTACGACCCGGCCGAGGATATACGCCGCGTGCAGTGCCCCGTGATGGCACTCAACGGCAACCGCGACCTGCAGGTAAGTTCGTCGAATCTGGCCCTGATCGAGAAGGCTTTGCGCGAGGCCGGTGTGGAGCGTTTCAGCATAAAGGAGTATCCCGGCCTCAACCACCTTTTCCAGACCTCCCAGACCGGAAAAGTCCAGGAATACGGCGAGATCGAGGAGACCGTTTCGCCGCGCGTTCTCGAAGACATCGGCGCCTGGATACTGCGGATAACCAAATAGGTGAACTCTTTACCTACTTTTTGATGGGCAAAAAGTAGCAAAAACCCACCCCATGCACCAAAAATCTACTCCGGCTTGCCTAAAATGGTACACCCGGAATTGCATACACGGTGAATCCCATTTTAGTCTGCACCTGCGTTCACGATTTTTGCTAAATGGGGGAGGTACACAAGCTGACGCTTGTGTTAGAAAAAACTCCACTGTCCATATCACGGCAAAGCCGTGAACAAAATCCCATCTTTCAAAAAGCGTCAAACGGAGTTGAAGGCTAAAATGGAATTCAGCCATGTGCGATAGCTCCGCGTTAGCTCAAGGCTGTACTATTTTAGACGAAACGAAGTAGCTTTTTGGAAAATGGGCCGGTTTTGCTCCACTTTTGCCGGCCAAAAGTGAAAAAGAGAAAATCCTTTTCGTTATATTTGCAGCGTAAACTCCGCATAACGCCGCGGCATTCAGTTTACCGCAAATCGAAGTCGAACGAACAAACTTTTCAATGAGAATTTCCAGATAGCAAAGGCGGCTTTCGACCGTCAATACCGAGAATATCGGATCGAATCAACATTTGTTTGACGGCGCTAAATTGTATCATAAAGATCAAATTCAAGGCGGACGAGGAGGAGAAAGCGCAGTTTACTGTGCGTAAATGAGCATTTCGCCGACGACGTCCAACGCAGAAGTTGACTTTAGGATACGATTTGGATTATAACTGGAAATCATGTCATTGAATTTGCACAACGTTTCGTTCGGGTATCCCGCCCGGGAAACCCTTTTTGAAAACGTCGGCCTCTCCGTTGCCGTCGGCGGTCGGAACGCCGACGGCGAGAAAGCGTCGCTGATCGGCGACAACGGATCGGGAAAATCCACGCTTTTAAGAATAATAACCGGAGCGCTCGAGCCGCTCACGGGAGAAGTTTCGCGTCCCGACCGCCTTTGGTTCGTGCCCCAGCATTCCGGACAGTACGACGGCCTTACGATCGCGGGAGCGCTCGGCATCGAGGGTAAACTTCGGGCGCTGGAGTCCATTCTTTCGGGAAATGCCGCCGAGAACGATTTCGCAACGCTTGCCGATGACTGGGATATCGTCCAGCGCGCTGAAGCCGCGTTGGCAGAATGGAATATGGCCGATTTCGCCCTCGACCGCTCCTTTAACACCTTGAGCGGCGGGGAAAAGACAAAAGTTTTTCTGGCCGGGATCGCCCTGCACGACCCGGAGCTGATCGTTATGGACGAGCCGACAAACCACCTCGACACCGCCGCGCGCGAAAAACTCTACGCCCTCATCGAACGCAGCCGTGCGGCGATGCTCATCGTCAGCCATGACAGAATGCTTCTCGACCTCGTCCAAACGACCTGGGAGCTGACTTCGCGGGGGGCGGAAAAGTTCGGGGGCAACTACACCCATTACCGCGAAATCCGCGACGCCCGGCTCGGCGCCCTTTCGCAGCAGATCGGCGAGAAAGAGAAGGCCCTGCGCCTGGCCCGGCAAACCGCGCGCGAGACCCTCGAGCGCCGGCAAAAAACCGAAATCCGCGGAGGGCGCAAGGCCGCCGGCGAGGGTATCCCGCGCATCATGATGAAGACGCTCAAGGACAGCGCCGCCGCGACCACCGCAAGGCTGAAAGGGGCGCATTCGGAAAAAATCGGCGCGGCAGAGGAGGAACTGCGTGAAAAGCGGGCTGGGATGCCGCGCGACGCCTCGATAAAGATAAAGCTCTCAGATTCGGCGCTCCACGCGGGCAAGACGCTGGTCGAGGGGCGCGGCATCAATTTCAGCTACGGCGGCAGGCCGCTGTGGGACGAACCTTTCGACTTCCGGATCGGAAGCGGCGAGAGGATCGTGATCCGCGGCGGCAACGGCAGCGGCAAGACCACCCTCGCCCGGCTCATCCTGGGCGAAATTCAGCCGACCGAGGGCGGGATCACCCGCGCCGATGCCCGCATACTCTATATCGACCAGCAGTATTCGCTCGTCGACGATTCGCTGACGGTGGTGCAGCAGGCGGCGGGATTCAACACCCGGAACCTGCCCGACCACGCCGTCAAAACCGAACTGCACCGCTTCCTTTTCCCGACCGAAACATGGGACAAACCGTGCGGCGCTTTGAGCGGCGGCGAGAAGATGAAGCTGATACTCTGCAGTTTGCTCATCGGCGACAGCGCGCCCGACCTCTTTATCTTCGATGAGCCGACCAACAACCTCGACATCCGCAGCATGGAGCTCGTAACCGCCGCGCTGAAGGATTACGAGGGGACGGTCATAGTCATTTCCCACGACGCGAAGTTCATCGAAGATATCGGCGTTACGAAAGAGCTTATCCCCGGGCCGGAACGCCGGCGGCGATTTTAGGTTTGCCGCAAAATAATCCTCCGCTCCCGTGGCATCAGCATTATATTCTGGCAGGAAAATTGAGGATTTGCCATAATACGGCAAATCCTTTTAAAACATAGATGATTATGAAAAAACTTACTACAGCACTGCTTGCAGTGTGCGCCGCGGCGGTAGCCCTGACCTCCTGCCGGGAGAGATCGGACAATCCCGAATTCGCCTCTATCGACAAAAACGAAACCTTCAGGGAGGGTGATGGCACTTTCGAGCTCGACTACCTCTTCGAATACCTTTCGTGGTATTCGGACAATGAGGTCGAAGCAAAAATCCGCACCGCCATGATCGCCGACTTCTTCGGCGACGAATACGTCAGGGTCAATCCGATCGAGAGCGCGACGGCTTTCGACCAGGGAATCGCCGATATGTATGTCAGCGACGATCCGGCCGGACACAAATGGAGCGGTTTCCTGAAGATCCGCTCGCACAGGGATGTGCTCAACGAACGCATTGTGGCCTACACGGTCGAGCGCCAGGAATATATGGGCGGGGCCCACGGCATGGAAACGGTCATGTATTACAATTACGACCTGCGCACCGGCGACCGCCTGACTCTCGACGTTGTTTTCACGCCCGAGGGGAAGGCCGCGCTGGCCGAAAGGATCCGCGTCAGAATACTCGAAGAGCACCAGAAGGACAACTGGGAGGAGCTGAACGAGGAGGGGTGTTTCTTCGCGGCTGATTCCGTGCAGGCGACCGAAAATTTCCTGCTGTCGAACGAACACATCACCTTCATGTACAACCCCTACGACATCGCCTGCTTCGCACAGGGACGCACGGAAGTGAAGCTGCCGCTGGACAGACTCGAAGGTTTCAAAAAGGAAGTGCTGGTAAGATAATCTCCGGGCCGGCCGGGAAACCGGGTGCCTCTTCATTCCGCCGGCATAATGCCAAATCGCACGGCAAAAAAAAATAAACTCTCCATATTACGCGTTTTTTCAATATATTTACGCCAATTAAGGATTAAAATAGAAAAAGCGCCACACGCCATTGCGAGGAGCCGCAGGCGACGCGGCAACTGAGGTCGGCTTTAACCGGGCGAACTCATTGAGCGAAGCGATTTAATCCAGAAAAACAGACTGGATTGCTTCAGGCTAACGCCTTCGCAATGACGGCAGGACTCAACCTTGATTCGCATTATTTACAGAAATCACCCCTGTTGCCTGTGAAATCATGAGAAAAAACAGCTTTACATGCGCTTTGGCAACGGCATGCCTCTTTTTTGCCGGATGCAGCAAAAGCGAAATGCCACCGGTAGCGGTAAGCTCGGTTTCCATCGATAATCCGGCGACGCAGCTGACCGTCGGCGACGAGAAGAGGTTTACCGCCACCGTCGCTCCCGAAGACGCGTCGAACAGGAACGTAACGTGGAGCAGCGACGACGAGTCGGTCCTGTCCATCGATCCGAAAACGGGGGTGGCGAAAGCCCTGTCGGGCGGAGAGGCCACCATTACCGTTACCACCGAGGACGGCTACAAGACCGATCAGTGCAGCGTGTCGGTCGATTGGCCCGTGGATGTTCTTTCAAGGATCACCGACCCCGTATTCCATGCCTTCTGCGAGTCTAAAATGAGCGGATGGGACAAGGACGGCGACGGCATGCTTTCCCTTTCGGAAGCTGCCTGGGTAACCACGATAGACTTCAACAATCCGATGGGTTACGAGGGTGAGAAAGCCGCATCATTGGCCGGAATAGAGTATTTTACAGAAATAATCTTCCTGAATTGCAACCGCAATCAGTTGACGGAGTTGGATGTAACGAAAAACACGAAGTTAATTACCCTGGCGTGCGAGAGCAATCTGTTGACGGAATTGGATGTGTCGAAAAACACGAGATTGACCATCATAAACAGCGGTAATAATCGGCTGACGGGGTTGGACATAGCAAACAACACGGCGCTGATCGGTCTGAATTGCGGTGGCAATCAACTGAAGGAGCTGGACGTGGCGAATAACGTGGCGCTGAAGTGGCTGTATTGCGATGGCAATCAGTTGACTGAACTCGATGTGACGAAGAATACGAGTCTGGGCCTGCTGTTGTGCAACAACAATCTGCTGACAGAGCTGGACGTAACGAATAACGCCGGGTTGGGAGAACTACATTGCGAAGAGAACGAACTGGAGCGGCTGAAGGTAGGGAACGCGATGTTGGGAACCCTCTACTGCAGCGGCAATGAATTGACAGAACTGGACCTGTCGGGCTGCAGGGCATTGACATGGCTGGAGTGCGGCGGCAATCTGCTTTCGGAGCTGGATATGACGAATAACACGGCGTTGTCCGTACTGTATTGCCAGAGCAATCGTCTGACAAAGATATCTCTGCCTGAGGGTGAGGCGTTGGGGACCCTGCTGTGCGGCGACAATCAGTTGACGGAATTGGACCTCTCGCGCACTAAACTGGCCTGGCTGGATTGCAAAAACAACCGTCTGACGGCATTGGACGTGACGAACAGCACGGGGCTGATACAGCTGACCTGTGCGGACAATGAACTGACGGGTCTGGACATAACCAAAAACAAAGGGCTGATCGGGCTTTCGCTCAGCGGCAATCCCGGCGACGGCGTGTGGTTCGTGGTAAAATCATGGTTCAACAACAACTTCTTCTCGGAAACCATAACGACCGGCAGCTGGACTTACAACGGCAATACTATAACGGTGGATTATCAAAAAGAGGATTAAATCCCTTCTCATACAGGTATACAAACCGAAGCCGTCTCGGAATTAGATTTCCGGGGCGGCTTCTCTGTTAAAGAAGATTTTTATCGATCTTCGTTTTTTTGTAGGTGAAGGGATTTTTTTCGGGAGGCGAGATTCTCCCCTGGGTTTAGGTGTGGACTGGTGAC
>JAVBVG010000032.1:0-14214 GCA_031554415.1 Rikenellaceae bacterium | reverse complement strand
TGGTATTGGGTTGATATAATTCCGACAAAGATACTGATGGAAGACGAAAGATGAAAGAACGATGCGCGTTTTTCATTTCATAAAAGTATCTTTGCACAAAAGAAATGCTCATATGATGAATATTGCGAGGTTCGTTTTCAACCCGATATCCGAAAACACCTACGTCGTGTGGGACGAAACGGGCGAGGCGGCCATAATAGATGCCGGAAATTACGCCGCGAAGGAGGATAAAACCCTGTCGGAATTCATAGCTGAAAAAGGACTTAAGCCGGTTCTGGCGATTAACACGCACGGCCATTTCGACCACCTGCTGGGGGTGAATTACCTGAAGGATACCTACGGCGTGCCCTTCGCGCTCAGTTCCGACGACCGGTTCCTGCTCGATGCGATGGGCCCCTCGGCATATGTCTACGGGATGCAGCTTGGCGAAATGCCTGCGGTCGACATCGACCTGAAAGGGCGCGCCGAGATCGGGTTCGGCAACACGGCGCTGCGGATCGTTCCCGTTCCGGGCCACACTCCGGGTCATGTCGCACTGTTCGAGCCGCAGAGCCGCGCGGTCTTCACGGGCGACACGCTTTTCGCCGACAGCATCGGCCGCACCGATCTTCCCGGCGGCGATTACAGCTGGATCATGAAAAGCATCCTCGAAAACCTGCTCCCGCTGGGCGGCGACGTGCGCGTCTATCCCGGGCACGGTCCCGACACCACCATCGCGCATGAAGCGGCCAACAATCCCTTCATCGTCGAGGTCATCGACGGCGACGTAAATTATAAATAATGGTTAATGGTCAATGGTTAAGATAAATGAAAATCATATTTAGTGTATTTCAAATTAACCATTAATCATTAACCGTTAACCATTTTGGTAAGCTATGAGTAAACTGACAGATTCCGCTAAACGGATGTTATATAAACGCCTGCCGCTTGAAAAATACCTGACGGTCGTCAGTCGCACGTTTTTTGCCGGTTACAGCCTTGGATTGGGCAAAAATTCACCCGCCTATGAATATCCTCGCTTCCTGAAACACCTGGTCCGGCCGGGCGATACCGTCATCGACATCGGGGCTAATCTGGGGTATTATTCGCGGATACTTAGCCGCCTTGCGGGGCCGTCCGGGAAAGTCTACGCCGTCGAACCGGTGAAACCGATACTCGAAGTGCTGGAACGCAACCTGCGCGGCTGCTCCAATGTCGGGATCATGCCTTACGCGCTCGGCCAGGAGGATAAAGGCATAGTGATGTGCAACGATTCGGCGCGCTATACCGGGTATATGGGCACCGGACAAAACCGGGTGATCGACGCGGAAGAGCCCGCCGGCTCGGAATTGGAATTTGAGGCTGAGATGAGGCGCGGGAGCGAACTTTTCGCCGGACTCGCGAGGCTCGATTTCATAAAATGCGACATCGAGGGCTACGAAACGGTGGTGATCCCCGAAATGGCGCCGGTAATTGAAAAGTTCATGCCGGTGGTACTGATCGAAACCTGCGGTCCGAACAGGATGCAGATACTGAAACTCTTCCGGGAGTGGGGTTACGCGGGGTATGTGCTGAAAAATGGCAGACTTGTTTCGCTGATGCGCGAGGAGGGCGACAAGGATATCGTCTTTGTCCCCGGACACCGCCACGGCGACTTTACTGAATTGATAGCGCAATGAGGATAGATATTTTAACGGTAGTTCCGGAGCTGTTGGTTTCGCCTTTGAACGAATCCATACTCAAGCGGGCGCAGAAAGCAGGCCTCGTCGAGATCGTCGTGCACAACATCCGCGACTACACCACCGACCGCCACCGCCAGGTCGACGACTATCCGTTCGGCGGCGAGGCTGGCATGGTGATGAAGCCCGAACCGGTCTTCCGCCTTATCGAGAAGCTGAAGTCGGAACGCACATACGACGAGGTCATCTACACCTCGCCCGACGGCGTCCGTCACGACCAGCACGAGGCCAACCGCCTTTCGACGCTCACGAACATCATCATACTGTGCGGCCACTACAAGGGGCTTGACCAGAGGGTCCGCGACCACCTTATAACCCGTGAGATAAGCATCGGCGACTACGTGCTGACGGGCGGGGAACTGGCGGCGGCGGTGATAGTCGACAGCGTCGTGAGAATAGTTCCCGGCGCGATAGGCGACGAGGAATCGGCCCTGACTGACTGCTTTCAGGACGATATGCTCGCCCCGCCGGTCTACACCCGCCCGGCCGAATTCAACGGCTGGAAAGTCCCTGACGTACTGCTTTCGGGCAACTTCGCGGCGATCGACAAATGGAAGGAGGAGCAGGCATACGAGCGCACCAGACGCCTCCGCCCGGACCTGCTTGATAAATGACAAGTAAAAGAGAATATGAAATACTATTTGATTGCCGGAGAGGCATCGGGCGACCTCCACGGGTCGAAACTGATGCGCGGCATACTGAAAAGCGACCCGCAGGCGGAGTTCCGTTTCTGGGGGGGTGACCGCATGTCTGCCGTCGGCGGAGATGCCGGCCTTGTGAAACACTACCGGGAAACCTCTTTTTTCGGTTTTTTCCAGGTGTTCGCAAACCTCGGAACAGTGCTCGGGCAGATAAAGGAGTGCAAGGCCGATATCAGTGGCTGGATGCCCGACGTGCTGATACTGATAGACTATCCCGGATTTAATTTCCGCATGGCCGAGTACGCGCACGGGCTGGGGATCACGACGTTCTGGTACATCGCCCCGAAGGTGTGGGCGTGGAAAGAGAGGCGCGTCGAACGCATCCGAAAATACGTCGACCGGCTTTTCATCATCTTTCCGTTCGAGACAGAGTATTTCCGCGGCAAGGGCATCGAGACCTTCTACGAGGGCAATCCGCTTGTCGACGAGATCGCCGAAAGGAGCGCCTCGTTGCCCTCGGGCGAAGAGTTTCGCTGCGCCAACGGCCTCGACGAACGGCCCGTGGTGGGGCTCCTGGCCGGGAGCCGCCGCAGTGAGATACGCGACAACCTGCCGCTGATGGCCGGGGTGGCCCGTAAATTCCCGTCGTATCAGTTCGTGGTGGCCGGAGTACCGTGGATCGACCGTGCGGAGTACGAAAAGCTGCTTGCCGGAACAGGCGTTCGCCTGGTGTGCGATCAGACCTATGCCGTACTCAGGAATTCCGTGGCGGCGGTCGTTACTTCGGGTACGGCGACGCTCGAAACCGCCCTGATGAATGTCCCGGAAGTGGTTTTCTACCGGACCAATCCCATTTACGCCGCGCTGAAACCATATTTCCTGAAAGTCCCGTATATCTCGCTCGTAAACCTTATTCTGGGTCGTGAGTCTATTGCCGAACTGGTGCAGTCGTCGATGAATACCGATCGGGCCGAAAAGGAACTCGCCGCGATACTTCCCGATGGGCCGGAACGCGAACGTATACTGGCCGATTTTGCCCAACTCCGCACTACTGTCGGCGGTCCGGGAGCATCCGACCGCTTCGGCCAAAAAATGGCAGAACTATTAAGGAAATGAAAATAATCTGCATAGGCCGCAACTACGCGGCGCATATAGCCGAACTCGACCACAGCCGGAACGCCGGCGGCGGATTTAATATAGCGGAACACACACCTGCCACTCCTCAGTTTTTCATGAAGCCCGACACGGCGCTGCTGCGGAATAACGACCCGTTCTATGTTCCGGACTGGAGCAATCAGATCGACTATGAGTGCGAGCTGGTGGTGAAGATAAGCCGCGTCGGCCGACATATACAGCGGAAATTCGCCCACCGCTACTATGACGAAGTGGGTCTGGGAATAGATTTCACCGCCCGCGACATCCAGCGCGAGTGTATCGCGAAAGGCTTGCCGTGGGAGATATGCAAGGCGTTCGACCGCTCGGCGGCGCTGTCGCCGCGCTTTCTGAAGTTGGCGGACCTGGAAGGCGACGTCCAGAACCTGAACTTCGAAATGCGGCTGAACGGCGAATCTCGCCAGCGGGGACATACCGCCGAGATGATATTCACGGTTGACGAACTGATAGCCTGGGTTTCGCGGTTCGTAACGCTTAAAATGGGTGATCTGCTATATACCGGCACACCTGTCGGAGTGGGTCCCGTGAAGCCCGGCGACCGTCTGACCGCCTGGCTCGAAGGGGAGAAACTATTGGATTTTCAGATCAAGTAAGTATGCTGTTAAAGGATAAGTTAAAGAGCCGCAAACTGATACTCGCGTCGCATTCGCCGCGCCGCAGGCAGATACTCGCCGACAGCGGCCTGCCGTTCGCGCTTGCAGAACCTTACGAGGTGGACGAGGTGTGGCCTGCCGCGATGCCTGCCGAAGAGGTTGCCGAATACCTCGCCTCGCTCAAGTCGTCGATGTACCCCTGGCCGCTGGTTGGCGGCGATATACTTCTGACGGCCGACACAATAGTCGTCTGCGGCGGAAAAGTGCTCGGCAAACCGCGCGGCCGCCGGGATGCCGTAGAGATGATAAAGGAGCTTTCAGGACGCTCGCACAAGGTCATCACGGGCGTTGTTTTGCGCAGCGCGGATCGACGCGACGAGTTCAGTGTCGAAAGCGAGGTGTGGTTCCGCGCGCTGTCGGACGAGGAGATCGGATATTACGTCGACACATACAACCCGATGGACAAGGCGGGTGCGTACGGCATCCAGGAGTGGATCGGATATGTGGGCGTGAGCCGCATCGAGGGTTCGTTCTACAATGTGATGGGGATGCCCATGCAGGCGATCTCTGTTAATCTCGAAATTTTTTTAGTAATGAATATATTCATGAAGAATGAAAAATGAAGAAAAACATATGAAAAAATTTGGCATACTTGTTTTGATCATTATTTTCGCCTTCCCGGCGTGGGCCGACGAGGGAATGTGGCTGCCGTCGCAGATCGAAGGGCAGGTAAAGGAGATGCGCAAGGGGGGTTTCAGGCTGAAAGCGGCCGACCTTTACAGCGCTGAAAAACCTTCGTTGAGCGATGCCGTAGTGATGTTCGGCGGCGGCTGCACGGGGGCGATAGTATCCGGCGAGGGGCTGCTGCTTACCAACCACCACTGCGGATACGATCAGATACAGCAGCACAGCAGCGTTGCACATGACTACCTGACCGATGGTTTCTGGGCGATGAACAAAGGCGAGGAACTGCCCAACCCCGGACTTGAAGTCCGGATAATGGTCCGCATGGAGGATGTTACCGAAGCCGTGGCCGCCGGCCGCCGGGACGAAATAATCAAGGAGGCCGAGCAGGGCGGACGCTACAAGGCCGAGATAAAGCCCCTGTACTACGGCAACCGGCAGTGGCTGTGGGTTTACGAGGTGTTTACGGACGTGAGGCTGGTGGCCGCGCCGCCTTCGTCTATCGGGAAATTCGGCGGCGACACCGACAACTGGATGTGGCCGCGCCACACGGGCGATTTCTCGGTCTTCCGCATCTACGCAGGAACCGACAACCGCCCGGCCGACTACTCTCCGGACAATGTGCCTTACCGTCCGGCGAAGTTCTTCACGGTTTCAGACAAGGGTTTCAAGCCGGGCGACTTCACTTTCGTCTACGGTTTCCCCGGAACGACGCAGGAATACGTCACATCCGACGCTGTCCGATACATACTCGAACGGTCGAACCCGATGCGCATCGAACTGCGTACCCAGAGGCTCGACATCATAAAAACCGCCAGCGACGCCGACCCCGCCACGCGAATAAAGTACGCATCGAAACAGGCCTCGATTGCCAACGGCTGGAAGAAATGGCAGGGCGAAAGCCGCGGCCTCAAACGCCTCGGAACGATAGAGAAGAAACTCGCATGCGAGGCCGAATTCCGCGTCTGGGCCGCCGGTAAACCCGAATACGCCCACCTTCTCGACAGTATGGAGGCGGCCTATGCCCGCGTTGCCCCCGATTTTTTCCGGCAGGAGCTCTACCGCGAAACCATAGGGGCCATAGAGCTGAACTCGCCTGTCAATATTTCAACATGGCGCCGGCGGGGACCGATTCCGGAGCAATATATCCAAAACCTTGAAGCGTTCTATAAAGATTACGTGCCGGAAATAGACAGGGAGATAACTGCCGCCCTGCTGAAAGGCTATGCCGGGATGTCCGACCGCGTTCCGGAGTTCATGACCCGTATGCTCGACTCGCTGGGCGGATACGAAGCCATGGCCGACTGGATATTTGCCGGCAGCTCGTTCACTTCCTTTGAAAAGTTTACCGAGGCCAACCGCGACAGTGCCGTGATGGTCGCGGCATCACTGTCCGAGCCGCTGTTCGTGCTGCGCGACGAGATACGCCGCGAAATGGACCTGAAACATACGCAGTACCCGTCGAATCTGAGTGCGATGCCGGATATCGCGGAGTGGTATGAAGTATATATGCGCGCGCTGATGGAGTTCGACACGGAGCGCCGCTTCTATCCCGACGCCAACTTCACGCTGCGTATAACTTACGGCGGGATCGGGGGTTACCGCTACGAGGACGCCGTGTGGCACGACTGTGTGACCACCATCGACGGCATCATGGCCAAGGACGATCCCGCGATTTACGACTACGATATTCCCGGCCGCCTGCGTGAACTCTGCGCCGCGCAGGATTACGGCCGCTGGACGACGGTCGTGGACGGGCGTCGGACGGTCCCGGTCTGCTTTATCGCCTCGAACCACACTGCGGGAGGCAACTCCGGCAGTCCGATACTGAATGCCCGAGGGGAGCTTCTCGGGCTGAATTTCGACCGCACGTGGCTCAGCACCATGAGCGACATCGAATTCGACCCCGAGATATGCCGCAATATTTCGGTGGACATCCGCTACGTGATGTTCGTGATCGGGAAAGTCGGCGGCGCGCAGTGGCTCGTCGATGAGATGACTTTTGCGAAATAATGATAAGGCTCAGAATTTGTTTATCTCCCGGTCGAGCATTTCGATGCGCGCCGAGAGCCACGACTGCATAAGGCTTATCTGCTCTGCAGGATCCTTGCCGTTGGGCCACCGTGCGAAATTATGGCGCTGGGACTTCATAAGGCTTTTCGATAATTCCCCGATGAACGGGATTATTCCCTCTATTTGACCCCTGTCCATCATTTCGTTCCACCGCGCCTTGTAACGGGCCCTCAATCCCGGATCCTTGTAAAAAGCGTTTATAAAGCCGATGCCTTTTGTGGTTTCCGTGCGGTGCGGGCCGTACAGGACGGGCAGATTCTTTGGCCGGAAATAATCGAAACTGCCGTCCGCCGCGTATGCGAAAGCCCAGTCGAAATCCCACAGAGGGCCGAAACAGAGTTTCGACGACCCGTCGTGCCGGTACATAAAGAGGCTTTTAGGCTGCCCCGCTTCGGGATTGCGTACTATCTCGGTCACGAGCATATAGTCGATGAACGAATCTTCGTCGGCATGCTCCTGCCACACGCCGCCTCCCATGAGAACTGCCTCAAGAGCGTCGAAGACCGGTTTTACATCCGCCGCGGCGGCCCCATCGGGGTCTTTCACCATCACCGGAAGGTTGAAAGATGCTGTGCGGAATTTTGGCACTTCGTCGTAATAGGTGTCTAGTTCGGCGAGGAAACCGCCGTTATCTTCGTCGATGGCGACGCGGTTCTTTCCGGCCTGTATCTGTTCGGTAAGCTGGTAATTCCCGCGGTATGTGCCGTTGATCCACAACTCCACGAAGCGCGAATTGTTTGTGTACGGAATTTCGAAACGGCGGCCAAGTTCGAAAGCCACCTCGTTCATGATAAGCGTAGGGTCCTGCCAGTTGGCCAGAAGCACCCAGCTGCGGGCGGGAGCGATGCCCAGAACCGAAACCGGATCGTCGAAACGTATGCGCCACGGTTTTTTCGGCTTCGTCCACGAGGTGTTGCCGCGCCCGCGTATCCCCACCTGCGAAGCTAAGTTTTGCGACGGGTCGTCAGGATGTTCTATGGTGATGCGCGCGCCGTGGTAGATTTCTGTCTTTTTGGTGATCTCCACACCGCCGTCCACCTCGATGCCGACCGACGGAAGCCCCGAGAACATGGGCGAATCTATCGTAACGGTGTACGTTGCCTGCCGGCCCGTTACCGACGTCACGGTATAGACGACGCTGCCGCCCGTGCCGCGGAAATCGACGGCGCTCGACCCGCTTACCTGTTCTACGCCCTCCACCGTAACCTTTCCGCCGGCGGTGAATATCGGCACCAGCTTGTCGAGGTCATCCATCCACGCGGTCGTGATGACGGTGACGGTGCGGGCGGAGTTGTCTATACTTGCGTTTATCATGTCAGGTCCCGCCTGGATCGAGAACGATCCTATCCGGCAGTCCGGAGGCACGGGCACGGGCGGGTCTTCCGGCCCGACGGTACAGCGTACAAGCAGGAGAAAGGCCGCGGTCAGCGGAAACAGGTATGTGCTGCTAAATCGCATATTTCGAGTGCGGCGAGTTGCTGGTTTAGCCTGGAAATCCTATGAATCGCTGTGGGCGTTGCCACCTTATACCGGATAGTCGGTCGAGTAGTGCAGCCCGACGCTCTCTTTCAGCAGGCGCGCCTGCTTGATTATCAGGTACCCGACGGTTATCATGTTGCGAAGCTCGCACAAGGGTTTGCTCGGCGTGGTCTTCCCGTACAGTTCCTCGGTTTCCCACCAGATCGTTTCCAGACGCCGCATGGCGCGGTCCAGACGAAGGTTCGAGCGCACGATCCCCACGTAGTTACTCATTATCTGCTGCATCTCCTTGGCATTCTGGGTGATGAGCACCATCTCCTCGGGCGCGGCCGTCCCCTCGTCGTTCCAGTCGGGAATGCCCTCCTGCAGCTCTATCCACTCCAGGAGCGGAGCTGTGTGGCGTGCGGCCTGGTCGGCGTAGACGAGCGCCTCGATAAGCGAATTCGACGCCAGGCGGTTGGCCCCGTGAAGCCCCGTGCACGACGCCTCGCCCAGCGCGTAGAGCCTCTTGATGGATGTTTCGCCGTTGAGGTTGACGCGGATGCCGCCTGTGCAGTAGTGCGCCGCCGGAACCACCGGGATCATGTCGCGCGTGATATCGATGCCTATCGAGAGGCACTTCTCGTAGATATTCGGGAAGTGGTCGATGATATCCTGCGGCTGGCGGTGAGTCACGTCGAGGTAGACGTAGTCGTCGCCCCGGATCTTCATCTCGTGGTCGATGCTGCGCGCAACGATGTCGCGCGGCGCCAGCGAACCCATCGGGTGGTAGCGCTGCATGAACTCCTCGCCGTCCTGCAATTTCAGCACCGCCCCGAAGCCGCGCATCGCCTCCGAGATCAGGAACGACGGCCGCTCGCCCGGATTGTAGAGCGAAGTGGGGTGGAACTGGATGAACTCCATATCCTGCGTCACGCCTTTGGCGCGGTGCACCAGGGCGATTCCGTCGCCGGTCGCGACGCGGGGGTTGGTCGTGGTGTGGTAGACGTTACCCACGCCGCCTGTCGCGACGATTGTGAACTTCGCGCGGAAAGTGTGAATCTCCTCCGTTTCGAGATTCAGCACATATGCCCCGAAACAGACTATCTTCTTGCTGTGCTTCGTGACCAACTCGCCCAGATGGTGCTGCGTCAGCAGGTCGACCGCGAAATGGTTCTCCAGAATGGTGATGTTCGGATGCTTGCGGGCCTGTTCCACAAGGGCGCGTTCGATCTCGGCGCCGGTCAGGTCCTTGTGGTGCAGGATGCGGTGCTCGGTGTGGCCGCCTTCGCGCGCAAGCTCGTATGTCCCGTCGGATTTCCTGTCGAAGCGGGTACCCCACCCGACGAGGTCGCCTATCAATTCCGGCGCCCGCCTTACCACGAGGTTCACCGCCTCCAGATCGCATTTCCCCGCCCCGCACACCAGCGTGTCCTCGATATGTTTCTCGAAAGAGTCCGCCTCATCGGTAACCGAGCTGATGCCGCCCTGGGCGAAACGGGTGTTGCTCTCCGTTACCGCCGATTTCGTGACGATCGTCACGCTGCCGTTCTGTGCCGCCTTCAGTGCGAAACTCAGTCCCGCCGCACCGCTGCCTATTACCAGATAATCCGTATCAATCATTTTCCTGACTTTGACTTCGCAAAGGTAGGAAAATGAGTGAAGAGTGAAGAGTGAAGAGTGAAGAAATTTCTCTAATTTTGCAGATAATGGCAGATGTTGAAAAACGGTGGGAGGAGATTTCCCGCAAATACAGGAATTACATAAAGCTCGAAAAGCGGCTTGCGGACAACACCGTGGAGTCGTATATGCGCGATCTGTGGCAGTTCGCGGGGTTCGTCGTGGCCGAATACAACGTCGCGCCGAAGTGGGTGTCGACCGCGATGGTCGAGGCTTTCATGGCGTCGCTCTATGATCTGGGTGCCGAAAAGGCTACCCAGGCGAGGATTCTGAGCGGCGTGAAGAGTTTTTTCAATTTCCTGCTGCTGGAGGAGGTGATCGACTCGTCGCCCGCCGAATTTATCGACGGCCCGAAGATAGGGCGCAAACTTCCGGAAGTGCTTTCGACCGGCGAGATCGACCGCATCATCGGCGCGGTGGACGAAACGACCGACCTGGGTATCCGCAACGCGGCGATGCTCGAGACGCTTTACAGCTGCGGCCTGCGGGTTTCGGAGCTTACGACGCTGCGCCTGGGCGACTTGTTTTTCGACGATGGTTTCGTCCGCGTGACGGGCAAGGGCGACAAACAACGCCTTGTTCCGGTGAGCGCCGCCGCCCGCGACCGCATCCGGAAATACCTCGCGGTTCGCGACGGACGCGGCAACATCGACACGCTGTTCCTGAACAACCGCGGCAAGGGACTTACGCGCGTGATGATCTTCACGATACTCAAGGATGTTACCGCTGCGGCGGGGATAGAGAAGACCGTGAGCCCGCACACCCTGAGGCACAGTTTCGCGACGCACCTGCTCGAAGGCGGCGCGAGCATCCGCCAGGTCCAGGAGATGCTGGGGCACGAGAGCATCCTCACGACCGAGATATATACCCACCTCGACACCACGCACCTCAAAAAGACCATCGACGAACACCATCCGCTGGCGAAAAAGTGAAGAGTGAAGAGTGAAGAGTGCAACTAACGTCTTCGCTATGACGGTTGCGCTGCGCCGAGAGAATCAGGTAGCGGAAACCTTTATCATCAAATCCGCCGTGGCCGTTGCCACAAAAAAAGGGTAAGCTACTTACATCGCACCGCTCGACCGCCTACCCTTGCTGCCTTCCGGCCCTGGGGGATTCAGCAGGAGCTGGTCGTGTAAGACTTACCCTCGGACAAAAGTAATCAAAAAGTGCGA
The DNA here is from genome assembly GCA_031554415.1 of Rikenellaceae bacterium. Taxonomy (GTDB): domain Bacteria; phylum Bacteroidota; class Bacteroidia; order Bacteroidales; family Rikenellaceae; genus UBA940. The sequence continues at coordinate 3,022 of JAVBVG010000032.1, read as the reverse complement.
GTCGCCAAAAAATAAATATCTTTGCACGACCGTTATGCTTGAATAAATGAAAAGAGGAACCCGAAATATAATCTTTTGGATCGCCGCCGCATTTGCGGTTCTCGTGGCGGCCGCCGTTGGAACAGTCATGTATGTGGCTAAAGGCAACGCCGTTGTGAACGAAGGATCGCTTTACCTTCTGCGCGGGACGGACTTTCCGACCCTCGTCGACTCCCTGCGTGCGGGTGAAATGATCCGCTTCGTCAAACCTTTCGAAATGTACTCCCGGCGAATCGGATTGACCGCCAAAGTCAAGCCCGGGCACTATATGCTGAAAAATGGCATGAGTATTATCGACATCGCCAGAATGCTCAACCTGGCGCAGCAGACTCCCGTCAACGTCGTGGTGAGGCCCTCGCGCCTCCCTTCGCAGCTCGCCGGACGCGTCGCGCGGCAGATCGAGGCCGACTCCGCGTCGCTCCACTCCGCGATGAACGATCCGCAGGTTTTGGCCGGATACGGTTTCGGGAGCGAACTCGAAATGTTCTCGGTTTTCATTCCGAATACTTATGAATTCTGGTGGACGGTCACGCCCGAAGAGTTCGTGGCGCGGATGAAAAAAGAGTACGACCGTTTCTGGACCGAAGAGCGCGAAACCAAACTCAGCCGTACCGGACTCGGCAGGATGGAGGCGATCACGCTGGCCTCGATACTGTGTGAAGAGACTCAGAAAACCGACGAAATGCCGACGATGGCAGGCGTTTACATCAACCGCCTGAATACCGGGATGCCGCTGCAGGCCGATCCGACGGTGAAATATGCGACGGGCGATTTCACCCTCCGCCGTATCCTTAAAAAGCATCTCCAAACCGATTCTCCATACAATACATACCGCAACAAGGGGCTTCCGCCGACTCCGATTTGTATGCCCTCGATCGCCGCGATTGATGCCGTCCTCGATTATAAACATCATAAATACATATATTTCTGCGCGAAGGAGGACTTTTCGGGCTACCATAATTTTGCCGAGAGCTATAATCAGCATCTCCAGAATGCCCGCCGCTATACCGCCGAACTCAATAAACGCAACATTCATTGATTTTTCCGACAATATGTTTTGATTTTCGAAACATATTGTCCGGCACCTTTCTTTTATTGATGTTTTTATATAATTTTTTGCGTTCCATGCAATTTTTTGTATCGATATCTTCGCATGTTTTTGTACTTTTGACAAAGTAGATATGAATACAAATATGACACCTGCCATGAAAGTCCGGGAATGCCTGCTGCAGCACGGGATCCGTCCTTCAGCACAAAGGATGGCTGTTATGGGCTTCCTGCTCGAGAACCGCACCCATCCCACCGTCGAGCAGATATATTCGGCGCTTTCGCCCGAGATGCCGACTCTTTCGAAGACCACCGTCTACAACACTTTGAAGATCCTCGAAAGCCGCGGGGCGATACAGGCGATCGATATCGATCCTTTGTGTGAGCGTTTCGACGCCGACATCTCGATTCACGGGCATGCCTATTGCCGTGTGTGCGGCGCTGTTTCCGACGTATGGTTCCATGACGACAGGTTTGCGACCAGGAATGCCCCCGAAGGGATGATCGTCCAAAACGTCCAACTGCTCTATAAGGGAGTCTGCGCCGATTGCGTCTCGAAAGAGAGGGCAGAGTCTTAAAGGCTCCGGCCGAACGCTGCGATAAAACGAAAAGGAGAACCCGCGGGTTCTCCTTTGCCATTTTCCGGCACAGCTTTCGTCATGCGGAAACAGCCGTTTTCTTTCCTTTTATGGCAAGCTGCCCGTCGAGTTCTATCGAGAAGTCGCTCAGCACGTTCATGTAATTGATAAATGCTTCGTAGGGCGAACCGTAGGGGTTGAAATAGGTGTGCACGTCGCCGTCGCTCAGCCATTTGGTGGCCATATAGTAGAAGTGGTCGGAGTTCTGCATGAAACTCCACACGAAATCGAAATCGGGATTGTTTACCGCCCTGACCTTCTCTTTCAGCGAATAAAGCTTCGAGAAAGCCTCGTCCTGAAGTTCGTTGCCGAGCCAAGCCGTCACGTCGCGCTCTTCGTCGGCCCAGCTCATGGCGTGGGGCGAGTGCAGGATCGCAACAGGTTGGTATTTCCCTGCGGTTTCCGAAACCGTGGCGAATTCGAGGTCGTATTTCTTGCCGAGCGCCACCTTCGGAAGCCGCGCCATGAAGTCGAAGATGCCGCTGTCGGCCCACTGGTGTTCGCCGAAAGTTTCATAATCCATGAACAGGTTGACCACCTCGCCGGCCGTTGATTTATCGCCGAGCCAACCCGCGTATTTTTCCGCTGTCAGGGGCCATTCGTCCCATTCGCGGTTCGAGAAACGGAACGCTATGTCGTCGCTGAGCTTGTAGTTGCGCAGCAGCAGGCGCAGTTTCTGGTCGACCGCACCGGCATAGACGTAGTTGGGCGATTTCCAGCCCAGGACATGTTTCGCTCCCTCGGCCAACATCGTTTTGAACCCCATCTTCGCAACCTCTCCGCCGATCGCGTCGGAGTAGATCAGCTCGGTATTGCGGAAAGCTTTGGGTTTATGCCCGAACTCTTCCTCCATCATTTTCACGTGCGCCTTTACCTCATTGCGGAACTCTCCCATATCGACGAGCGAAGCCAGCGAGTGGGCGTACGTTTCGGCAAGGAATTCGACATGCCCGGTCGCGGCAAGTTTCTGGAACGAGTCGAGCACTTCCGGCGCATAGGCCTTGAACTGCGCGATGGCCGGGCCCGAGATCGAGAATGTAACCCTGAAAGCGCCCTTGTGTTCGTTTATAAGCTTGAGCAGCAGGGCGTTCATGGGCAGGTAGCACCTGCGAGCCACCTTTTGCATTATCGAACGGTTGGCGGCGTCGTCCAGGTAATTGTGGCTCTTTCCCATGTCGAAGAAACGGTACTTGCGCAGCCTCATGGGCTGGTGTACCTGGAAATACATGCAGATGGTCTTCATTTTATGCGGGTTTATTTATTTTGCAACGGATTCGTAAACCTCCTTGACTTTTGCG
>JAVBVG010000059.1:0-9669 GCA_031554415.1 Rikenellaceae bacterium | reverse complement strand
CATTTCAGCCTGCACAATAACGTCCATAAAACCCTGATAACTTTCGGGCTTGCCGAGTCGGTGCTTGCCGAAACCATCGCGCCTTGGGAGGACGCCCTGCCAGCGTACATGCACCTTGCTTATCTTCCCAGCCCCTCGGCCATCCGGCTGAGGCTTTCGGCCTACGACGTCGACGGCGCGCGGGCGGAACAGGATATCCGAGAGCGTTTCGCGGAACTCGAAAAGATAATAGGCGCATACATAGTGGGTTATGGCGACACTACCGTCCAGGAGGTTGTCGCCGGAATGCTGCGGGAGCGGGGAGCGACGCTTGCGGTCGCGGAATCGTGTACCGGAGGGCGCATCGCGTCGAAATTCACCGCGATGGCGGGGGCGTCGGACTATTTCCTCTGCGGCGTGACTGCCTACAGCAACGATGCGAAAGTGAAGATCTTAGGCGTCGGCGATTCGATTATAAAAAAGTATGGGGCTGTCAGCCGCGAAGTTGCGGAACGTATGGCAACGGGCGTAAAATATATTTCGGGCGCGGATCACGCGGTCGCGACTACCGGGATCGCCGGGCCGACGGGCGGCATGCCGGAGAAACCGGTCGGAACCGTCTGGATCGCCGTAGCCTCTCCGGACGGCGTTTTTTCGCGCAGGATGCAGTACGGCAAGCTGCGCGAACAGAACATAGAGCGCGCCTCGTCGTCGGCCATCAACCTGCTGAGGCTCGCCCTGCTCGGCAAGACCGACGTCAAAACACTCGAAAGCGTATTATAGAATTATGGATTATGAATTGAGATTCAATTTTTTAACTCCTAACACCTAATTCCTAATTTTGTAAGTTCCGCCGCCCGCTCGACCGCCTCGTTGATGTTCGACAGTACGTTTTCGGCGCCGACCAGTTCCTCGATGCCGGTTTTGTGCAGGGTCGTGCGGACGCTGTCGTTCACACCCGAAAGCAGTATGGTTATATTCTCCTTGCGCGACGCCTTGATAAGGCTTTTGAGGTTGTGTGCGCCCGTAGAGTCGACGAAAGGCACCTTCCGCATGCGTATGATGCGCACCCGGGGTTTGTCGCCCACCTGTTTCATCACCTCGTCGAACTTGTTGGCTATCCCGAAGAAGAAAGGCCCCTCGATCTCGTAAACCTCCACGCCTTTAGGCAGTTTCAGCATCTCAGTGTCGACGCTTCCCTCGACGTATTCGGCGCCGGTGACCTCTTTTTTGAACATAGACACTTTCGAAACGTCCGTGATGCGCTTGAGGAACAGCACGACGGCCAGCAGCAGCCCGATCTCGATCGCGATGGTCAGGTCGAAGATGACGGTCAGCAGGAAGGTCGCGACGAGCACCGCGATGTCCGATTTGGTGTTGCGCAGCAGCGCGCGGAAACTGCGCCATTCGCTCATGTTGTAAGCCACCACCACCAGCACGCCTGCGAGGCACGCCATGGGAATATGTTTGGTAAGGCCGCCGAGGAACAGCATTATCAGCAGCAGGACCACGGCATGGATCATACCCGCGATGGGTGTGCGTCCGCCGTTGTTGATGTTGGTCATGGTGCGCGCGATGGCTCCCGTGGCTGGAATCCCCCCGAAGAACGGAGTCACGACATTGGCGATGCCCTGCGCTATGAGTTCGGTGTTGGAGTCGTGTTTGTCGCCTATGGCCCCGTCGGCCACGGTGGCCGAGAGCAGCGATTCGATCGCTCCCAGCATGGCTATCGTGAAGGCCGGAGCGAGCAGCGTGCGGATCATCTCGAAACTTATTTTGGGTGTTTCGGCCGAGATGCGCATCCCGTCGAGGGCGAACTTGTCGCCGATGGTCTGGATGCCCGCGATGCCGCCGTATTCGCGCAGCAGCCAGGCGCCGACGGTCATCACGATGATCGCGACGAACGATCCGGGTATCTTTTTAGAGATCCTGGGCATCAGCATGATGATCGCAATCGAGAGCACACCTATGCCGACAGCCCACCAGTTGACCGTGCCGAAATTTTGGGCGTAGACCACCCATTTGTCGACGAAGCCGGCCGGGACGTCCTCTATCTGCAGGCCGAACAGGTCTTTTATCTGCGTTGCGAAGATCGTGAGCGCGATGCCGCTCGTGAAACCCACTATGACGGGGTAGGGGATGAATTTTATGACGGTGCCGGCTTTCAGTACCCCCATTGCGATGAGCATCACGCCCGCCATGATGGTCGCGACTATGAGGCCGCTGGTGCCGAACTGCTGGACTATGCCGTAGACTATCACGATGAAGGCTCCGGTCGGGCCGCCTATCTGGACCTTGCTGCCCCCCAGGAACGAGATGATGAAACCGGCGATCACGGCCGTGATGATGCCTTTTTCGGGTGTAACGCCCGACGCGATACCGAAAGCGATGGCCAGCGGCAGCGCCACGATGCCCACGATGATGCCCGACATCAGGTCGGCGGTGAACATCTTGCGGTCGTAGCCTTTGAGGGTGTCTATAAGTTTAGGCCTGAAAACCATTTTAAAAAATTTCGTTTAAGCGGCCGTAGTCAGGTAGGTTTGTTAAGGGAAAGGTGCAAAGCTAATACTTTTTCCCCTGATGCCAAATATTTTAGCACAAAAAAGCGGCTCTTCCGGAACCGCTTTTCAGTCTATTTAAGGTCGACAAGAGCCTTGCCGGTCATTTCCGCGGGTTGGGGGAGTCCCATCAGTTTAAGTATGGTCGGTGCGACGTCGGCAAGCACGCCGTCCTCGACCTTTTTAACCCTGTCCGAAACAACGATAACGGGCACCGGATTGAGCGAGTGCGCCGTGTTGGGCGAACCGTCGGGGTTGAGCGCGTGGTCGGCGTTGCCGTGGTCGGCGATCACGATCACATCGTAGCCGTTGGCCCTGGCGGCGTCGATCACCTCGCCGGCGCATTTGTCAACGGTTTTGACAGCCTTCACGATGGCCTCGTAAACCCCGGTGTGTCCCACCATGTCGCCGTTCGCGAAGTTCAGCGCGATGAAATCGTATTTCTGCGTTTTGATCGCCGCGACCAGTTTTTCGGCCACTTCCGGAGCGCTCATTTCGGGTTGGAGGTCGTATGTGGCGACCTTGGGCGAGGGAACGAGTATGCGGTCCTCGCCTTCGAAAACGGCCTCGCGCCCGCCGTTGAGGAAGAACGTGACATGGGCGTATTTCTCGGTTTCGGCGATGCGCAGCTGCGTCAGTCCCAGCTTGGAAAGGTATTCCCCGAGTGGATTATGGACGTTGTCCTTGTCGAAAAGTATGTGCAGCCCCTTGAACGTGGCGTCGTAGGGGGTCATCGTGCAGTAATAAAGAGGTATGGTGTGCATCCCCTGTTCCGGCATATCCTGCTGCGTCAGCGCGAGCGTCAGCTCTTTGGCGCGGTCGTTGCGGAAATTGAAGAAGATCACCATGTCGCCCTCTTTTATAAGGCCGATCGGTTTGTCGCTGGCGTCGACGGCGACTATAGGCTTGATGAATTCATCCGTCACGCCCTCGTCGTATGATGCCTGCATGGCCGCCGGCATATCCTTGAAATGGGTTCCAGTGCCGTTGACGATGGCGTCGTAGGCCACCTTCACGCGCTCCCAGCGCTTGTCGCGGTCCATCGCGTAGTAGCGGCCGATGATGGTCGCTATCTTACCCGTACATGTGGGTTTCGCGAGTTCGGCTTCGAGCTGTTCGATGTAGCCCTTGCCGCTGTGCGGGTCGGTGTCGCGGCCGTCCATAAAGCAGTGCACGAACGTCTTTTCGATATTGTAGTCGCGGGCTATTTCGCACAGTTTGAACAGGTGGTCGATCGAAGAGTGCACCCCGCCGTCCGACACGAGTCCCATGAAATGGACCTGTTTGCCGTTCTGCTTGGCGTATTCGAACGCCTCGACTATTTCGGGATTCTGCTTGATGGAGTTGTCGCGGCAGGCGCGGTTTATCTTCACGAGGTCCTGATACACGACCCTTCCGGCGCCGATGTTCAGATGCCCGACTTCGGAGTTGCCCATCTGCCCGTCGGGCAGGCCGACGTTTTCGCCGCTCGTCAGGAGCTGTGCATGCGGATGTGTTTCGCCCAACTTGTTGATGTACTGTGGGTTTGCCTGGTATATGACGTCGCCTTTAGAGCGGTCGCCCGATCCCCATCCGTCGAGGATCATCAGCAGGACTTTTTTGTCGATCTTGGTGCTCATTTCTTTATGGTGTTTTTAATTATTTCCGTTGCCGCGTCAATCGCTTTTTCGAGTCCGTCGGGATTCTTACCGCCGGCCATCGCGAAGAACGGCTGTCCGCCGCCGCTGCCTCCGATCTCTTTGGCTGCTTCGCGTACCACGGCGCCCGCGTCGACGCCCCGTTTCACTATATCTTCGCCCAGCATGATGGCCAGCGTCGGTTTTCCGCCGGTGCTCGTCCCGACGACCATCGCCAGATTCCTGTTGTTCTGCCTCAGGTGGAACATCAGGTCTTTCACGAAGTCGGGCTTCATATCGAGAATTCTCTTCACAAGAACCATTCCGCCCTCTTCCTGCACCCCGAATTCGGCGGCCATTTTTTCGGCCATCTCCGCGAGTTTCTCTTTGTGCAGCGCGGCGATCTCCCTGGCGAGGTTTTCGTTCTCGTCGAACATCTTGCGGATCGCTTCCATCACGTGCGGGTTGCGGACGGTGTCCTGGATCGCTTTCAGGGTGTCCTCTGCCATATAGAGTATCTGCTCGGCGCGTTCGCCCGTAACGGCTTCGATGCGCCTCACGCCCGCCGAAATAGCCCCTTCGCTTATGATCTTGAACAGGCCGATGTTGCCTGTGGCCGCGACGTGGGTTCCGCCGCACAGCTCGACCGAACCGCCTAAACGGATGACGCGCACGCGGTCGCCGTATTTTTCGCCGAACAGCATCATCGCGCCGCTCTCCCGGGCCTTGTCGATCGGGCAGTGGCGGTCCTCTTTGACCGGATAGTTGGCGCGGACGGCGGCGTTGACCGTTTTTTCGACCTGCCTCAGCTCTTCGGGCGTCACCTTCTGGAAGTGCGAGAAGTCGAAACGCAGGTAGTCGGGCGTTACGAGCGAACCTTTCTGTTCTACGTGCGTTCCGAGTACTTTGCGCAGAGCCTCGTGCATAAGGTGGGTGGCCGAGTGGTTGGCCGCGGTGGCGCCGCGTTTCGCCGCGTCGACGCGCGCCGTGAACGTGTCGGCCGGATTTTCCGGCAGAGTCGCGGCGATATGCACCGTCTGGCCGTTCTCCTTGAGCGTGTCGAGTATCTCTATCTTCTCGTCGCCATTTTCGATATAACCGGTGTCGCCGGCCTGTCCGCCCGAATTTCCGTAGAAAGGCGTGCGGTCGAAGATCAGCTGGTAGAAAGTCTTGCCCTTGGTCGAAACCCTGCGGTAGCGCGCTATACGCACGTTTTCTTCGAGCGAATCGTAACCCGTGAATTCGCTCTCTTTTATGGGAACGAGCTCCACCCAGTCCTCGGTGTCCACGGCGGCGGCGTTGCGCGAACGCTCCTTCTGCGCCTGCAGCTCCGATTCGAAACGTTCGATGTCGACCTTCATGCCGTTCTCGCGGGCGATCAGCTCCGTGAGGTCGATCGGGAAGCCGAAAGTGTCGTAAAGCGTGAAAGCCTCCTCGCCGCCTATCGTGTCCTTTCCGGCGGCCCTGGCTTTTTCCATCACGCCGTCCAGAAGGTTTATGCCGGTGGCCAGAGTGCGCAGGAACGAAGCCTCTTCCTCCTGTATCACCTTTTCTATCAATCCTTTCTGTGCCTTTAGCTCGGGGAACTGCCCGCCCATCTGTTCGGCGAGCCCGCCGACGAGTTTCCACATGAACGGCTCGCTGAAACCGAGGTATGTGTATCCGTAGCGCACCGCGCGGCGCAGTATGCGGCGTATGACGTAACCCGCCTTGACGTTCGACGGAAGCTGTCCGTCGGCTATCGAGAACGAGATGGTGCGCAGGTGGTCGGCGATGACGCGCATGGCGATATCGTCGCTCGTATTTGCGCCGTATTTTTTCCCGCACATGCCCGCGATCCCCGCGATGATCGGCTGGAAAACGTCGGTGTCGTAGTTGCTCAGCTTGCCCTGGATTATCATGCAGAGCCTCTCGAAACCCATCCCGGTGTCGATATGCGTCATCGGGAGCGGAGAGAGCGAGCCGTTGGCGCGGCGGTTGTACTGCATGAACACCAGGTTCCATATCTCGATCACCAGCGGATTGTCCCTGTTGACGAGTTCGGCTCCCGGTACCCCGGCGCGTTCGGCGGCGGAACGGTTGTCGAAATGTATCTCGCTGCAGGGGCCGCAGGGACCCGTGTCGCCCATCTCCCAGAAATTATCCTTCTTATTCCCGCGGATGATGTGGTCTTCGGAAACATATGCCTTCCAGAAATCGTAAGCCTCGCTGTCGAACGGAACTCCGTCCTCTTCGCTCCCCTCGAATACCGTCACATATATCTGGTCCTTAGGGAGTTTGTAGACATTCGTCAGCAGCTCCCACGCCCACGCGATCGCCTCTTTCTTGAAGTAGTCGCCGAAAGACCAGTTGCCCAGCATCTCGAACATCGTGTGGTGGTAGGTGTCGTGCCCCACCTCTTCGAGGTCGTTGTGCTTGCCCGAAACCCGCAGGCACTTCTGGGTGTCGGCCACGCGGGGATTCACAATGGGGGCGTTCCCCAGGATGATGTCCTTGAACTGGTTCATCCCGGCGTTTGTGAACATCAGCGTGGGATCGCCTTTTACGACCATCGGCGCCGATGGCACGATGACGTGCTGCTTGCTGCGGAAAAATTCGAGGAACGTTTCCCTTATCTGATTCGATGTCATGAAATAATTTTCTGTATTTGAGCGTTTATTAAAAACGTTGCAAAATTACACAATTTAGTCTAATTTTGCCCTTTCGGCCGCTATATTTTCCGGATGACAAAAAAAGAACTCAAACGCGCCAAGAGGGAGGCTAAAAAGGCAAAGGCCTCGTTCTCGATCAGGTACGGTATCTACACCGTGCTGCGCTATGTTTTTATCGGGTTCATTCTGGCATCCGTGGTCAATCTCGTCTTCACCTATTTTTTCTACACCCCAAAGATGTACCGCATCGGCCGCAGCAACGCCGAGCTTGTCATAAAATACAATATCCTGCGCGAGAAGATACGCTCGGCCGACCGGACGCTCGACGAACTTCAGCACCGCGACAACGCCGTCTACCGTTCGCTTTTCGGGGCCGACACCCTCTCCATCCCCGGAATTTACACGGACTATCCCGATGATAAGTACGCCGCGATAGCCGACGACCACTTCGCGCCGCTGATGACCGACACATGGAAATATCTCGACCGCCTCGGACGCCGCATATATCTCCAGTCGGTTTCGCTCGACGACCTGCAAAAAATGGCGGTCAACAAGGAAAAGATGGCCACGGCCATTCCCGCCATCATGCCGGTCGCCGCCCGGAACCTGCGGGGCAGCATAGGGCCTTTCGGGAACCGCCTGCATCCCATATATAAAAAGTATATCTTCCACAAGGGCATCGACCTCGCGGGCAGGATCGGCGACCCGATCTACGCGGCGGGCGACGGATACGTGTCGTACACCAACTCGGCGGGCACCGGCCGCGGCGGTTACGGTAAAAATGTGGTGCTGGACCACGGGTTCGGCTACCAGACGCGCTACGCCCACCTCAGCAAGGTGCTCGTTACGCCCGGACAGTGGGTGAAGCGCGGCGAGATCATCGCCGAGCTGGGCAACACGGGCGGCTCAGTCGGGCCGCACCTCCATTACGAGGTGCTCTACATGGGGGCCAACGTCAACCCGATAAATTACTTCAAGCGCGATATGGATCCGGCCGAATTCGAAAAGATCATCGAATCGGCCAACGACAACGCGATCTACGAAACCGAATACGGAACCAACGTCGAGGATGAATAATTATGGCGAAGCAAAGGCGTAAAAAAGAGGCGAAGGAGCTGACTCCCGGACAGAAGTTCGTGCGGGGGATGTTCCGTGTTCTGATCCACATCCTGGTGTGGTCGGGCCTTGCCGTGATCTACTACTTCGTCTTTTCGTTCTTCTTCGACACCCCGGCCGAGTTCCGGCTGAGGAATTCCACATCCAGGCTGAACCGCGAGTACGAAGAGCTCAACGCCCGCTACGACAGCCTGATGCAGGTGCTGGCCAACGTTTCCGAACGCGACCGCAACGTTTTCCAGGTGCTTTTCGAATCCGATCCCTACGATTTCCAGGGGATACAGGAGGACGAGGCGTGGAAATCCTACGAAAGGCTGATGGGCAAGGACAACCGCGAGCTTGCGGCCGAGTTCTTCGACAAGGAGAAAGCCTACGCTAACAACGTGCAGCGGCTTTACCGTACCTACAGCCGCGTGCAGGGCAAGATACATGAAATGGGCGACAAGGTGAACGATATACCTTCGATCCAGCCCGTCGTGAACAACGACCTGACTCTGCTCACCGCCTCCTACGGCCTGCGCATCCATCCCTTCTACCGCTCGCTGGCGCTCCACGGCGGGGTGGACTACACCGTTCCCGAGGGTACGCGCGTTTTCGCGACCGCCGACGGGACAGTCAAGGACGTTTCGTCGCGCAACACCGGATCGGGGCTCACGGTGGTCATCACCCACGGCCACGGCTACGAAACCACTTACAGCCATCTGAGCCGGTCGAACGTGCGCAAGGGCGACAAGGTGCGCCGCGGCGACATCATCGCCCGCACGGGCAACACTGGCCTTTCGCTCGCCCCGCACATCCATTATGAGATACGACACAACGGCATGCGCGTCGACCCGATACATTACTTCTTCATGGAGCTCACCCCGAAGGACTACCAGCGCATCATCCGCGTCGCCCAGTCGGGTATGCAGTCATTCGACTAGTGGCAACGGTCACGGCGATTTATTGAATTTTCAAATTCACCCCATGAAAATGAGGGGTATTCTAAAAAATATCATGTGAAATTCGTAAATCACCCCTGTATTTTCATGTGTTTTGGAAAAATTGTGTATTTTTGCGGCATAAAATCACAAATCCGACGAACACATGAGTTTCTCTCCAAGATTCGAAGCGCTCCGCCAGATGGCTGGCCGCGAAGCCGTAAAGGTTGAATTCACCAAAGAAAAAATATCGTCATATTTCGGCTGCGACGTCTTCGACCGCGAACAGATGCGCCAATACCTGCCACGCCCGGTCTTCGAAAGCGTGATTCTCGCGATCGAGGAGAACCGCCGCATCGACCGCAAGGTCGCGAACCAGGTGGCGTCGGGCATGAAGGCGTGGGCTATGGACCGCGGGGCGACGCACTACACCCACTGGTTCCAGCCCCTGAACGACTCGACCGCCGAAAAGCACGACACCTTCTTCGAACCGGTGTGGGGCGGGGGATCGTTCGAGAGTTTCAGCGGCGACCTGCTGGTGCAGCAGGAGCCCGACGCGTCGTCGTTCCCGACAGGCGGACTTCGCAATACCTTCGAGGCGCGCGGGTACAGCGCATGGGACCCTTCCTCGCCGACTTTCCTGATAGACGACACGCTCTGCATTCCCAGTATCTTCATATGCTACACTGGCGAGGCGCTCGATTTCAAAACCCCGCTGCTGCGCTCGATAGCCGCGCTGGACAAGGCCGCCGTCGAGGTGTGCCAGCTGTTCGACAAGGACGTCATTAAAGTGGTCCCGACTCTGGGTTGGGAGCAGGAATATTTCCTT
>JAVBVG010000046.1:0-10335 GCA_031554415.1 Rikenellaceae bacterium | reverse complement strand
TATACCGTCATTGCGAGGAAGCATGGCTGACGAAGCAATCCAGATAAAATAATTAAACATAAGTAAAACACCCGGTCAGGTTTGAAACATTAACCTGACCGGGTGTTTTTCTTGTTTTTTATTAAGCGGAAAATTTTGCCGTTCGTTAAGTTTACGTTAATTTCACCGTCGTAAAACGGACATGAATGATAACTAAACTTAACGATATAGCCGCGGCGGTTTCGTCGCGCGGGGCGAAAAAGCTCGCGGTGGTTTGCGCCGCCGACCCGTGTACCATCAAAGCCGCAGGCATGGCCGTCGACCTGGGGGTTGTCGAGGCGACACTTTTCGGCAGCCGCGCCGAGATCGAAAAGATCTGCGCCGGGCAGGGCATAGACCCGTCGAAATTCTCTATAGCCGATTGCGGCGGCGAGTGCGAATGCCTCGAAAAAGGGGTGCGCACGGTCAGCGGCGGCGGAGCCGACATCCTGATGAAAGGCCTTCTGCCGACCGACAAATATGTGAGAGGCATACTGAACAGGGAGTACGGCCTGATGCCCGAAAAGGGGCTGCTGAGCCATATCGCCGTTTTCGAAGCGCCGTTTTACCACAAACTGCTGATAGTTTCCGACGCGGCGGTGATCCTCGCGCCCGACCTCAATCAGAAGATCGCGATCATAAAACAGATGGCCCGCACGGCCGAATTCCTCGGTATCGCCGAGCCGAAGATCGCCTGCATCGCCCCCAGCGAACAAGTGCTTCCCGGCGCGCCGTCGTCCGTAGATGCGGCGGTGCTGGCCAAGATGTCGCAGCGGGGGCAGTTGGGCAACGTCATTGTGGACGGCCCGCTGTCGGTGGATATCGCGCTGTTCCCCGGGGCGGCCCGAACCAAGCGGCTGAAGGGCGACTGCATCGCCGGCGACGCCGACGGACTGCTTTTTCCCAATATCGAATCGGCAAACGTCTTCTACAAGATGCTGACCCGCATGGGAGGCGGAAAAGCCGCTCCTCTGCTGGCCGGGACGACCAGGCCGTGCGTGCTGACCTCGCGCGCCGACGACACCGAGACAAAGTTCAACGCCATCGCCCTGGCGGCGCTCTCCGTGAAAAGTGAAAAGTGAAAAGTGAACCGAGCGCCGACCGTCAGCCGCAGGCTGGTGGAGGCATTTTGCGAGGGAGGTAACAGTGAAGAGTGAAAGGAATCTACCACCTCCCCTCGGCAAAGCCGAGGTACTCCTCCTTATCATGGAGGAGAGTTTTTTCATTCATAATCCGTAATTCATAATTCATAATTTGAAAAAGATACTTGTCATTAATCCCGGCTCGACGTCGACCAAGATCGGTGTTTTCGAGGATACGAACCCTGTGAAAGAGCTGACGCTCCGCCACTCGGTCGAAGAGCTCGCGCCGTTCGGTTCGGTCGCGGGACAGCAGGGATTCCGGCGGGAGATCATCCTCGGCGCGCTGGCCGAAGCGGGCGTCGACATTTCGTCGCTCGATATCGTGATAGGGCGCGGCGGGCTGCTGAAACCCATTCCGTCGGGGATTTACGAGGTGACGGACGCGGTCGCCGAAGACCTCGAAAATCCCTCCGGGGAACACGCCTCTAATCTGGGCGGACTGCTCGCGCGCGGGATCGCGGGGCTGGCCGGGGTGAAGGCCTATATCGCCGATCCGGTCGTCGTGGACGAACTCGACGATGTTGCGCGCGTCGCGGGACTTCCGCAGATGCGCCGCGTGCCGGTATTCCACGCCCTGAACCAGAAAGCCGTCGCGCGCCGCTATGCACAAGAGACCGGACGCGCGTATGAGGATATGAACCTCATCGTCGCACATCTCGGCGGAGGCATCTCGATAGGCGCTCACCGGCGGGGGCTGGCGGCGGACGTGAACAACTGCCTCGACGGCGAAGGGCCTTTTTCGCCCGAAAGGTCGGGGACGCTTCCGGCGGGACAGCTTGCCGAAATGTGTTTTTCGGGCCAATATACGCTGCTCGAAGTGCGTCGCCTCATTGCCGGAAAAGGGGGCCTCGCGGCACATTTCGGGACAAATAACGTCGCGGAACTGGTGAAAAGGGCGGAGGCGGGCGACCGTGCCGTCAAAATAGTGCTGGATGCGATGAGTTACCGGGTCGGGAAGTCGATCGGGGCCGCCGCGGCAGTGCTGCGAGGCGATGTGGACGCGATCATACTGACGGGCGGCGTTGCCTGGAACCCCATGATAACGGATTACATAAAAGCCATGACGGAATTCATCGCTCCTGTCGCGGTCATTCCGGGCGAGGACGAGCTTGAGGCGCTCGCCTCGAACGCCCTTCGGCTCCTTCGCGGCGAAACCAGCGCTAAAGAATATTAAAATAAAATTCCACTCCTTGCGGGGAGGGGATTTAACGGATCAGTCTTAAAAATATTTTTTTGATTTTTTGCATACTTAGCTGTATTTTCTAAATGCTGCGTAGCAAAAAATCCGACTGGTGAAAAAGACGTAAAACGGCGGGCGGCTAAAAGCGCGAAAAAGGGGCCGGTTTGCTCGCAAACCCGCGATTAGGCGCCCTTTTTCAGCGTTAGACGCCTAAGCCGTAGACTTTTTCGCCCGTCGGCCGGTTTTGCTCCACTTTTGCCGGCCAAAAGTGGAAAAGAAGATTTACTTGAGAGATTCATTTTTAAAGACCGGTCGCGAATTTTCCCCACCAACTTACTTTTAAGACTGATCCAATTTAACCATCATTAAACTAATCTTAGACTGCTCAGAACAATAAAGAAAGAGCTTCGCCGTCGCGGCGAAGCTCTTTCCCGTTAGCCGGACAAAGCTATTGACTTCGATCGAAGTCGTTTGAGGCCGGTAGCCAGGGGTGGGGGCTACCAGATCCTGTCCAAGTTAGGGGTTGGGGTGTTGTTTTGCTGCAGCATCAGGGTCGATCCCGTTTTGCTGTATTCGAATCTGAAGTATTCCTCATGTCCGTCGAGGTTCATGACGCGGATGTAAAATCCCTTCTTGCCGGTCTTTGCGGGATGGTACTCGTCGCCGAGCCAGAACGACGCGATGCCGTCGGCCAGTGATCCCGTACCCTCCATATTTTCCGCGAGCTGGCGGAACTCCAGATACTGGTAGTCGGGATAGTTGTCAAGCATATCTTTGGGCGGCGTTGCCGTCTTGTTATCCATCAGCGTGATCTTGTGCAGTGCGTTGTAGCTGTGCCTGAGCTGGAAGGCAATGGTGAACCACTCTCCCTGGAATACCGCCTTATGTATCGTCATCCGGTCGTCGCCCGCCGCTTCGACATCAGCCGCGGTTTCGGCGACCTCCACGGCCTTGCTCAGGATGTCCTCGATGTAGAAAACGGCGATGTTGTAATCGAAGCCCTCTTTCTTTTCGGTCAGCATGTTGAAACGTATGAAGACGCGTTTGCCGTCCTTGCTGTTGCCGTCCGTGTCGGTGGTTTTGTATGTACGGGCGTTCCCGCTGACGGCGCCCGGGTAATATGTTTCGCCGTCGTCATCCGTAAAAGAATACGAATCGCCGTCCACGTCCAGGGTTGCGTAGACATAGTATTCCGTATAATAATCGCCGTCCTTGCCCATGGAGCACGACGCAAATGCCAGCAGCGCGGCGGCCGCGGTTAAAATAAATGGCATCAGAAATATTTTCATAAAAATCGTTTAAGGGTTGTTTGTAAACTCGTTTAGTCTAAAAACGGAGGAACTGTAAAAATACTGCATCGCGCCGCTGATTTTTTTATTAATTTCGGTGCAGTATTTCAGAAGTGCGCGCATTTATATAATTGCAATGACGAATGGGGATGCCGGAACAACAGATCGTTAACGGTTGCCGTGCGGGCGAGGACGCGGCGCGGCGCGAGCTCTATGAGCATTTCGCGGGACGGCTGTTCAATATTTGCAGGCGGTATGTCGCGGATACGGCTGTCGCCCAGGATATTCTCCAGGATGCCTTCGTCAGGATATTTACATCCTTCGATAAATTCGACTGGAGGGGAGAAGGGTCGCTGAAGGCGTGGATGGAGAGGATCACGGTGAACATGGCGCTGGAGCATCTCAGGAAAAACGCGAAGGTGAAATTCTCGACCGATCCGGGCGTGCTGGAAAGGCAGAGGGAGGAGCCGGTGGTCGAGGCCGAAAGCGTGAGGGCGATTCCGAGGGAGGTGCTGATGCGTTTTATTGACGAACTCCCCGACGGATACAGGACGGTGTTCAACCTCTACTGCATCGAGGAGTACTCGCACAGGGAGATCGCCGGAATGCTGGGGATAAACGAAAAAAGCTCGTCGTCCCAGCTGTCGAGGGCCAAAGCGCTGCTGGCAGGTAAAATAAAGGAATATTTAAAAAAGACATAAAAAAGGTTTCGCTTCAGCGAAACGAAAATCCTTTGAGGAGCGGCCCGGAGCCGCGACAAAGTCCTCCCCTAGAGGGGAGGATTTAGGAGGGGTAGTCGTAATCAGGCGGCTTTGAAAAAGCCGCTAACGAGGGTTTCGGATAAGGATTTTCAAAATAACGATATAACAGCAGGATTGGTTAACATAAATTTTTATCCGAAACACACGTTATAATAGGTGTCAATGGAGAGAAAGCTTGAAGATTGGACTAAAGCGCTGAAGGAAGCGGCAACCGCGGGCAGTGGTGAGAGGCTGCCTGACGAGTTGTGGCAGCGCATTTCCGCCAGGCTCGATGCCATGGACGGAAAGCCGGCCGCCCGGCGGGGACGCATTTATGCGTGGACCGCTTCGGCCGCCGCTGCCGCCGCTGTAATACTCCTCGGTATATTTCTCCTGAGAACGCCCGCCGGTAAAGGCCCGGAAAATACGACAGCAGCGGATTCCGGGCCGCTACCGGTCGATACCGCGATCCTCGGGGGAATCACGGATAAGGCATCCGCGCCGGAAGGCGACGCCGTACTGTTAAGCGACGCCTCCGCCGTCGATACGCCCGCCGCCCCGCGCCTTTCCAAAGCCGCCGCGCCAGCGAAGAACGTAGTGGCGGCGAAAATCATGGAGCCTGCCGATATATATAAGGAGTCTGAAACGGTTCCGGATGCGGCAGCCGCCGCGACCCCGGCAAAAGAGGAGATAAAGGAGACACCCTCCGCCGCTCCCGCGGAAAAAGAGGGGAGCGTCCTCCCCGCGAGGGTTGAGAAAGAGGCGGCCGCCGCCGCTTCCGCCGCGGGGATCACTCCCGTGGAACCGGCCGGGCGCGTAAATAAAAGATCGCCGTCAGGACGCGAGGGCGGCCTGCTGGCTTTTTCGGGCGGCGGGATAGGCTCCGGTTCCCGTTCCGTTTCCCGCGCTGAAGGGAATGTAACGCCTCCTTACGCGGCGACAACCGACGGCAACCCCGTGCTGCTGCCCGACACCAACGGATTTATGGTATCCGCGGGCGCGATCGCCCCTCCCGATCCCGAACAATACTCATACCGGCACCGGCAACCCCTAACCTTTGCCATTGCTTTCGACTTCCCCGTCGGACACAATCTCTACGTCGGTGCCGGCGTGAGTTACACGAACCTCTCCTCGACCGCAACGTCGAGTATCTCGGGGAAAGAGTTCGACCAGAAACTCCAGTATGTGGGTATCCCCGTGACGTTCAAATGGGCCTTTGTGAATACCAAAGTGGTAACGTTATACGCCGGTGCGGGAGTCCAGCCCGAATTCTGCGTCGACGCGCGTTTCGGCGGCGAACGGGTCGATGTCGCAACATTGCAGCTGTCGGCGAGCCTGCTGGCCGGAGCGCAGTTGAACCTCGGCAAGCACATCGGCATCTACGCCGAGCCCAGGCTGTCGCACTACTTCATGAAAACCGAACTCGAAACGGTACGCAACACCAAAAGCGTGAACTTCAACCTGGAATTCGGCCTGAGATTCAGATATTAACCTTCATTAGTTGGGCTATGAAAAATATTAACCTGTTTATTTTACTGATCGTGCCGTTTTTTATGCTCAGCTGCGAAAAAGACGATATGCCGTTGCAGGAGGGAACTTATGAGGGAACATTTACTGTGAGTTACAGGTCCGGATCAAGTGCGGGAGGCGTAACCTTAATATTAGAAGATGGGAGGTATTATTGTTTCGGCAAGGAGGGAAATCCATACAGGACTCCTGCCGGCGGTTCCGGAAGATATTATATCGATGGGAATAAGATCGTATTTAGCGACGAAAATGTCTGGACTGCCGAGTTCGATTGGAATCTTATCCTGAACGGGAAATATGATTATACTGCGAAAGGCTCGACTCTGGTAATTGCGTCGTCTAAGAATGATGTAGGATATTATAAATACATTCTCAAGAAGAAATGACAACCCCAAGATTCAACCCCTTTGAACGTAAAAAACGGCCCCGAATGGAGCCGTTTTTTATATGTTCACGGTCGGGGTAAACGCTACTCGGCCAGCATCTGCATCAGCGCGTCGGGACGGTCGGTGGTGATGTAATCCACTTCGGCGTCGATAAACCACTGCATGTCGGCATCCTCATTCACTGTCCATACGTTGACAGTCATGCCCAATTCGTGCGCCTGGACGATCCATTCAGGATTCTCCTTCAAAACCTTCTGGTTGTAGTCGATGCCCGTCACGCCGAGTTCGGCCTTGGCGTCGGCCGGATTGAGGTCGCCGTTGAGGTAGGCCACCGGAACCCCGCAGTTGATGTCGCGGAGCGCTTTACACACCTCGCGGCTGAAGGCGATATACTCCATCTGGCCGGGCTCTATGCCGTGCGCCTTTGCGATCTCATGCACTTTCGCAGCGGCAAGCCTGTCGCGTTCGGGGGTGGCGTGGCTCTTGATCTCGAAGATGAGCTTCACCTTTTTGTCGCTTTTTCCCCACGTTGCGAGATACTCGTCGAGGGTCGGGATCTTTTCGCCGTTGGCAAGAAGGCCGTCCAGCTCCATCAGCGCCACGTACGTGGTGTCCTGGAGCACGATCCCGTTCTTTGTCTTCTTGTCGTGGAAGACCACCGGTATGCTGTCGGCGGTCAGCCAGATGTCGAACTCGGTACCGAAACACCCCAGTGCGACGGCGTTTTCGAGAGAAGCGATCGAATTGTGGGGAACAACCTGTTCCGCCTGCCAGAAACCGCGGTGGGCGATAACCTTGGGTTCACTCTTCTGTGTGCAGCATGACGACGCCGCGGCCGCCAGCCCTAATAAAGCGATCATTACCTTTTTCATAATTTTTATCTGTTTTGGGGTTAAGTGTTGCGGTAAACTCAAAAACCGCTACCGCAGTTGCCGTTCAGTAATAACGGTAGCGTTGTGCCGGGAGTCTTGGACTATCGTTGACCTTTATCATCAAGTCGCCGCGGCCGTTGCCGCCTACTGTTCGCAGGCGTTTTCGCGGCCCTCCCACGTCATGTCCGACATATCGGGAATGGGCTTGATGTACTCGCCCGCCTCGAGTTTGCCGCGCACCTTGTCGAAGCAGTTGAGCGTGTACTCGACATCTTCGAGGGTATGTGCGGCGGTGGGGATGATGCGCAGGATGATCTCGCCCTTCGGTATGACCGGGTAGACGACCACCGAGCAGAACAGGTTGTGGTTCTCGCGCAGGTCGACAATAAGGTTGGTGGCCTCCTCGACGCCGCCCTTCATGTAGACCGGCGTTACGGGCGAAGCGGTGTCGCCGATATTGAATCCGCGGTCGCGGAAACCTTTCTGCAGCGCGTCCACGATCGTCCAGAGTTTGTCCTTGTATTCTGGGTGGTTGCGGATCAGTTCGAGGCGCTTGAGGGAGCCGATGACCATGGGCATCGGGAGGCTCTTGGCGTAGAGCTGCGAGCGCATGTTGTAGCGCATGATGTCGACCAGCCACTTGTGCGAGGCGACGAAAGCGCCGATGCCGGCCATCGACTTGGCAAATGTGTTGAACAGCACGTCCACGCCGTCGGTAACGCCGAAGTGAGAGGGGGTGCCCTGTCCTTTGGGGCCCATCGTGCCGAAGCCGTGGGCGTCGTCGACCAGCAGGCAGAACTCGAACTCTTTTTTCAGGGCCACGATCTTATCGAGCGGGCCGAGGTCGCCCTTCATGCCGAAAACGCCTTCGGTGATGACCAGGATGCCGCCGCCGTTCTCTTCGGCGACTTTTTCGGCGTGCCCCAGCTGCTTGCGGAGCGAATCTATGTCGTTGTGCTGGAAGACGAAGCGTTTGCCCTTGTGCATCCTCAGGCCGTCGATGATGCAGGCGTGCGCCTCGGCGTCGTAGACCACGACGTCGCGCGGCGAGAGCAGCACGTCGATTATGGAGATCATCCCCTGGTAGCCGAAGTTCAGCAGGAAAGCGTCCTCCTTGCCGACGAATGCGGCGAGTTCCCTTTCGAGCTGTTCATGCCAACGGGTCTGTCCGCTCATCATGCGTGCGCCCATCGGGGCCGCCATTCCGAACTGTGCGGCGCCCTCGGCGTCGGCTTTGCGGACTTCGGGGTGGCTCGCGAGTCCCAGGTAGTTGTTGAGGCTCCAGTTGAGCACCTCGCGGCCGCGGAATTTCATGCGCGGGCCTATGTCGCCCTCGAGTTTCGGGAAGGTGAAATAACCGTGCGATTGTTTCTGGTGCTGGCCTATGGGGCCTCCTGCGAATTTCTGCAGCCTGTCTAAGATGTTTACCATGATATATTAGTTTTTTAGTCGTTTATTCGTCGCGGTTTGGAACCGGGCAAAGTTAGGCAAAAAAATTATGAATTATGAATTATGGATTATGAATTGGTGGTGTCGTTGCACGACGATTTTTTATAAAATGTTTTTATAAAACCGCGAACGAAGTTCGCACCCTAATTCATAATTCATAATCCGAAAGTAGATGAAAGAATACAATATAAATTTCGGTGTTTCGTTAACTTTTCATACCTTTGCTCCGCGGTTTTTGTCCCCGGTGGCCAAACCCATTGTGTACTGCATGAAAAAGACCCTTGTTATAGCTATTCTGACGCTTGTTGCGGTCGCCGCGGCGGGCAACCTGAATTATGCCTCTGCCAAAAGCGGTTCGCCGCAGATGACCAAAGAGGAGAAGCGGCTCGAAAAGGAGCGCAAAACAGCCGAAAAGGCCACCAAAGCCACTGAACTGAGGGTAAAGGAGGGCAAGATTCCAAGTTATAACAAGCTGCTCAAAAGTACCAACTACGACCTGATGTACACCGAAGGGCTGCGCTATTACCATATGAAAAAGAAGGGCTCGGACGAGAACAGCAGCGCCAACTACCAGAAGGCGCAGAACCTGCTGGACCGCGCCTACCAGTCGCAGACTTTCATGGGTACCGCAAGGCAGGATTCGCTGATGTACTATCTGGGATGCTCGTTCTACAAATCGGCGTCGTTCGAGGTGAGCGAACAGCTTTTCGACAGCTTCCGCCGCACATTCCCCTCCAGCGTGTTCATCGAGGATGTGGAATACATGTACGCGATGGGCTTCTATTTCTCGTCGCCCGCCCCGCAGTACGACCAGACCACCACGCTGCGCGCAATGATCGCCATCAACGAATACCGTGGGCGTTATCCTGACACCGTCAAGAAGACCGAGTGCGAGGAGCGGCTGGAGGAGCTGCAGCAGAAGCTCTACACCAAATCGTACGAGAACGCCAAGCTCTACTACACGATAAGGCAGTACAAGGCGGCCGTTCGCTCGCTTAACAACGCCATAGACGAATTTCCCGAGTCGCCCTACCGCGAAGAGCTGATGTACCTGGCCACAAAATCGGCCTACCTGTTCGCGAAGAACTCGGTGGCGAGCCAGATGACCGACCGCTACATGTCGATGATGGACAACTACTACAACCTCATTTCCGAGTATCCCGGTACGGCGCACCTGAAGGAGGTCGAAAAAATGCACGCCGAAGCCAAATACCATATCGAAAAGAACACAAAGGAGGGAGCAACAACAAGCATAGAGCAGAAAAATGGAAACTAAAAAAGCGGTACCCAATAACACGGTTACCCGTAAGATGATCGATCTCGACACACCTACGGGCAACATTTACGAATCGGTGGCCATCATCTCGAAGAGGGCCAACCAGATCTCGACGCAGCTCAAACAGGAGCTCATGCGCAAGCTTGACGAATTCTCGACCACGACCGACTCGCTCGAGGAGACTTTCGAGAACCGCGAACAGATCGAGATTTCGAAATACTACGAGCGCATGCCCAAAGCGACGCTCATAGCTACCGAAGAGTTCCTCGGCGGCGAGATCTACTACCGCGAAGGCGGCAGCGATGCCGAAGTTAAGGAAGCTTAACTTCGAATGAAAAATGAAGAATGAAAAATGAAGTAAGGAATGCGGACTTGTCCGCACCTAAATTCATAATTCATAACTCATAATTCATAATTAATTCTTGTTTTGTTGAAAGGCAAAAACATAATCGTCGG
>JAVBVG010000125.1:0-10658 GCA_031554415.1 Rikenellaceae bacterium | reverse complement strand
AGCACGTCCCTTTCGAGCCTGGGGTCCGTCACGGTGAACATATGGCGCACGGCGCCCCTCACAACCGGAATCCGGCCCGCGAAACGCAGCGCGTTTATCGTCCAGTGGTGGACCCGTTCCGGATTGAAACGGAAAAGTATCGGGCGGAAAATTTTCTTATACATAATGTTTTTCGTTGGCTGTTCTTAAATCCGCCGACGGCGTTCCAATCGTCATTGCGAGGAGCCGCAGGCGACAAAGCAATCCAGAAAACAGAGGCTGGATTGCTTCGTCATTTCATTCCTCGCAATGACGTTCGCAATCCTTCACTTTAACCAGGCCGTGTTCGGCGGCAAGGCGTTCCATCATCGCGTAGGCGGGGGCGAATTCGTTGGGGATCTCGCCGTCGAGGATGGCGTTCTTTATCACCTCCTTTATCTCGCCGATGACGTTCGAAGGGGGGATTCCATAGACCTCCATGATCAGATCGCCCGTGATCGGCGGCTGGAAATTGCGGATGCGGTCCTTCTCCTCGATCTCGACCATCTTGCGGCGCACCAGCTCGAAATTAGCCATGTAACGCCTCACTTTGGCGTCGTTGCCCGAAGTGATATCGGCCTCGCACAGGGTCATCAGCGCCTCGATGTCATCGCCCGCGTCGAACAACATCCGGCGCACGGCGCTGTCGGTAACCTCGTCCTCGGAAAGCACTATCGGCCGCAGGTGCAAAAAAACCAGCTTCTGCACGAACTTCATGTGTTCGTTCATCGGCAGGCGCAGGCGGCGGAAAATCTTCGGCACCATTTTCGAACCGGCCACCTCGTGACCGTGGAAAGTCCATCCGGCCCTGGCGTCGTGGGCCCTGGTCTGCGGCTTGCCGATATCGTGCAGCAGGGCGGCCCAGCGAAGCCACAGGTCGCCGCTCTTCATCGCAGTGTTGTCAAGCACTTTGAGCGTGTGGACAAAATTATCCTTGTGGGCACTGGCTCCTACTTTGTCGACTCCTTTGAGCGCGTCAAGTTCGGGGAAAATTATCTTCAGCAGGCCGGACGCGTCGAGCATATAAAAGCCCATCGACGGCACCGGAGCCATCATTATCTTATTGAGTTCGGTGATAATGCGCTCCTCCGACACTATTTTTATACGCTCGCGGTTGCGGCCGATCGCTTCGAAGGTTTCGTCGTCGATTTCGAATCCCAGCTGCGCCGCAAAACGCACGGCACGCATCATCCTCAGCGGATCGTCCGAAAAAGTTATATCGGGGTCGCATGGTGTCCGTATAATGCAGTCGTCGAGGTCGTCCATCCCGCCGAACGGATCGCTCAACTCGCCAAAAGTGTCGGCGTTCAGCGACCAGCCCATCGCGTTGATGGTGAAATCGCGCCTCAGTTGGTCGTCTTCGATGGTTCCAGGCTCGCATTCGGGCTTGCGCGAATCCTCTGAATACGACTCCCTGCGCGCCCCCACGAACTCCACCTCCACCCCTTTCCACTTGAGCATCGCCGTGCCGAAATTCCTGAAAACCGACACTTTGACGCCGAGTTTCCGCCCGAGAGTTTCGGCCACACCGACAGCGTCGCCGGCGACCACCACGTCGATGTCGGTATTCGGGCGGCGCAGATACCAATCGCGTACGTAACCACCTATGACAAAGGCCCGAAGGCCCTTTTCACCGACAGTGCGCGTAATCTCGCCGAATATGGGATGCGTCAGTGGCAATGCTTATTTTATATAAGGTTTAAGGACCTCTTTCCAGACCATATAGCCTTCACCCATCAGGTGCAGGCCGTCGTTGGAAAGATCCTTGCGCAGATTACCAGCTTCGTCCTTCAGCGCCGAATGCACGTCGATGTAGACTATGCCGCGATCGGCGCAGAGTTTTTCAAGGCGCCCGTTGAGTTCCAATATCTTGTCGTTGCGGTCCTGCGCGGCGGCGTAGCGATCATTCGTCACGTCCACCGGGAAAACGCTCTGCACGTACAGTTTGGTCTTGGGGCTGTCTTTCTGGAAACGCGCCAGCACCCCCTCGATATTCCCGACGATCTGGTCTATGGTCTGCCCCGCGCTCAGGTCGTTGGTGCCTATCAGCAGGAAAAGTTTTTTGGGCTTACCGCCGACGATCGGATCGAGCCTGCCGGCCAGCCACTCGGCGCGG
This sequence comes from Rikenellaceae bacterium, assembly GCA_031554415.1. Lineage (GTDB taxonomy): Bacteria > Bacteroidota > Bacteroidia > Bacteroidales > Rikenellaceae > UBA940. Next base: position 8,524 of record JAVBVG010000125.1, on the reverse strand, counting down.
TCGGCGCTGATTCCGCGGTTCTTGATGTTGGGCATCCCGAAAATCTCGGCCCACTCGCCGCCGTCGGTAATGCTGTTGCCAAGAAAGACGATGTCTTTGGAGGTTACCGGAAGTTTTTCGAAAAGGGTTCTTTTCTGGTAGTTGTAGGGCGATTGCGAAACGGCGGGCAGGACGAAAAGCACTGCCGCCGCAAAAATGAAAATCTTTTTCATATTCATCTATTTAAGCAGGTTAAGGTACATTTTAACGGTGCGCTCGAGACCATAATAAAGCGCGTCGGAGATCAGCGCGTGGCCTATCGACACCTCGTCGGTCCAGGGGATCGTCCGCGCGAAATACTCCAGGTTCTCGAGGTTCAGGTCGTGTCCGGCGTTGAGCCCGAGCCCGCAGCGGCGGGCCTCTTCGGCGGCCGCGAGGTAAGGCGCAACAGCCTTTTCACGCCCTTCCGGATACTCGCGAGCGTATGCTTCGGTGTAGAGTTCCACCCGGTCGGCGCCGGTTTCGGCAGCTTTGGCCACCATCGCGGGATCGGGATCGACGAATATCGAAACGCGGATGCCGGCGGCTTTGAAACGCGCGGTTATGTCGCGCAGGAAGCCGAAATTCTTCACCGTGTCCCATCCGGCATTGGAAGTAACCGCGTCGTGGGCGTCCGGAACGAGCGTTACCTGGGCCGGGCTGACTTCGAGGACGAGGTCGGTGAAAGAGTCCACCGGATTTCCCTCGACGTTCAATTCGGTGGCGATCATCTTTTTAAGTTCCCGCACGTCGTCGTAGCGTATGTGGCGGCCGTCGGGACGAGGATGCACCGTTATCCCCTCTGCGCCGAAACGCTCTATGTCGAGCGCGGCCTTCACCACGTCGGGAAGATTGCCGCCCCTCGAGTTGCGGATTACGGCTATCTTGTTAATATTCACGCTGAGTTTTGTCATGGTTTCAGCATATTTCTTGTATCTTTACGCCGGCAAAGTTAAAAATTTTATATGTCGAATTCCATATAAAAAGTATGAAAATTTTCATCTACGCCCGTCCCAGGGACATTATGCCCGCCGAAAGCGTAAAAAAGCTTAAGCAGATCGCCGATGAAAGCGGATTGAACTTTATCATCAATAAGGAATATGCCGATCTGCTCCATAATTCTACAGGGCAAGACGTTCCGTACTACGAAGAACTGACGGAAAAAGAACTGGAGGGAGGTTCGCTGATGATGTCCATAGGCGGCGACGGAACATTCCTCGAAGCCGTGCGGATTCTTAAAGGGCTGCCCATGCCGATAGTGGGAGTCAACACCGGCAGGCTCGGCTTTCTGACAGCCATATCCCCTCAAAATTTCCAGGAAGGCCTGGAAAAGATCAAAAGAAACGATTACAGCATAGAAAGACGCGCCATGATCGCCGTGGAAGGGGATTTCGGCGCGGAAGTGGATTTTCCGTGCGCCCTGAACGAATTTACCGTACACCGGCACAACGCCAGCATGGTTGAGGTCAAGGTTCACGCCGACGGGGAGCTGATAGGCGTGGCGCGGGGCGACGGCATGATCGCCGCGACGCCAACAGGCTCGACGGCCTATTCGCTGAGTGCAGGAGGGCCGATACTTTCGCCGGAATGCGAATGTTTCGTCCTGACGCCGCTCGCACCCCACAACTTCACCATACGTCCGCTGATAGTCCCGGACACGACGGAAATATCGATGGAGATATCTTCGAGAGGGAACGACATCACGGTATCCATCGACAACAAAGCCTGCATAGTGCCGGACGGCTCCCGTTTCGTCATCCGAAAATCACGATTTTCAACTTTTTTGGTGCATCTCCAAAATATATCGTTCTACGATACGTTAAGGAATAAAATGATGTGGGGTATGGACAAACGCGACCCGGCCGTGTAATTTTTCGGCGAAGAGACCAAATATCCTGCGGAAATGCTATCTTTGTACCCTTGTATTTATATTTTACCCTATATATTTTAAACTGCCTGAACGGTAAATGACTCCTCGTGCCAAAATACCCGCCCACGTAGCCGTCATCATGGACGGCAACGGCCGTTGGGCCCAGGCTCAGGGCAAAGAGCGGGGATACGGCCATCTGCGCGGCGCCGACAGCGTCCGCTCGTGCCTCAAAGCCGCCCGCAGGGCCGGGGTGCGCTATATCACCTTCTACGCCTTCTCGACCGAAAACTGGGGAAGGCCCGAGGAGGAGGTCGACGGACTGATGGAACTTTTGTGCGACTGCATAATAAACGAGTCGGCCGAACTGCAGAAGGAGGGCGTCCGGATGACAGTCATAGGCTCGCGCAGCAGGCTTTCCGAAAAAGTGAAGCGCCATATCGACCGTATCGAAGAAGAAACTGCCGCCGGGGAGAACCTGACTGCGATCCTCGCGATAAATTACAGTTCGCGCTCGGAGATAGCCCGCGCCGCGTCGACGATAGCCGCCCAGGCGCTCGCAGGCAAACTTTCTCCGGTGATGATCACCGAGAACACGATAGCGGAGAACCTTTTCACCGCCGGAATACCCGATCCCGACCTCGTGATCCGCACCGGAGGCGAACAGAGGCTCAGCAACTTCCTGCTGTGGCAGGCCGCCTACGCGGAATTGTATTTCACCCCCGTGATGTGGCCCGATTTCGGCGGGGAGCAGTTCGCCGGGGCATTGGAAGAATTCGCCCGAAGGAACCGCAGGTTCGGGCTTGTAAATGAAGAAAACATATAGACACCCAATAAAAACGCGGATGAAACGCATACTTATCCTGATCCTTACCCTCTTGCCGCTGAACGCAGGGCTCGTGAAAGCCCAGACCGCCGACTCCATTCCGAAGGCGGCCCCGGATGTCCGGCCCGAAAACGTGCAGCCCATGGATTACGCCAATCCGCGCAAATATGTGGTCAGGGAGGTCAATGTACACGGTAACAACTATTACGATCCCAAGATACTGAAAGCCGCCATAGGCATGGTGGTAGGCGACACGATACAGCTCCCCGGCGACTACGTTTCGTCGGCCATCAATAAGATATGGAGCATGCGCTACTTCGCCGACGTGGAGGTGCTGGCCGAACCCGAAGGCGACGGCGTAACGTTCGACGTCTACCTGACGGAACGCCCGCGCGTGGTGAGATGGCGCTACGAAGGCATCCGCAAGAGCCAGATAACCGAACTCGAGGAGAGCCTCAAACTCAAGCCGGGCAGCGAACTTTCGGACCACATCATCAACAAGAACAAACACCACATCAGGAAATATTTCTCGGACAAGGGATTCCGCAACACCGAGGTGACGGCGCGCATCGCCAACGACTCGGTGATAAACAACGCCGTCAACGTCACCTTCGTCATCGACCGGAAAGAGAAGGTGCGGATCGGCGCCGTCAACTTCATCGGCAACGAGGTTTTTCCCGACAAAAAACTGAGAAGGACCTTCAAAAAGACCAACCAGGTCGGCATCAATTTCTTCAAAAGCAACAAGTTCAAGGAGTCGGAATTTCAAACCGACAAGGAGAACCTGCTCGATTTCTACAACTCCAAAGGGTACCGCAACGCCGATATTATCAACGACTCGATCTACGACATCAACTCCAAGCGCATGGGGATCGACATCACCGTCGAGGAGGGCAATAAATTCTACTACCGCAACGTCGGGTGGATAGGCAACACCATTTACTCGACCGAAGACCTCGACCACCTGCTGGGGATCCAGAAGGGCGACGCCTACGACCGCAAGTCGCTGCACAAAAGGCTCGGCGTGGGGCGCGAGATGAACATCGAGGACGACCAGACGGTTTCTGCGCTCTACCAGAACCGCGGCTACCTGATGTCGGCGATCGAACCGGCCGAGATTATCGTCGGCGAGGACTCGCTCGACCTGGAGATCAAGATATTCGAAGGGCGCCCGTTCACCATAAACAACGTTACCATCAGCGGCAACGAGCGCGTGAACGACTACGTCATACGGCGCGAGCTCACGACCTACCCGGGCGAGCTCTACAACCGCTCGCTCATCATGAGGACCATCTACAGCCTCGGCAATATGCAGCACTTCAACCCCGAGGCCATCGTCCCCGACATCCAGCCGGTTTCGAACGAACTGGTCGACATCTCGTGGAAGCTCGAAGAGCAGCCCAGCGACAAGGTCGACATCTCGGGGGGCTGGGGAGCCGGCATGTTCGTGGGGTCGGTGGGTATCCAGCTCAACAACCTCTCGCTCCGCAAGGTGTTCAAGAAGGGCTCGTGGAGGCCCTATCCGCAGGGGCAGAACCAGCAGCTCGCTATCCGCGGGCAGACGAACGGCTCTTATTACAAGGCTCTTTCGATGAGCTTCACGGAGCCGTGGCTCGGCGGCAAGAAGCCCAATTCGCTGACTTTCAGCGCCTATTACTCGGCTGAGAACAACGCCTACTATTTCTACCAGAAAGGCACCGCGTTCTTCCGCACGCTGGGTATCGCGGCCGGTATCGGATTCCGCCTGTCGTGGCCCGACCAGTACTTCACGCTCTACACCGAGGCGTCGTACCAGCGCTACATGCTCGACAACTGGACCAGCTTCATCGTGTCGGACGGCAACAGCAACATCTTCGCGCTGAAAACGGTCTTCGGCCGCAGCTCGGTGAGCCAGGCCATCTATCCGCGCTACGGTTCGGAATTCTCGGTTTCGCTGACGCTCACCCCGCCCTACTCGCTCTTCGAGGACAAGGATTGGGCGACCCTGAAAGCGCAGACGACTTCGAGCGACTCCGCCGTGAAAAAGGCGGCCCAGAACTCCCTTTACGGCTGGATCGAATACCATAAATGGCTCTTCAAGGGGCGCATTTTCCACCCCCTTACCAACGACCAGAAACTGGTGCTGATGGCGAGGGTCGAGCTCGGGTACCTGGGGCACTACAATCCCAACAAACTCTCGCCGTTCGAAGGCTTCAGCGTCGGGGGCGACGGGATGACCGGCTACACGCTCTACGGGGTGGACTTCGTGGGGATGCGCGGCTACAAGGACAGCACCCTGATCCCGACAGAAAGCTCGAGCCAGAACGACTACGCCCGCGTGTACAATAAATACACCCTCGAATTACGTTATCCTTTCATACTGCAGCCGCGCTCGACCATCTACGGTCTGGTGTTCGCGGAGGCGGGCAACGGCTACTCGTCGTGGGCGAAGTTCAATCCGTTCCAGGTCAAACGCTCGCTCGGTGCGGGCGTAAGGGTGTACCTCCCGATCGTGGGGATGCTCGGATTCGACTGGGGATGGGGCTTCGACAAGCCCGCAGGCGACACAAAACGCAGCGGAAGCCAGATTCACTTCACGATAGGCACGGATTTCTAAAAGAAAGTATTATATTTAACCGCTCAAAACTTATACCGCTATGAAAAAGACTGTTTTAATACTTGTTGCCATGCTGACCATGTCGGCGGGAACGGCGCTCGCGCAGAACTATATGGTCGTGGACAGCGAAAAGATCTTCAAGTCCATCGACGCCTACAACACGGCCGTCGCGCAGGTGGACGCCGATGCGGAAAAATACCAGAAACAGGTGGACGACGCTTTCAACCAGCTGGAAACCATGTTCAACGACTACCAGGGACGCAAAGCCTCGATGACTGCGGCCGAACGCCAGCAGACCGAACAGCGCATCACGAGCCGTGAAAACGAGATCACAAAATTCCAGGAAGAGGTGTTCGGCGACGAAGGCACCATCATGAAGAAGCGCGTGGAGCTGATCAAGCCGATCCAGGACAAGGTCTTCGCGGCTATCGCCAAGTACGCCGAACAGAAGGGTTTCGACATCGTGCTCGACCTGGCTTCGAACCCGACCGTGCTCTACTACAAGCCCTCGTCCAACCACACCGACGCGATCATCGCGCTCGTGAAGTAAGCGAATTCTAAAAAATCATAAAATTAAGATGAAGAAAGCAATTAAAATCTCGCTGGTGGCCCTGTTGGCAGTGTGTTCCACCAGCCTCTACGCGCAGAAATTCGGACGCATCAACTACCAGGAGGTGGTCCAGGCCATGCCCGAAATGGCAGGTGTCCAGGCACAGATGGAAACCATCATGGCCGAGTACCAGGAGCATCTGGAAAGCCTTCAGGTAGAGTTCAACAACAAGGTCAATGACCTGCAGAAACCGGGCGTTTCCGAGTCGGTAAAACAGTTGAAAACGCGTGAGGCGCAGGACCTTCAGGAACGCATGCAGCAATATTACCAGATCGCGCAGGAAGAGATAGAGAAGAACCAGGTGGAACTGCTCGCCCCGTTGGAAACCAAAGCCAACGAAGCCATCAAGAAGGTGGCGAAGGCCGAGGGGCTGACCATTGTTTTTCAGACCGGATCGGTGGTTTACATCGACGAAGCGACGACCGTGGATATTTCTGACAAGGTTAGGACTGAGTTAGGCATTACGGCAACAACAGCTGCCGCACCTGCTCCCGCAAAGAAATAGTTTTTCCTTTAAAAATCACAAAAGCAGCGTGGAACCGTCCGGGTTCCACGCTGCTTTTATTTGTCATCTTTGATATCTGCGGGATACTGTGTATCTTTATAACATTGATATAAAGGTGATTGCTGTGTCCTTCAAGAAGTACGACCAGAGTCAGCTGTCGCTGCTGCCACCGAGCCTGGAAGAGTTGATCCCGGCCGCAGATCCGGTTCGTGTGGTCAACGCGGTTGTAGACCGTCTTAACCTGAAAGGTATAGAGAAGAGTTACGGCTCGGAGGAGAACTACGAGTTCGCAGAAGAGAACCACATCACTCCCTTTGTCAAGTACAACTACTTCCACAAGGAGCAGAAACGCAAGCTGCGCGAAGACCCCTTTCGCCGCGAGAACCTGCACTACGATTCAGAGCGGGAGTGCTACTTCTGCCCGATGGGCCAGCGAATGGAACGTGTGAGTGAAAGCCGGGAAGAGACAGCCAACGGCTTCATGCAGACCATTACCCGGTACCGTGCGCACCGATGCGCAGGGTGTCCTCTGCGGGGAATGTGCCACAAGGCGGCAGGCGAGCGTGTGATCGCAGTCAACCACAACCTTGAACGCCACAAAGCCCGCGTGCGCGGCCTGCTCACCTCGCCCGAAGGCCTGGCCCACCGCAGCGCCCGCCCCGCGCAGGTCGAACAGGCCTTCGCCAACCTCAAGGCCAATAAAGCCTTCCGACGCTTCCTATGCCGCGGGCTCGAAAAAGTCGGCACCGAGTTCGGGCTGCTCGTCATAGCCCACAACATCTCCAAGATGGCTCTCTCAAAGATGGTTTTAGCAAAGGTATAGCCATTGCCCAAAAAAAAAAGAATCCCCAAAACCAAAAAAATCCTACAAAATAATGAAGCCGCCTCAATGTTGATTTGAGACGGCTTCTTTGTTATTTTAATGAGTTTTGCGAAAGATTTACTTCTTCATTTCGATAATTACCACCCCGTCGAATTTTCGGCCGCTGATAGCCTTTGCGATCTCTTCGGGGTAGTTGCTGCCGTTTTTCAGCACCGACACCGACTCGATCGCATTCGGATCGATCGTGTTTAGCTCCTCCGACGTGATCTCCCGCTTTTCACCGGCTATCCATATGAAGGGCTTGCCTCCTGCGACCTGAAGCGATTTGTCGGGGTATAATGTAAGGCTCTTGCCGTCCGATACCATCTTTCCGTCCGTTGCGATATTTATCGTATTAGCGTCTTTCGGCTCGATGATCATGACGCCCTTGACCTTGCGGCCACCCATCGCCTCGCGGACCTCGTCGGGATAGTTGCCGTCCTTCAGGACCGAAATGGATTTTATCAGGTTCGGGTCGAGATCGTTCAGGCTGCCCTTCAGTTCATGCGGATTTTCGCCTGCTATCCAAATGAATACACTATCCGGCATATCGCCTTTTATAGCGATTTTTTTTACTTCGCCTGTTGTTTTCGACATCGTTCCATACCCCGCAACGGTAATATTTTCTTTCGCATAGGTCGTATCGCTCTCCGCTTTCCGAGGGGCGGTAGCGGCGGGAACTTCTTTCTTTTCGGGCTGCTGCGTTACGATCTCCGGCGGGCGGTGCGTAAATCCGAACAGCATCAGCATCCCGGCGGCTACGGGCAGTACTCCCGCCGCACGCAGCCAGCTGTACCTGCCGTGTTTCAATTTTTTAGTCATCATTTCGAATCGTTTTTTAGTTAGTGAATTGCCGAGTCCCGTGGATATTTCCGGAATGTATCCGAAGACCTGGCGGAAGATCACGGGCAGGTACTCTTCGACGGTGCATCCTCCATGCAGCACATCCCTGTCGGCCTCGAACTCGTGCACTTCGTTCAGCAGGCGCGACGCGATCCATGCGAAAGGGTTGAACCACATGAGCGTCTTGAGCGTTTCCATGATTATCTTTTCCACCGAATGACGGTGGCGTATATGGCTGGTTTCGTGCAGGATTATCTGCCGCATCTCGTCCGGCGGCGTTTCCTGCCCTATGTAGACCGTCTGCAGGAACGAGAAAGGGGCGTGTACTTCCGGCGACACCGCGACGTCGTACTCCCCCGCCGCGAAAACCTCCGCCCGGCGCTTCATGCGGCGTATC
>JAVBVG010000099.1:0-14202 GCA_031554415.1 Rikenellaceae bacterium | reverse complement strand
TCGGCCCGCGCCTACGACCGCATCATCAAGGTCGCGCGCACGATCGCCGACCTTGCCGGAGCCGGGGACATCACGACGGGCCACATCGCCGAAGCCATCAACTACCGCAGCCTCGACCGCGAATCCTGGGGGCGGTAGCCGGAACGCCGGCGGCGGTTTAAAGATAAAGGCATCCTCCTTATATTTTAAAAGATTTTTCTGCATAATCTGACGCTTGTATAAAAACATTCCGCTTCTTTATTTCACGGTCGTAAGCCGTGCATAAAAATCCGAGCTTTCAAAAAGCGTTAAACGTAGTTGCAGGCTAAAATGGAATTCAGCCATGTGTGCAACTCAAGGCTGTACCATTTTAGACAAAACGAAGTAGCTTTTTGGAACCTCGGCCAGTTTTTGCTTCTTTTTGCTGGCCAAAAAGAAGTTAATAAACGATACTTTTCTATCTTTGCATCACCGAGTCTCACACGGTTAACTGAATAGACATACATTTTGATATGATAGGTCACAAACGAGGATTGCCCTCGGTTGTGATTGTGACTTGTCATATCCTTTATGCCTATTTGACGTGAGACTCGGTAGGCAACCGGGGGCTCTTTTTTACAGAGCCGAATGTCTGCTGACCAAACGACCTTTTCCGACAAGCTGAAAACCGTCCCGCTGCTGCGGGCGCTGGTGCCGATGATGCCCGGAATTACTGCCGGAGCATTCATCGGCATTCCCGTTTATGTCTGGATAATCGCGGCCGTTGTCTGCGGCACGGTGGCTTTCCTGGCCCGGAAACGGCAAAATATCCCGACGCTCTACCTGAATCTTGCGATTTTTTTCTTCGGCGCGGCGGTCATGTGTGCGCACACGACGCAAGCGGTGATTCCGCAGGGCGAAAGGATTTGGGTCGAGGCGCAGATAACAGACAATCCCACATACAGAGGCGGACGAAATGCCCGAACCTCTGCCATTGCCGGACGCTTCAGGACTGAAACCGGCGATTGGCAGCGCAGCGGCGAAAAACTGCTGGTTTCGTTCGACACGATGTACCGTTTTTTGCCGGGCGACAGGCTGGTTTTCAGGGGTTACGTCAATCCGGTAAGCGACACGGCCGGCAGCTACAGCCGCCTGATGCGGGCGCGCGGCTACACCGGAAAAACCTATATATCAGAATATTCAAAGGTCGTGATGCCGCCGGTCCGGACAAAAAGTTTCGCGGCCGGAATCAAAAAGATGCAGCGCGGTGCGACGGAAAGGCTCATGAGGCTGAAGGCCGGGACGGACGAACTTTCGGTCGCGGCGGCCATGACTACCGGCGACCGCGGCGGCATAACACCCTCGCTGCGAAAATCTTACGCCCGCACCGGGGCGTCGCACCTGCTGGCCGTTTCGGGGCTCCATGTCGGGATCGTCTTTATGCTGGTCAACGTTTTGCTGTATCTGCTGCCGCTTTTCAGGCGCGGCCACATCGTGAAAAACGTGCTGGCTGTCATCGTTATATGGCTCTACGCGGCGCTGACGGGAATGTCGCCGTCAGTGATGAGGGCGGCGTTCATGTTCACGGGGGCGCAGGCGGCGCTTGCGATGTCGGCCACGCGAAGCCCCGTAAATATCATGTGCGGGACGGCCATAATCATGCTTGCAATAAGTCCGGGGATGCTTTTCGACATCAGTTTCCAGTTGTCGTTCATCGCCGTGGCGGCCATCATGGCTTGGTTCGGGCCGCTGTACCGCATCCTGGAAAGCCGCTGGAAAGTTCTCAACGCGCTGTGGGCGGTGCTGATCGTGGGGCTCACGGCCTCCGTTGCGACCATGCCGCTCGTGTCGCACACCTTCGGGGTGTTTTCGCCCGCGGGGATCGTCCTCAATCCAGTGGTCATTCTGACGGCGCATCTGGTCGTGATATTCTCGCTCGTGTGGATAATCGCGCCCATACCGTTCCTGGAGCCTGTTTTCAGGTGGCTTGTCGGCGGTCCGGCGTGGGTTCAGAACAAGGTGGTCTCACTCGTCGCGGGCGTTCCCGGGGCGGCGGTCGAATATACGCTTCCGACGGGGTGGGTTTTCGCGGTTTATGCCGTTATGATTATCTTTACGGCGTGGTTTTACTCGCGTCCGCATAAGGAAAAACCGTTTACCATACCGTTATGAGCAACCTCGAAATACTTTTTTCCGACGAATTCCGCCGCACGGTCGAAGAGAACCTCGGCCGCGATCCGGTGCGCATAGCGCTGGATAAAAAGCTGCCCCACGCCTCCATCGTCGCCTCACAAGTGAAATATCTTCAGCGCGCGCGGCGGAAACTGCCGTCGTATTACGAGGCGCGGTGCGTGATCCCTCCGCTGGCTTTCGAACAGTCGTCGAGTGAGGAGACCGCCGCACGGAAAAACTACTCCGGCGGCCTGTGCATCGACCTCACGTGCGGGTTGGGAGTCGATTCGCTTTGGCTTTCGAAGAAATTCCGTCGGGTTATTTCCGTCGAGCGCAACCCGGAACTCGCCGCCATGGCGCACGAAAACTTCCGCAGGCTCGGCGCTGAAAATATCGAGGTGGTGAACTCTTCGGCGGAGGAGTTCCTTGCCGGTTTCGCGGGTGCGGCCGACCTTGTCTACGCAGATCCCGACCGCCGCGGCGCCAAAGGAAAAAAGATGGTCCGGATAGAAGATTGCTCGCCCGATATCGCCGCGCTGATGCCGCAGTTGCGCCGCATCGCGCCGCGCCTTGTGGTGAAACTCTCGCCGCTGTTCGACGTCGACGAGGTTTTCCGCGTTTTCGGGACCCACGCGCGCGCCGAGGTGGTTTCGCTCGGAGGGGAATGCAAGGAGATCGTCGCGGAGGTATCCGGGGATATTGAAAATCCGGCTGTTGCGGCCGTTGCGATAGGTTTGGACGAGGCGGAGTATACTTTTGCAGGCTCACTTACATCTGCCACCTCACCATCGCTTTGCGAGGGTACTCCTCCTTATCAAGGAGAAGAATTTTCTTTCTCTCCCCAACAATACCGCTGGCTGGTCGTGCCGGACGTGGCGCTGCAAAAGGGGCGGCTGGCGCAAAGGTATTTTTCGGAGCGCGGCTTCTGGATCGACTCCGACAACGGCTACGCTTTTTCGACCGCGGAGCCCGTGAGCATCATGGGCAAAGCGCTGGAAATAAAATCGATGGAGCCTTTCGACCCTAAAGATTTGAAACGCCGCCTCAAAGAATCGGGCGTAAAAAATATCGACATCCTGAAACGCAACTTCCCGCTTTCGTCCGCCGACATCGCCCGCCAGTTGGGTGTCCGCGAGGGCGGCCATACAGCCATAGCCTTCACCCGCGCCGCCGGAAAAATGTGGCAGATAGTTATTCAATTAGGAATTAGGAATTAGGAATTTTTCGCTGTTTTCGTCAAAAATGGGCAGATGCAAGGCTTGCGATGAAGTTGAAACCGCAGCATACTGAGCGTATGTGAGGATTTCAACTTTAAGCATCACGCAGCAGGTGCCAGTTTTTCACGAAAACTACCTTATAAAGCGGTAATAGACGCCTAAGGGAAGCTCTTTGCCGGCTTTGTCGGTGAAATAAAGCTCGCCGAACCGCTCCTGCGCCGGAATGCCGAAAAGCTGGTGCACCGCCGTACGCGCCAACAGCGCCGAAAGCCCCATAGAATAGAGATTCAGGATAAGGAAACCGTGGGGTTTCAGCAGCCGTGCGCACAGCGACAGCATCTCATCGATATTCTGCTCCAGCACCCATTTTTCGCCGTCGGGACCGCGTCCGTAAGCCGGAGGGTCGAGCACGATCCCGTCGTAAAGGCGTTCGCGCCTGACCTCGCGCTGCACGAATTTCAGCGCGTCGTCGACTATCCAGCGGATGCCGTCCAAACCGCTCAAGACCATGTTATCATTCGCCCAGTTCACCGTCTGCTTCACCGAATCGACGTGCGTGACGTCGGCCCCCGCGCTCCGGGCCGCCAGCGACGCGCCGCCCGTGTAGGCGAAAAGATTCAGCACCTGCGCCCCCGCGCCGCCGCCCGGCATCGACCGCAGCGTGTCGTAGATGAAGTTCCAGTTCGCGGCCTGCTCTGGAAAAACGCCCACATGCTTGAAACCGGTGAGCGCCAGGCGCATCACAAGGTGCATATCTTTATAGTCGTAACGCATCGTCCAGCGTTCGGGCATACCGGGCTTGGGAATCCACTGACCGCGCTCCTCGCTGCGCTCGTCCCGGCGAAAAGCCGCGTCGGCAAGGCGTGCCCAGTCCTCTTCGGAAAGGCTTTTGCGCCAGATGGCCTGCGGTTCGGGACGCGCGGTAACACGGCCGCCGAAACGTTCGAGTTTGGCGAAGTTGCCGGAGTCTATCAGTTCGTAATCAGCCAGTTGCGGCTGCAACAATTCAAGGCCTTCCATACTTCAAATTTTTGGACTGAACTGGATTGCTTCACTTCATTACATTCCGTTCGCAATGACGATGCTGAAAAATCCGCCGCGGTCGTTACCGCCATTTCGCAGGCCGCGCAGTCGAAATCGAGGCGGTAGCGGACACCGCCGCGGGTGAGCCAAAGGTCCCCTTTCAGTTTCGGTTTTTCGAGCAGGCACTCGCCGATCTCGCGCCGGATGCAGTAGCGGGTTCGCATAACCGCCTCGCCGTCCATCGAAGGACGCAGATCGAGTCCGGGTTCTATCTCTTTCACACCGTGGTCGCGGTAAAACAGTTCCGCAAGGCGGTTGGTAACATTTTCGCTGGCGGCGATCCGTGCGCGGGGAAATTTAACCGACTTATATTCTTTAACCGGATGGCGTTCCGGAATCAACTCCTCGCGCATCTCCAGCAGCCTCTGCAACCCCTCGCGCCGCACCTCGGCAAGCATCGAAACGGGCGCAAACAGCACCTCCCCGGCAACCGCGACATCCGTAACGTCGAATATCGTGTCGCCGCTTTTCGAAAGCTGCGCGCGGAGCAGGGCCGACATTTTTTCGGGGTCTTTCGCCCTGTCGAACGCCTCTTCGCGCGACACGGACGCAGACAGCCCGGTTTCGTCGGTAAACACTACAGTCAGCCGACCTGGTTCCATCGAGGCGTCGGCCTGCACCGCTATCCGGCGGCGGGTGCGGCTGCGATCCAGGGCGCGCGTGAAAACGTGGTCGTAGTTGCGGTAAACTTCGGTTCCGGGGGCGATCCCCTCCATCTTATTCGAGAAAACGCGGCCTCCATCGACGCGGTTTATATTTGTGCCGAGAAGCTCGCTACCTGCTAAAAAACATATTCCGTCGCCGGGCGCGAGCGTCTCTTTCGTCCCTTTCAGCGTGAACCACCCGGCGCCTGCCGCGTCCACTTTTCCAACCGGGGCGCCCACCGACTTAGGGGTGTCGAACGAAGCCACGCCCCGGACCTGCCCGTTGAAAAAATAGTCGGTCGCCCCGCGCGTGAAGCTCTTCGAGGGGTCGGGCGTGAAATCGGGTTCGCTTGCCCCGGCCGACGCCCTCTGCAAATGGGGACGGACCGCGAGAGCCTTGTCGATCAGGCCGCGGTAGTGGCTGACCGTGTTACGGATATAGGAAGTGTCTTTGAGCCGCCCCTCGATCTTGAACGAGGTTACCCCGGCGTCCAGCAGCTCCGGAATGTGCCCCGAGAGGTCCAGGTCGCGCACCGAAAGCAGATGTTTGCCCTTTATAACGGCATTGCCGGCGCCGTCGGTAAGGTCGTAGGAAAGGCGGCAGGGCTGGCTGCATTCGCCGCGGTTGCCGCTGCGGGGGCCCGTCGAACGGCTCATGAAACAGCGGCCGCTGTAGCACACGCAGATCGCCCCGTGGATAAAGACTTCGAGCTCGGCGTCGGTCGCAGCCCGGATCGCTTTTATCCCGTCGAGCGACAGGTTGCGTTCTAGGATCAGGCGGCGGAAACCCGCGCGGCCGAGAAAAGCCGCGTCTTCGGGCCGGATGACCGAGGTCTGGGTCGAGGCGTGGAATTCCACCCTGCCCAGCCCCATCCGCAGCCAGGACATATCCTGGACGATAAGCGCGTCGACGCCCGCCTCCAGGAGTTTACGCGCGGTGCCCTCGGCCCTGCCCAGCTCTTCGTCCAAGAGGATCGTGTTGAGCGTGGCGTAGACGCGGACCCCGAAAAGGTGGGCGTAGTGGACAAGGCGGGCGATGTCGGCGATCGGATTCCCCGCCGCACGGCGCGCGCCGAAACTGGGGGCCCCTATGTAGACGGCGTCGGCCCCGCAATCCACGGCGGCGATACCGGCGGTCAGGTCGCGTGCCGGAGCAAGAAGTTCTATTTTGGTATGGGAGCCCATTCTTCCGCAAAGATAGCAAAAGGAGTTATGAATTATGAATTATGAATTATGAATTATGGATTATGGATTATGAATTGCGGACCACCTCCCCCTCGCTTTGGCATCGCTGCGCTTGCCTTCCTCGTCCTTACAGGGCATAGTCCGCTTGCGGCCTCTGCTCCTGTTTCGTTCCTCGGTTGCGAGGGAGGTAACTAAAGAAAAAAGACCGGCTCGTGAGGGCCGGTCTTTCGTGCGGTATCACAGCAAAACTACTTATTCAGTTTTGCAAGTTCCGTTATCTGCGCTTTGGCGGTTTCGGCATTCGCACCAGCCGTCACCTTCTTGTAGTATTCGATGGCCTTGGCGTAATTTTCCTTGTTCTGGAAAGCCGCGCCGACAAGGAAGTTGGCGCTGGACTGCTGTTCGGGATCGGTTTGCAGCGCCGCCGTCGCGTCGCCGAATTCGATCACCCTGTTGTAGTCTTTCTGGCTGTTGAAGGTCTGAAGGCGCAGCATGGATGCCTCGGGGCTGTTCGGAATGACGGAAAGAACGTCGTCGGCCGCGGTAAGCGCACCGGCGTAGTCCTTGTTCTGGGCGCATTCAGACGCACGGAACATATTGTAATTGGTGAACTGCTCTTTGGCCGTGGCGACGGCTTCGTCGAAACGGGGGTCCTGCCCTTCGAGCGCGATTATACCATTGTAGACCTCGTTGCCTTTGTCATACTCTTTGAGTTCGCTGTAGCTCATAGCAAGGTTCAGCGCGACGTCCATATCGTTGGGATTCGCATCGTAGCCCTTCTGGAAAATGGCTGCGGCGGCCGCGTAATCCTTATTGTTGAAGGCGTCGGCGCCCTGCTTCATAACGGTCTTGCCTATCCACGACCGGGCGTTGGTCAGTATGCCCACCTCGCCGTAAAGTTCGGCAAGGTCGGCGGCTTTGGTGAAGTTCGCCAGCGCCACGTCGAGCTTATCCTGCTGGAACGCCATCCCGCCGCTGACGAATACCGCCTGCGGAAGGTACTTCTTGGCACCCGCGACGAGGCTCTCGGCGCCTTCGATATCCAGTCCTTCATCTATCACCTGCTCGAAAAGTGGAATCGCCTTGTTGAAATCCTTGGCCTGCATGGCGGTCGCAGCCTCCGTGAATTTGGCGTTCACATCGGTAAGTGTCTGCGCTGAAACGGTTCCCGCGGCAACGAGTGCAAAAGCGGCCAGAATAATTTTGATCCTGTTCATAATTAATAGACGTTTTTTAGTGTTGATGCAAAAATATACTATTTTCCATAATTCCAAACCACTATGCGCGCAATTTCTGAAAAAATGCCGTTA
Source organism: Rikenellaceae bacterium (assembly GCA_031554415.1). Lineage (GTDB taxonomy): Bacteria > Bacteroidota > Bacteroidia > Bacteroidales > Rikenellaceae > UBA940. The sequence continues at coordinate 6,633 of JAVBVG010000099.1, read as the reverse complement.
CGGGTTCCGAACATTCGGCCTCCAGAACGCCCGCCGTCACTTCGGTTTTCGGGTGCAGCAGCTCCATGCCGTGCCTCATAAAACCGCGTTTCGGATCGGCCGCGCCGTAAACCAAGCGCCCCAGCCGGCTCCAGGCTATGGCCCCGGCGCACATCACGCAGGGCTCGACGGTCACATACAGAGTGCAGTCGTCCAGGTACTTGCCACCGACGGCAGACGATGCCGCCGTGATGGCCTGCATCTCGGCGTGCGCCGTCGCGTCCGAAAGCGTTTCGACAAGGTTGTGCCCCCTGCCGGCCACCGCGCCGCCGCAAACGACCACCGCTCCGATGGGTACCTCTCCCCTATGTAACGCCTCGTGCGCCTCGTTAATTGCCGCACGCATAAAAAATTCGTCCTGCCTCGTATCTATTTCCATATAAAACATATCTTTGTGGGACGTAAAATTAAAACAAATAATTATGAATTATGAATTATGGATTATGAATTGAGGTGCAAAACTCCGCTTTGCGGCTTTTCATTCTTCATTCTTCACTCTTCATTCTTCATTCGATATTATGTATAGAAGCCACAACTGCGGCGAACTTCGCGCCGCGAACCTCAACGAAACCGTCACCCTCGCCGGATGGGTGCAGAAAGTACGCAACCTGGGAGCGATGACCTTCATCGACCTGCGCGACCGCTACGGCATCACGCAGCTCGTGGCCGACGAACACGCACCGGCGGAGGTCAAGGATATGGCCGACTCTCTGGGACGCGAATTCGTCATCCAGGCCGTCGGGAAGGTGGTCGAGCGTTCGTCGAAGAACCCCAAAATGCCTACCGGCGATATCGAGATCGCCCTTTCGGAGCTGAAAATATTGAGCCGCTCGGACGTTCCCCCGTTCACCATCGAGGAGATATCGGACGGCGGCGACGACCTGCGGATGAAGTATCGCTACCTCGACCTGCGCCGTGCGCCGCTCCAGCGGAACATCATGCTCCGCCACCGGATGGCGCAGTCGGCGAGGCGTTTCCTCGACGGCGAAGGCTTCCTCGAGATAGAGACCCCGTTCCTCATAAAATCGACTCCTGAGGGGGCGCGCGACTTCGTGGTGCCCAGCCGCATGAACCCCAATGAATTTTACGCCCTGCCGCAGTCTCCGCAGACCTTCAAACAGCTGCTGATGGTGGCCGGGTACGACAAATATTTCCAGATCGTGCGCTGTTTCCGCGACGAGGACCTGAGGGCCGACCGACAGCCGGAATTCACGCAGATCGACTGCGAAATGTCGTTCGTCGAGCAGGACGACGTGCTCGACACTTTCGAACGCATGGCCAAATTCATGTTCCGGGAAACGCTGGGCGTGGAGTTCGAGGGGCGGTTCCCGAGAATGACCTGGTCAGAGGCGATGGCCCGCTACGGCAACGACAAGCCCGACCTGCGTTTCGGAATGGAGATACACGAGCTGACCGCGATGGCGAAAGGCCGCGGCTTTTCGATATTCGACGATGCGGAATACATAGGCGCCATCGCCGCCGAGGGGTGCGCGTCGTTCACCCGCAAACAGATCGACGAGCTGACCGAATACGTCAAGCGCCCGCAGATCGGCGCGAAGGGGCTCGTGTGGATACGCATGGAGGAGGACGGCAGCATCCGTTCGAGCATCGACAAATTCTACACGCCCGAAGACTTAGCCGCGTGGGCGGCCGAACTCGGTGCGAAGGCCGGCGACATGATATTCGTCGTGAGCGGCGAGCGGCGCCGTTCGCTGACCGTGCTGAGCGAACTGCGCCTCGAACTGGGCGCGCGCCTCGGACTTCGCGACAAATCGAAATTCGTCCCCCTGTGGGTGGTAGACTTCCCGCTGCTGGAGTGGGACGACGAAACGCAGCGCTTCTACGCCATGCACCACCCCTTCACATCGCCCAAACCCGAAGACATCGCACTTTTAGAAAGCGATCCGGGAGCGGTGCGCGCAAACGCCTACGACTTCGTGGTGAACGGGGTCGAAGTGGGCGGCGGCTCGATCCGTATCTTCGATTCCGGGCTGCAGGCCCAGATGTTCCGCCTGCTCGGTTTCACCCCCGAAAAGGCGCAGGAGCAGTTCGGGTTCCTGATGAACGCTTTCCGCTACGGCGCGCCTCCCCACGGAGGCATCGCGTTCGGTTTCGACCGTTTCGCATCGCTGTTCGGCGGCGCGGACTCCATACGCGACTACATAGCTTTCCCGAAGAACAACTCGGGACGCGACGTGATGATCGACGCCCCGGCGGCAATCGACCGGTCGCAGTTGGACGAACTTTTCCTCCGCACAGTTAAACCGGAATAGAATATTTTGGGGGCGAGATTATACATAGCGGCGTTTCTGGTGTTCGCGGCGGCCGGCTGCGTGCGTAAAGAAACCCTGCCCTACACCCCCGACCCGTTCATCGCCGATCCCGTGTTCATGGCGTACTGCCAGGCCGATTTCGACTTCAACGGCGACGGATATTTCTCCAAGGTCGAAGCGGCGAAGGTTACCGGGATCGACCTCGGCAATGCGGGGGTGGAGTCGCTTGAAGGCATCCACTGTTTCACCGCGCTGCGGTCGCTCGACGTCGCCGCCAACAGCATCGAAGAGATGAATATCTCGGCGAACACGAAGCTCACACTGCTGGAGTGCGCCGACAATCTCCTTATGGTGCTCGACATCAGCCGCAACACCTCCCTCATGTCGCTCTCGTGCCGCGGCAATGCCGACGACCTGGTTATCTACGTCCGGCCCGGTTTCGATTCCGACGCCCTCTCCTACTGCTCCGTCCCCGACAATGCGGTTTTCGAGGTGAAATAGCAGCAATTCCTGTTTTTTTCGTATCTTTAGCAAAATGTCGCATCCCATGAAACGGGCCCTCTTTGCTATATTATTGCTGATTATCCCTTTGGGCGCAAAGGCCCAGGAGGGGCTGCCCGATATTGACTACGGCCCGGATTACTCTCTTACCGGCACTTTCAGACCACTCACGATGCCCCCCATGCAGCTGCCGGTAACCATGAAACCCCTGCTTCCGGAACTCGAAAGTTTCGTTTCATACAATATTTTCCAGCGGCAGTACGGGCTCACCGTTCCCGCCGCCAGCATGACCAGGGACTACATGTTGCTCGACAGCAGGGGGTATATGCCGCTTTATGGCAGAGGCGATTTCGGGCTCGGCCTGACGGGTTCGCTCCAGACATATACCTCTTTCGGCTTTTCGAACTCCGTTTCGCTCGGCACGAGCTACGCCCCGACCGAATGGCTGACGCTCTACGGAGGCGTCTACGCCTCGGACAATATGCTCCACATGACGCGGTTCAAGGACTTCGGCGTGTCGGGCAAGGCGCGGATACAGTTGGCGGAAAGGCTCTTTCTGAATGCCTACGGGCACTATTCGATATATTCCAACCGTCCGCAGACCCTGCCGATGGGGATGTACCCCGGAACTTCGTTCGGCGGGACGATCGAGGTGAAGATAAGCGAGCATTTCGGGGTCGAGGGGGGCGCTTTCCGCGAATACGACCCCTTCTCGCGGCAGTGGAGGACGCAATACTATGCCGCGCCGGTGTTCTATTGATATATAAGTCGTTTCTTTAACTTCTTTTTGGCCAGCAAAAAGAAGCAAAAACTGGCCCACCTTCCAAAAATCTACTCCGCCTCGCCTAAAGTGGTACGCCTTGAGCTAACACGGAGCTATCGCACATGGCGACTTCCACCTTAGGCTTCGGCTGCACTTACGCTTTTTGAAAAGTGGGATTCACACACAAGCTGACGCTTGTGAAAAAAAATATTGTCAATTAAAAAGGGCCAAACTTTAAAGTTTGGCCCTGCCTGTTTAGAGTTTGTCGAACTCCGCGTCCAGCGACGCATTTTCTGCGGCTTTTGCCTCCCGCTCGAAAAAATCGGGTTTGCTCCTCTTGATGAAGCCTACCGCATCCCCGAAACCGTCGGCGAATTTTGCGAAATCCTCCTTGTAGAGATAGATCTTGTTCTTTTCGAACACCGAGCTGCCGTCGCGGTTGGTCTTCTTGCGCGATTCCGTGATGGTAAGGTAATAGTCGTCGTTACGCGTTGCCTTAACATCAAAAAAATAGGTGCGCCTTCCGGCCCTTACGACTTTTGAATAGACATCCTCGCCCTGTTCGCTTTCGTCGCGGCGAAAGTCAAATCCATCTTCCATGGTCTCTAAGCGTCTGGTAAGAGTTTTAGGTTAATTGTGGAAATCCGGTCATCCAAAAACCCGCCCGAGAAAAGACAGTGTCTTGGGGAGGGGGGGTCATATTCTGCAAATTTAGGAATTTATTTAAACCTACCAAATAAATTTTTCGGTTTTTAATCTGCGGAGAGCCTCTGTATCAGTTCGGAGGAGACGGGCGTGAACGGCATCTTCGCTTTCGTCGTGTCGCCCCAGCGCAGCATCATTCCGTAAGCCTCTTTGAAAACCTCGTCTATCTCCCCATGCGTAACGCGGTAATATGCCGTCGTGTCCCAAAGCCGCTGGGCGATCAGGGCCTTGAGTTGCGTCGAGAGCCAGCTGCGGGAAGTTGCAAGCCCCTCCTCGTCGCGTTCGGTGCCGCGGGCGGCCGCGAAATCCGCCAGCTGCGGAATGAGCGACGCCCCGTCGAACCCGTCGAGATAGTCGTCGAAGGAGGGATACTCCGCGGCAAGCCGCGCGCGGTTGGTGTCGAGATAGGTCTGTATGAATTCGTGGAGCTGTCCGCTGCGAACCAGTTTCGCCCAGTAGGCCGAATAGCCCGTTGTGTCGGAAGCCACATAGACGTCGGGGTAGATGCCGCCGCCCCCGTAAACGGGACGGCCGGTTTTAAGTGTGTGGTATTCCGGCCCCGTCGTGTCGAGGGTGTCCTGCGCGAGGCCGTTGTAGCGGCGGACGTAATCCTCGTAATACTCCTCCTTGTGGCCGCGCTCGTAGGGACGCTGTATGGCGCGGCCCGTGGGCGTCAGGTATTTCGATATGGTGATGCGCAGGGCCGAACCGTCCTCGAGACCGAATTCCCTCTGGACCAGCCCCTTGCCGAACGTCGGGCGGCCCACTATGACGCCCCTGTCCCAATCCTGCACCGCCCCCGCGACGATCTCGCTCGCCGAAGCCGATGATTCGTCGACCAGCACTATCAGGCGACCTTTATTGTATTGCCCGGTGCGGGCGGCGGAATAGGTCTGGGTGGGATACATATTGCCCTCGGTCGAAACGATCAGGTCGCCCTTGTCGAGGAAGAATTCGCTCATGCGGATCGCCTCGGGCAGATATCCGCCCCCGTTTCCGCGCAGGTCTACTATCAGGCCGTCGACCTCGCCGAATTTAGCGAAAGCCTCGGCGAACTCGCTGCCGGTCGTCGCCCCGAAGCGGTTGACCTTGATGTAGCCGGTCGAGCCGTCGACCTTGTAGGCGGCGTCCACGGTGTTGACGGGAATGTTGTCGCGCGTGATGGTGAAATCGAGCGGTCCCTCCGCGCCGCGCCTGTAGACCGAGATGTCGACCTTGGTCCCGCGCGGTCCGCGCAGGTATTTGGGCACGTCGGTGCGCTTCATGCCGATCGAGCTCTTGCCGTCGATCGTAACGATCCGGTCGTTGGGCATAACACCCACCCTTTCGGCTGGACCGCCGGCGATGGTGTTGACCACTATTATCGTGTCGTTAAGCACGTTGAACTCGACCCCGATGCCGCTGAAACTGCCCCCCAGGTCCTCCCTCGAAGCCTTGAGCTCGGCCGCGGTCATATAGACCGAGTGCGGGTCGAGCTCGGCCAGCATGCTCACGATGCCCTTTTCGACTACGGCCGAATAGTTTATCGTGTCGAGGTAGTTCCCGCCCAGAATGCGGTAGAACTCGTTGAGTTTCTGCTGCTGCGACACCATTTCGAGCAACTCCTGCTGCGTGGGGTGCTTCACCTTCTGGGCAGAGGCGGCAAATGGCAGGGCCACGAACAGGAGTAATGAAAGATGAAAGATGAAAGATGAAAGATTTAGGAGCGGCGCATGCCGCAGTCCAATTTTATTTAAATAATAAAAATGCAAGCTGCGCTTGCACCGCAATTTTTCATCTTTCATCTTTCATCTTTCATTTAAACATTTCCGCGAGTCGGTCGAACGCTAATTTTTGCTGCTCGCCCGAACGCATATCTTTCACTGTCGCAACCCCTTCCGCAAGCTCACTCTCGCCGATTATCGCGACGAACGGAATCTCGCGGCGGTTGGCGTAATCCATCTGCTTTTTCATCTTCGAGGCGTCGGGATAGATCTCGGCCGCCACGCCCCCGCGCCTCAACTGCGAGAGCAATTTCAGCGACTGCATCTCCTCCGCACCCCCGAAATTGAGGAAAATGACGCGCGTGCCGATCATCGCCTCCTCGGGAAAAAGCCCCAGGCCCGACATCACGTCGTAGATGCGGTCGGCCCCGAATGAAATGCCCACGCCCGAAACCCCGGGCATCCCGAAAATCCCGGTCAGGTCGTCGTAACGCCCTCCGCCGCAGACGCTTCCGATGGCGAAATCGCGAGCCTTGACCTCGAAGATCGTGCCGGTGTAGTAGTTCAATCCGCGTGCCAGCGACAGGTCGAGCTCTATGTCGAGCGGTCGGAACGCCGACGGCGACATAATGTCGGGCTCCCCAACCAT
>JAVBVG010000130.1:0-4905 GCA_031554415.1 Rikenellaceae bacterium | reverse complement strand
ACTGCTGAATAGTTGGCATTTTGTCTTGTTTTGTCCTTTGTTTTTAACTGTTTATCCCGTATCCGTTAATAAAAAACGGCCCGCAAAGATACGCAAAATTCTTTACCGTCAAAAATAATCCTCACTTTTTTCACCTGTTTTCATCATTTTAGGCGCTATCCGGGCCGTTTTTCCGCTTTTTTCGCGTTTTTGCGAATTGATTTTTTTTATTGTTTTTCAATATTCATAAATTCAGACTATATCAACAATATTCAAACAATATGCATTTAATTGATATTATGCTATTTACAGGCTCATTTCCAATGCAAACAATTACGCCTTATATAACGTATGGTAAATTTTTCGTACCTTTGCGCCCATACGAAACTACGATGTCGAAAAAATTACTTCTCATAATATTGTCCGCGCTGGCGGCGGTCCAGCTCTCCGCACAAAAAGCCTACACGCCCGCGACCGTACCCAACGTACAGCTGCAGGACGCCCGGCGTTTCATTTCCGATCCCGACGGCCTGCTTTCGCCCTCGACGGTCGAACGGATCGACGCAATGTGCCTCGAACTCAAGGAAAAAGACATCGCCCAGGTGGCGGTTCTGATGCTCGGCGCGGTCGACCCCGACGATCTCGACATGTTCGCCCACAATGTGCTCAACCTCTGGAAAGTCGGGACGGGCGGCAGGGACAACGGCCTTGTCATAAGCGTCGTGCGGGAGCAGCGCGACATCCAGTTCGAAACGGGCTACGGGCTCGAAGGGGTCCTTCCGGACGCGCTCTGCAAACGCATCCAGACGACGTACATGGTGCCTTACCTCAGGGACGGCAACTGGGACGAAGGGGTTCTGGAAGGCGTTACGGCGGTGTACAACGTTCTGATGAACAATACCGAAGAGCTCGGCGCACTGCAGGCCGCGGAAGGAGACGGCGTGCCGGCGCTTTTTCTGCTCTTTTTCATCATACCTTTGTTCGGCGGGGCAATAGCGATGATATTATACAGGCGCAAGGTCAATACCTGCCCCGCCTGCCACACGAAAAACGGTCTGAAACTCGTTAAGAGCGAGGTGGTGAGCCGCGCCCGCAACAGCGAAACGGTCGAGAACACCTTCCGGTGCAAGAAGTGCGGCCACACGCTCAAACGCCGCAACACCCGCAACACGGGCGGGGGCGGCATCATCATGGGCGGAGGCGGAATGGGCGGTTTCGGCGGTGGACGCGGTGGCGGATTCGGCGGAGGCGGCGGCAGCTGGGGAGGCGGAATGTCCGGCGGAGGCGGCGCCCGCAGCGGGTTCTAACGATTTGAAAATTTGTAGATCTGGTATGAATAAAACTCTCCTCCTTCTGGAAGGAGGAGTACCTCGGCTTCGCCGAGGGGAGGGGTGCCCGAAAGGCGGGGCGGGCAGCCTCATAAAACAGAACAAGACCGAATAAACAATTTTAATATAAAAGACTATGAAAAAAGCATGGATCGTCGTGATCGTTGTAGTGGCTCTCATCGCGCTGTGGGGCGTGACCGCCTACAACGGTTTTGTAAAAAAGGAAGAGGGCGTCAAACAGGCGTGGGCGCAGGTCGAGAACCAGTACCAGCGCCGGGCCGACCTCATCCCCAACCTCGTCAGCACCGTTAAGGGATACGCGGCGCACGAAAGCGAAACCCTCGAAGGGGTAGTGGCCGCCCGCGCCCGGGCGACCCAGGTTACGGTAGACCCCGAAAACCTTTCTCCGGAGGCCATCGCGCAGTACCAGGCGGCGCAGGGCGAACTGACACAGGCGCTCGGACGGCTGCTGATGATAACAGAGAACTATCCCGACCTGAAGGCCAACCAGAACTTCCTGGAGCTCCAGGCGCAGCTGGAGGGGACCGAGAACCGCATCAGCGTCGAGCGCAAGCGTTTCAACGAGGCGGTCCAGACTTTCAACACGTCGCTCCGCCGTTTCCCGAACAACATGTTCGCACGGATGCTCGGATTCCAGGCCAACGGCTACTTCGAATCGGCCGAGGGCGCCGAAACAGCTCCTGTGGTGCAGTTCTAAACAAACTGCCATACCAAAGAAGAACCCGGCTTTGCAGGCCGGGTTCTTTATTTGCGCGCATCGGCAGCACTATTTCCGCAGTTTCAATTTCGCCGGAGTCGGCTTTGCCGTGTCAAACTTTGCCGGTGTGGCCTTTGCCTGATTTGAATCCACCTGCCCGATTTGCAGGGTTCCGGTATAAGCGCCCGTTATTTCGAGCTCGTCATCGTCAGTGTATAAAACGACATCCTCGAAAGTGATCGTGTAGACATCGCTCGAAACAGCGATCTTCACTTTACCCTCGTACATTTCGCCCGATATTTCTATACCGGCGCTATCGTCATATATATCACAGTATCCGTACACGGTATTCGGGTCGCCCTCAGAAAAAAAGTCCAATACGTCGTAAGTCCCGGCGGCAAGTTCGGCTTCGGAATGGAAGAAATACAATTCAAGCCAGAAGCTCTGTTCCCAGTTGTTCGAGTTGGCAGAAAGAATATCGATCTCAGTGGTGTAAAGGTTGTCGAAGTCCTCTCCTTTGGCATAGCGATACATCTCTGCCCCGGCAATATCGAAAGTCATACCCGCAGCGCTGAAGGTCGTCGTACCGGTAGGCCCGTCGTACAGCAGGGCCCCTTTATATGTAACGGAGAGTTTCTTACCATCCTCGCACACGCAATCGGCTTCGACTGTGTATGTATCGCCCGATATATCGACTTTTACCATTCCGGAAACCACTCCGGTATCCGTAGTGCCTTCGATATAGAATCCGCCCTCGGGGAAAGTTCCGGGTTCGCCGTAATTAGCCGATCCCTCTCCGGCGTAAGTAAATGTGCCGGATGACGCAATGTCAGTCCCTTCGACAGGCAGTCCGAACCAGGCTTCAATGTCCTCGCCGCCGGAATCGAACCAAAGATACAACAAACCGTCATAATCCCGTCCGGCATCGGTAATTTCGTAGGCCGTGCCGTCGAACAGGATTTGATTCTTGAATTCGCCCTTGGGAGGATCCGGGTCTTCGGGAGGGGGACATCCGGTAAGCAGCAATGCGGCTCCGGAAAGAAGCATCAGGTAATTGATCTTTTTCATAGCATTAAAGTTTTAGGGATTAATGGGGTTTATTTCATAAAGTTAAGCAAAATTTTTTATGTAAACAAAAAACCGGCGGGAAAAAATCCCACCGGTTTTTCTTCTTGCTAACCACCCCGCCCTGCGGGCACCCCTCCAAAGGAGGAGGAAGTTAGCTGTTGGCGTTCCGACCCGACTATTTTTTGCGTTCGGGGCGGAGCGAGCGGACGGCCGCACCGGCCTGCCACATTTCGCTTTCGCGCATCTCTTTCAGCTCGGCGTTGAGCTTTTCGCGGTAGTCGGGCTTGCTGTTCGAATCGATCGACTTCTGGGCCTCGCGGCCGGCTGCTACTTCTTCGTACAGTTTGCGGAAAACCGGCAGGGTAGCGTCGCGGAAAGGCCTCCACCAGTCGAGCGCGCCTCTTTGGGCCGTGGTCGAGCAGTTGGCGTACATCCAGTCCATGCCGTTCTCGCCCACGAGCGGCATAAGGCTCTGGGTGAGTTCCTCGACAGTTTCGTTGAACGCTTCCGAAGGCGAGTGGCCCTTTTCGCGCAGAACGTCGTACTGGGCGGCGAAAATGCCCTGGATCGCGCCCATCAGCGTGCCGCGTTCGCCGGTCAGGTCGGAGTAGACCTCTTTCTTGAAATCGGTTTCGAACAGGTAGCCCGAGCCGATGCCGATGCCGACCGAGATCACGCGGTCGTAGGCTTTGCCGGTGGCGTCCTGGAAGATCGCGTAGCTGGAATTCAGGCCTTTGCCGGCGAGGAAGAGGCTGCGGAGCGAGGTGCCCGAACCTTTCGGAGCGACGAGGATCACGTCGACGTCCTTCGGCGGGACGATGCCCGTGCGCTCGGCGTAGGTGATGCCGAAACCGTGTGAAAAATAGAGCGCTTTGCCCGGAGCGAGGTTTTCCTTAACTGTCGGCCACAGGGCTATCTGGGCAGCATCGCTGACCAGGAAGAGTATGATGCTGCCTTTCGCGGCGGCTTCGTCGACCGGGAAAAGCGTTTCGCCCGGAACCCATCCGTCGGCGACCGCCTTGTCCCATTCCGCTTTGAACTGGGGAGCCTGGCCCACGATCACGTTGAAACCGTTATCGCGCAAATTCTGCGACTGGGCGGGGCCCTGTACGCCGTAGCCGATGACGGCGATGGTTTCGTTTTTCAGTGTTTCGAGTGCCTTGTTCAGGGGGAACTCTTCGCGGAGGACGACGTTTTCGACCGTGCCGCCAAAATTCATTTTAGCCATATTAACGTGTGTTTTGGAAAATAATTTAAGTTATTTAATGTTATATCAGTTCTTCATGTCAAAGCGACAAATTACAAATTTCATTGCCGTTGGTTTTAACCAACGGATTAGGATATTTTCAAAACATTCGGCTTTAGCCTAAATTTCGGTTGGGCTAAAGCCCGATAAAAACCGACTGTTTGTTATCCGTCAGCTAAAGCAGACGGCAAGGAAGTTAATTTTTTACATTCTGAATTTATAAAATTCCTGTCATTGACTCTTCGACCGACTCGCGGTGCAGGATGATCGAGCCCGAACGCGAAAGTTCCATCAGCAGTCCGCGTTCCTTGAGTTCGTCGCGCATGGCGTCGATCTCCTCCTTGTAGCCGCTCTTGCGCAGTACGACGTACTCGCCGTTCATCTGCAGCATGCGGAAGGCGTGTTTGCGGCCGATCTGCTCGAGCGTGTCGCCGCGGAAAGCCTCCTTGCGCACCTTGAACAGCGCCACCTCCTGCGAGAGCTGTCCCTCGGCGGTGTAGTATCCGGCCTTCAGCACGCCGACTATCTTCCTCATCTGCTGCACCAGCGTCTTCGCCATGCTTTCG
>JAVBVG010000137.1:0-32624 GCA_031554415.1 Rikenellaceae bacterium | reverse complement strand
GACCATGAACGGCGCGGTGCTTCCCGTGCTGGCGTTCTACATCGTGGCCGGCATGGAGCAGGGCGCGACGCTCGGCCAGTTGAGCGGTACGATCCAGAACGACATACTGAAGGAGTTCATGGTGCGCAACACCTATATCTACCCGCCCGAATTCTCGATGAAGATCATCGCCGACATCTTCGAATACACGTCGAAGAATATGCCGAAATTCAACTCGATCTCGATCTCGGGCTACCACATGCAGGAGGCCGGGGCTACGGCCGACATCGAGCTGGCCTATACGCTGGCCGACGGTCTGGAGTACCTCCGCGCCGGTATCAACGCCGGTATGAGCGTCGACGCTTTCGCGCCGCGCCTGTCGTTCTTTTGGGGACTCGGCATGAACCACTTCATGGAGATCGCCAAGATGAGGGCAGCACGCCTTCTCTGGGCCAAGATCGTGAAGCAGTTCAACCCGAAGAATCCCAAATCGCTGGCCCTGCGCACCCACACCCAGACTTCGGGATGGTCGCTCACCGAGCAGGACCCGTTCAACAACGTCGCCCGCACCGCCATCGAGGCCATGGGCGCGGCCCTGGGGCACACCCAGAGTCTGCACACCAACGCCCTCGACGAAGCGATCGCGCTGCCGACCGATTTCTCGGCGCGTATCGCCCGCAACACGCAGATTTACATTCAGGAAGAGACCGATATCTGCCGCGAGGTGGACCCGTGGGCGGGTTCCTACTACGTCGAGTCGCTGACCGACGCGATCGCCGAAAAAGCATGGGCGCACATCCGGGAGATCGAATCGCTGGGCGGCATGGCCAAGGCTATCGAAACCGGTATTCCCAAAATGCGCATAGAGGAGGCCGCCGCACGCAAGCAGGCGCGTATCGACTCGGGCGAGGAGATCATCGTCGGCCTGAACCGTTTCCGCCTGGAAAAGGAGGACCCGATCGACATCCTCGCCGTGGACAACACCGCCGTGCGCGAATCGCAGGTCAAACGCCTGCAGCAGCTCCGCGCGGGACGCGACGGCGCCGCCGTCAAAAAAGCGCTCGCCGCCATAACCGAATGCGCACGCACGGGTAAAGGCAACCTTCTGGAACTCGCCGTCGAGGCCGCAAGGCTGCGCGCTTCGCTGGGCGAGATATCCGATGCCTGCGAGGAGGTCGCAGGTCGCTACAAAGCAGTAATACGTTCAATTTCAGGTGTATATTCTTCGGAAGTGAAAACAGACCAGTCATTCCAGCACGCCCGCGACCTCGCAGAAAAATTCGCGAAGAAGGAGGGGAGGCAGCCGCGCATCATGGTTGCGAAACTCGGTCAGGACGGGCACGACCGCGGAGCCAAAGTGGTTGCGACGGGTTATGCAGACATAGGCTTCGACGTGGATATGGGACCGCTGTTCCAGACCCCGGAAGAGGCCGCGCGTCAGGCTGTCGAGAACGACGTCCACGTCGTGGGCGTGTCGTCGCTGGCCGCCGGACACCTCACGCTTGTGCCGCAGATCATCGCCGAGCTCAAAAAATTGGGCCGCGAGGACATCATGGTCATCGTGGGAGGAGTTATTCCGGCGCAGGACTACGTCCAGCTCTACAAGGACGGTGCGGCCGCCATTTTCGGCCCGGGCACCCCGGTTTCGACCGCGGCGATCAAAATTCTTGAACTTCTGTTGGACTGATAATCGGCAGAAAAGCGTATATTTGGAACGGGAGCCGACAAATCGGCTCCCGTTCCAAATATAACCATACTGTATGAATAACCCGAATGTTTATGTTATAGTGGTCACCTACAATGGTATGCGGTGGCTGGACCGCTGTTTCGGCAGCATCGCGGCCTCGGAGCTTCCTGTAAAGACCATAGTTTTGGACAACGGTTCCACGGACGGCACGGTAGAGGCGCTTCGTGAAAGATATCCCGGCGTCGAGTTGATCGAAACAGGCGCGAATCTCGGCTTCGGCAGGGCAAATAATATGGGTATCCGCCGCGCCATGGATGCGGGGTGCGATTACGTGTACCTTCTGAACCAGGATGCCTGGATCGATCCGGACACGATAGGCCGGCTTGTCGGAATCCAACAGGACAATCCCGAATATTTCATCCTGAGCCCGATCCAGCTTACCGGCGACCGTGACAGACCCGACCCTAATTTTCTGAAACAGAGTCGGGAAAGGAAGTGTCCGGGATACCTGAAAGATGTTGAGCGGGGTGAGGTAAAACCATTATACCCTACAACTTTCGTGATGGCCGCCCACTGGTTGTTGCCCCGGAAAAGCCTCGAAACGATAGGCGGATTCGCCCCTGTCTTCCCGCATTCCGGCGAGGATAACAATTACTTTCACCGCCTCATTTACCACGGATACAAGGGCGGGATATGCCCCGGGATATACGCCGTCCACGACCGCGCCGGTCGGAAAGCATCTCCCGAGAATATGATCAGGGCGTTGTATATAACTTTCCTGATAAAGACGTGCAATATAAACCGGAACCTGCTCAGGGTGGCCCTGTCGACAGGCTGGAACATGTTTAAAACCATTCCCGCCTATATGTTCCGCTATCGTTCCGTGCTCCCTCTTTCGATATTGCGGAAAGATTTGCTGGCTGTAGGGGAAATAATGGAAACCCGTCGGCAGACTAAAAAGACCGGACCTAATTATCTTTAACCGGATGGACGATATCAGGGATAGGTTGCAGGCGGCCCTCGCGAAATACTGGGGGCACGCGGAGTTCCGCCCCATGCAGCTCGAAACGATGCTTTCGGTCTGCGCGGGGCGCGACACCCTTTCACTGATGCCCACCGGCGCCGGGAAATCGCTCATCTACCAGCTTCCGACCATCGCCGACCCCGACGGTTTCTGCGTCGTCATCACGCCGCTCATCGCCCTGATGAAGGACCAGGTCGACCGGCTCCGCTCGAAAGGCATCCCGGCGGTCGCGGTCCATTCGGGGATGACGCCCGACCAGATCGACGGCGCCCTGGACAACTGCGTCTACGGCGACGTGAAATTCCTGTACGTTGCGCCCGAGAGGGTGGCCAGCGAGATGTTCCGCCTGCGCCTGCCGCGCATGAACCCCACGCTGATAGCCGTCGACGAGGCGCACTGCATATCGCAGTGGGGCTATGACTTCCGCCCGTCGTACCTGCGCATCGCCGAACTGAGGGAGATACTTCCCGAAGTCCCCATACTCGCCCTGACCGCGTCGGCAACGGATGTCGTAGCCGAGGACATAATGGCGCAGCTGAAGTTCGCGGAGGGCGCGCTGCTGCGTTCGCCTTTCGAGCGCCCTAACCTTTCCTACTCGGTGCGCCGCGTTGAGGACAAGAACGAACAGCTGCTGCGGATAATCAACAACGTCCCGGGTTCGGGGATAGTCTATGTCCGCACCCGCGAGGGTGTCGAGCAGCTTGCATCGATGCTCCAGGAACAGGGCATCCCCGCCACCTACTATCACGGCGGGATGGAGTCGGCCGAGCGCTCCATGCGGCAGGAGGAGTGGATGAAGGGCAAAAAGCGCATCATGGTCGCCACCAACGCCTTCGGGATGGGGATCGACAAGGCCGACGTGCGCTTCGTGGTCCATTACTCGATCTGCGACTCGGTGGAAGGGTACTACCAGGAGACCGGACGCGCCGGACGCGACGGAAAGCGGTCGTACGCCCTGCTGCTGGTGTCGCCCGATGACCGCGCCCGCGCGCTGAACCGTTTCGCGTCGGAATATCCCTCGCTGGAGCTGATAAAGCACATCTACGAGTCGATATTCAACTATCTGCAGGTGGGGATAGGCGAGGGGAAGGAGTTCTCGTTCGATTTCAATGTCTACGACTTCTGCCGGCAGTACCGCCTCTTTTCGTGGACGGTCCTCAACGCCATAAAGATACTGCAGTCGAACGGCTGCATGATACTCACCGACGAGAGCGACCATCCGGCCCGCGTGATGTTCAGCGTCAGCCGCGACGACCTATACCGCCTGAGGGTAGAACGCGACGAGCTCGACCATTTCCTGCGCGTGGTCATGCGGATGTACAACGGCATTTTCACCGAGTTCCGCGCCGTCAGCGAAGAGGAGATCGCCGTGGTGAGCGGCTACACGGTCGACCGGGTGAAGGAACTTTTCAAAACCCTGTGGCAGCTGCGCGTCATCCGCTACATCCCCTCGCGCCGCACGCCGCTGTTATACCTGCCCGAAGACAGATTGCCGACCGGCGACGTCTATATCGCCCCGCGCACCTACAAGATACGTAAAGAGCTTGCCGGAGAGCGCTACGAAAAGATGTTCGCCTATGCCGAGAGCGACGGCGAGTGCCGCAGCGCATGGCTCCAGCGCTATTTCGGCGAGCAGAATCCCCGCGACTGCGGCGTGTGCGATGTCTGCCTCGACCGCAGGAAAGTCGGAACGCCGGCGGCGGTTAAATTTTCAGACAAAACGCTTTTGGAGATGATATGCGGCGGTTCGCTCACTGTCAAACAACTTGTCGGAAAGATAGATGCCGACCCCGAAGATATCATCCGCGCTATCGACTCGCTGGCCGCCGAAGGCAAAATATCGGTCGACAAAACCGGGATTCTGCGAATTGTCGGAACGCCGACGGCGATTTAGCAGGATGGCCCAAACGAATAATAACGTACATGAAGTGAGGAGGGCGTCTATTGCGAATTAAATTATTAATTTAGTGCCCTGTTATGGTCGGAACGCCGACGGCGGTTTAGCAGGAACATCATTGCTTTCTGAATGTGATGAAGTGAAGCAATCTAATGAAACAGTAACAACATAATGCCTGAATTTGTCCCGACAATATCGAAGGAAGAGATCGCTGAACTGCCTTACATCGCGTTCGGCGGCGGGATCGTCGTCGTGGACACCCCTGCGAAAGTCGACGCCGCCTGCGATTACCTCCTCGGCTGCGATCAGCTGGGCTTCGACACCGAGTCCCGGCCGTCGTTCCAGAAGGGGATCGTCAACCGCATTTCGCTGCTTCAACTCTCGGCCGGTGATAAATGCTTCCTGTTCCGCCTGAACAAGATCCGGCTCGACAAAGCCATCCTTAAAATACTTGAAAACAAGAATATAACAAAAGTCGGTCTGAGCGTGGAGGGGGATATGCGCGAGCTGGAAACCCTGCGCAAGTTCCGCCCCAAAGGCTTCGTCGACCTGCAAAAAATAGCTCCGCAGTACGGCATCACGGACATGAGCCTGATAAAGATCGCCGCGATAGTGCTCGGCGGGCGCGTTTCCAAGGCACAGAGGCTCAGCAACTGGGAATCGGTGCAGCTTACCGACGCCCAGAAAATCTACGCCGCCACCGACGCGTGGGTCTGCACCGAGATATATAAGAAACTTACCGGGAATGCTTAAGGATATATTGTTGGTAGGCGCCGGAAGTTTCGCCGGAGGGGCGTTGCGGTACGCGGTCTCGAAGCTGCTGAACGCCGGTTTTCCGTGGGGCACGATGCTGGTGAACGTGGCCGGATGCCTCCTGACAGGCCTTTTTTACGCTCTTATCGAACGCGGGAACATCTCCTCGCCCGAGGTCAGGCTGCTGCTGACTGTGGGTTTCTGCGGCGGATTCACCACTTTCTCGGCCTTTATCAACGAAAATTTCATGATGCTCAAAGCGGGCCAGGCGGTACCTTTTGTGCTTTACACGGCGGGTAGCCTTGCCCTCGGCCTCGCCGCGGCGTGGTTCGGCTACTGGCTACTCAAAGCCGCATAAGATTGCAAAAATTAATTCCTGATTCCTAATTAGAAACGGGAACCCTCGATGGATTCCCGTTCTCTTGTACGCTCTTTCTCCCACACTGCCGCATCTCAATTTCTCTCAATCACGCTCTCTGCGGCTCCCTAAATCGTCTTCCCTCCGAATGCATCTCTCAGATAACTGTCCAGGAACAGAAGTTCATGGTCGTCCTGGATAACATTGCTAAGGAAGGCTTCGTCCTCGTCGTACTGGTCGTTCGTTTCGTGACTCGTGTCGATCTCTTCCATAGGCCTTTTGGAAATTGGTTGTTATACGTAGCGGTGTTGATGTTTTATCAATGAAACGCATGGGCCCCTTTATTATTGTGCCTACGTCGTCAAAACCATCTGATTATCCTTAATTAATTTCCTCAGGTTGATCAGGGCGTACCTCATGCGTCCCAGCGCCGTGTTTATGCTGACCTCGGTCTGCTCGGCTATATCCTTGAAACTCAGGTTGTCGAAATAACGCATCAGAACGACCTGCCTCTGCTCCTCGGGCAGGTGGTCGATCATTTTGCGCAGGTCCTCGTGTATCTGCGCCGTGACCATTTTATCCTCGACGGTGTCGTTCGAGAACTTCAGCGTACCAAGGATGTCGTACCCGGCGTCGGCTTCGGTGATCTTGTTCTGCTGTCTGGTCTGGCGGAAGTGGTCGATGACCTGATTGTGCGCGATGCGAAGCACCCATGACAGGAATTTCCCGTTATCTGTGTAGCGGCCCTCGTCGACGAAGCGCACCACCTTGATAAAGGTTTCCTGAAAGATATCGTCGGCTATCTCCCTGTCCTTGACCATCATGTGAATATAGTCAGTAACACGTTTCTTGTGCCGCTCGATGAGTTTAGAGATTGCGTTCTGCTCGCCCGAAAGATATAAATCAAGCAACTCGGAGTCGCTCATTTTATTCAGATTCATACTCTGCCCTTATTTTTAAAGTTCGAGTAATGTTTTTTCGATAGGCGATAAACGTATTGGAAGTGAGTATTCGTATGTTTCTGTGCGCAAGATAGAAAACATTTTTTTAATCTCCAAATCCCACTTCAACCCCGTCGAAAATAACAATACATTAAACAGGTTCTGTTTCTGCTGATAATCAGACAAAAAGCGTGCCCGGCGCAGCTGGCCGGGCACGAAGGTCATGGTGACGATTGATCCGCCTATTTTTCCGGTTGAGCGGTAGGGTCCGCGACCAGAATGCGGCCGCAGTACTCGCAGATGATGATCTTCTTGTTCTGGCGGATGTCCACCTGGCGCTGGGGAGGTATGCGGTTGTAGCATCCTCCGCAGGCATCCCTTTTGACGGTAACGACGGCCAGTCCGTTGTGCATGTTCCTGCGTATGCGGCGGTAGGCGGTCAGCATCCGGTCGTCGATCTTGGCCGACGCCTCGCCTTCCTGCACCTTCAGAGCCTCTATCTCCCTGGCGGTTTCCTCCTCGATGCTTTCGAGTTCGGCGCGTTTCTGGTTCAGGTCCAGCGTGCGGTCTTCGACGACTGCTTCGGCCTCCTCGGCCTGTGTTTTCTTGATCTTGATGGCGGCAGAGTACTCCTTGAGGCGTTTGTTGGCCAGGTCGATCTCGAGCTTCTGGTACTCGACCTCTTTCGAGAGCGCGTCGAATTCGCGGTTGTTGCGCACGTTGTTCTGCTGCTCCTCGTATTTTTCGATCAGGGCTTTCGACTCGTCGGCCTCGCGTTTGCGCTGGCGCGTGAGCTGGTTGAGCTCCTCGATCTCGACGTTTATGTTCTCGATACGGGTGCGCAGACCGGCGATCTCGTCCTCCAGGTCCTGCACTTCGAGCGGAAGTTCGCCTTTTATCTTGTTGATCTCGTCGATCTTGGAGTCGATCTGCTGCAGTTCGTACAGCGCCATGATCTTTTCTTCCATCGAATAGTCGGCTTCCGCCGCCTTGTTCTTCGCTGTTGTTGCCATGATATGCTTACACTAAATAATTAACAGGATTACGCGAACTCTTGCTTTTGTGGAGTGCAAAAGTAGGCATTTTTTTTGAAATAACGTCGAACATCAGGTCGATAGCGCAAAATTCGCTCTCGAAATGGCCGATGTCGGCAATAATGGTCACTCCGTCGGCGGCCATGAAGTCGTTGTATTTGAAATCGGACGCCAGGTATAAGTCGGCCCCGGCCTCTTTGGCCGCTTCGATGAGCGACGCTCCCGAACCGGTGCAGAGGGCGATCTTTTGGATTTTATCGAATATCAGTTCGCTGTGGCGGATGGCTCCGACCCCTGTTTTTTCCTGCACGAGGCGCAGGAAGGCGGCGGGCTCCGCTGGCGCGGCGAGCGTTCCGGTCACCCCGAAACCGTTGGGCGCGTCAGGGCCTCCGCATGGCTCCAGAAACTGCAGGTTGCCCACCCCCAGCATCTCCGCCAGGCGGTAGCTCATCCCGCCGGGCGCGCTGTCGAGGTTGGTGTGGCAGGCGTACAGCGCGATCCCTTTGCGTATGGCCTTTTCGACCGTTTTTTCGACGTAACCCATGCCGTTGAACCGCTTCAGCGCATGAAAAATGACCGGGTGGTGCGATATGACGAGCTTCGCCCCCAACCGTTCGGCTTCGTCTAAAACCTCTTCCGTGGCGTCGACGCACAACAGCGCCGAATCGACCTCGTCGTCGTATCGGCCCACGACAAGCCCCGAGTTATCGAAATCCTCCTGGTACGCCAGCGGCGCGAATTCTTCGAGCGGTGCGACAATGTCCCTTATTTTCATGCTGTTTAGAAAAGCGTCTGTTCTATATATTGAGGTTTCGTCGGCTCCTCCGGCTTTGTTTCCGCCACCGGTTCCTCTTCGGCGGGATCCGGTTCCGGATCGAAATCGAGCATCTCCTCGGGCTCGTCGTTCAGCGCATCCAGCACATCGTCCATCAGCGCGTCGACAACCTCTTCCTCGCGTGCCTGTTCGATTATATGCGCGATCTCATCATGCGGCTCAGGTTCGATGACAGGCTCCGCTTTAGCGGCGGGTGCGGCTATTCCTGTCGCGGCGTTCCCGAGAGCGGCGTCCAGCGCCCTGATCGCCGGAATTTCCTCGGAAATCTCCATCGGCGCGATCTCCTGAATGCCGGGGGAGTCGTCCACCACGGTCCCGTCGCCGCCGAGCGACTGGCGCACCTCGAGCAGCAGCGACCGGATCGACTGGAGCCTTTCGGCCAGTTCCATATCTCGTTCGATGCCCCCGCGGTTGGCCTTTATGTACTTTTGGGCCCCTTCGAGCGTCATGCGGCGCTCCTTGACCAGGTGGTATATGGTTTTCAGGTTGCGCACGTCTTCGGGCGTGAACAGCCTGTTGCCTTTCTTGTTCTTTTTCGGTTTTATGATGTCGAATTTCTGTTCCCAGAAACGCACGAGCGAGGGGTTTACGTCGAGCATCTCGGCCACTTCGCCCATCGAATAATATACTTTTTCGTTCTGTGCTGCCATGTCTGTCGCTAAAAAATCACCGGCTAAAGATATGTAATTTTCACCGATTTACGAAGCATTATCTCAACTAAAGATTAATAATCCGGAAACTGTTCGGAAGCATGGTGTTGGTGCGGTGCCCGATGCGTTTGGTCCATCCTATCGGCAGCCCTGCGAAAGTCAGCAGGTTGAGTCCCTCGGCCAGCGGTGCGAGGTCTTTGAATTCCAGCTTGCGCAGGTAGTCGAGCGCGGCGTCCAACGGCAGGTCGGTGCAGGCGGCCTTTTCGCGGTCGAGGTCGTGGAAGAGCGCCAGGGCATGGTCGGGCCTCAGCTTGCCGTTGAATATCTGTCCCATGCAGACGCCCGAATAGATGATGTTGAGCACTCCGGCGAGCGCCGCGACGGCCGGATACTGAGCGCGGTAGAAACCGTAGCAGTTGTCGCCTGCCTTTGCGAATTTCATGAACTCGGGCTGCGCCACCCATTCGACGAGCGGACGGTTCTCGTGGCGGTTCAGCTCGGTGAGCGGCTCTTTTTTAGCTTTGGGAGTTTCGCGTTTTATCTTGCCGTCGGCCTTGCGCATCACGGCCGCGAAAAAACCTTCGCCCCGCAGGCGGTCGGGACGGAAACGGAAAGTTTCGATACCGGCCACCCCGGCACTGCGTGCCCCCATAGTTGCCGCCGAGCAATGCTCGGCATTTTCAGCTCGCCTGTTCGCTTCGCTCGTAAAGGCTACGCCCCCTCCACCGGAGGGGAAGACCTCCCCGCGTTCGACGCCCCATTCCTCCGGGACTTCGATCCCGGCGGGCTCCACGGCGTAGTTTTCGGCCAGCCATGCCACGTTATCCTCGTTCTCGCTGGTGTTGAAGGTGCATGTCGAGTATATCAGCACGCCGCCCGGACGCAGGGCGTCCCAGGCGTCGGCCAGGATGCGGCGCTGGCGCGCTGCGCAGAGTTCCACGTTCGCCGGGCTCCATTCCGCGCGAGCCTCTTTATTCTTGCGGAACATACCCTCGCCCGAACAGGGGGCGTCGACCGCCAGCACGTCGAACCAGTGCCTGCATGCGGCGAACCGGGCGGCGTCGTTGCAGCTCACGGCCACATTGCCGATACCCCAGCGGCGCACATTGTCGGCAAGTACGCCAGCGCGCTGTTTTATCACCTCGTTTGCCACGACCAGCCCGGTCGGACCCGCGAGGGTGGAGTAGAGGGTTGTCTTGCCTCCCGGCGCGGCGCAGAGGTCCAGAAGACGCACCCCTTCGGCGTCGCCGACCGTTTGGCGGTAAAGGTGTTCGACGAACTGCGAGCTCGCCTCCTGGACGTAGTAAGCCCCGCCGTGCATCAGCGGATCGAGGGTGAAAACAGGACGCTCGGCAAGGTAGAAGCCGTAGCGGTTCCACGGCACGGCGTCGCCCTCGGGTTTCTCCGCCAGCTTGAAAGGATTGAAACGTATGGAAGTGACAGCCTCTCCGTCGAGCGCGTCGAGCAGACG
Source organism: Rikenellaceae bacterium (assembly GCA_031554415.1). Classification (GTDB taxonomy): domain Bacteria; phylum Bacteroidota; class Bacteroidia; order Bacteroidales; family Rikenellaceae; genus UBA940. Next base: position 21,995 of record JAVBVG010000137.1, on the reverse strand, counting down.
CCTCCCCTCCGCTTCGCCGAGAAGTTCCGCCACCGATTTCTCAAATTCAGTCGGGAACATTTACTTATTGCAGATTTTGTCGATGCGTTCCACGATTCCCTCGATAACTTCAGGGTGCAGGACGAAGTCGTATTGGTCGATATCCACGACCAGCACCTCGCCCTGGTAGATGCTATCTATCCAGTTGTCGTACTTGCCGTTGAGCCTTTCAAGATACTCGACGTCGATGGTCTGTTCGTACTCGCGTCCCCGTTTCCGGATCTGGCCGACGAGCTTCGGAACGCTCGCCTTGAGGTATATCAGCAGGTCGGGCTTGCGGATCAGCTCCTCCGACAGGTTGAATATCTTCATATAGGTATTGAAGTCGCGCGACGACATCAGCCCCATTTCGTGGAGGTTGGCCGCGAAGATGTAGGCGTCCTCGTGGATCGTGCGGTCCTGGAACAGGTCGCCTCCGTTCTTGAGCGCATCCATCGACTGGCGGATGCGGCACGCCAGGAAGTAGATCTGGAAATTGAACGACCAGCGCCCCATATCGTCGTAGAAGTCGTTGATGTAGGGATTGTCGATGTTCTCGAAGTGCGGCGTGGCGTCGAACCTCCGCGCAAGTATCTCCGTAAGGGAAGTTTTGCCGCTTCCGATGTTGCCTGCGATCGCTATGTACATAGTATGGGCTCTTTTTGGTTGATTAGTTCGAGTATGGAGTCTACGTAAGTGCGGTCGTTGCTCAGGCGCGGCACCTTGTTCTGCCCGCCCGTTTTTCCGCGCGACGACATCCACCGCATGAAAGTCCCTTCCGGAACCGGCGTTACGATCGGCGGAAAGAGCGTGGTGTTCTTGTGCCGCTTGGCTTCGTAATCCGAGTTGACATCCTGCAGGGCGCGGTCGAGCGCGCGCCGGAAGGCTTCCGGGTCGTCGGGCTCGCGGCTGAATTCGATGATCCACTGGTGAGCCCCTTTCGTGTCGAGGTTCATGTAGACCGGCGCGGCGGTGTATTCCGTCACTTCGGCTCCGGTGGCGTCGCAGGCGGCGCGGATGGCTTTTTCGGCGTTGTCGACGATCACCTCCTCGCCGAACGCGTTTATATAGTGCTTGGTGCGCCCAGAGATATGGATGCGGTAGGGCGAAGTCGAGGTGAACTCCACCGTGTCGCCGATCAGGTATCGCCACAGCCCGTTGCTGCTGCTGATTATCATGGCGTAATTCACGCCGGTCCTGACTCCCTCGAGCGGCACGGCTTTCGACGGATCGTGCAGGTCGGCGAGCGGCAGGAACTCGTAGAACATCCCGTAGTCGAGCATCAGCAGCATGTCGTCCGAGAAGTCATCTGAAATTCCGAAAAACCCCTCAGAAGCGTTGTATGTTTCCTGGTAGTGCATCGCAGGCGTCGGGATCAGTTCGCGGTATATCTCCCTGTAAGGGTTGAAATTAACCCCGCCGTGGATGAAAAGCTCCAGGTTGGGCCACACCTCCAGCAGGTTGCTCTTGCCGGTGTAGTCCAGCACTTTCTTGAGCATCACAAGGTTCCATGAAGGTACTCCCGCCAGCGACCTCACATCCCTGCCCACGCACTCACCGCATATTTTTTCCACTTTCTCCTCGAAATCAGCGATAAGCGCGGTCGAGGTTTTCGGCAGCCGTTTAAGGTTCGCTATCCTCGGGGTGTTGTGTATCAGGATGGCCGACAGGTCGCCCGTCAGCGCGTGCTCGCCTTCGCGTTCGATCTTGTGCGAACCGCCCAGCGTCAGCGTCTTTCCGCCGTAGACGCGGGTGTCGGGATAGCGCGTTACGTTGAACGCGATGCAGTCCTGCGGTCCCTGCATGTGGCTCTGCCACAGCCCGTTCTGAGTTACGGGAATGTATTTGCTCTTTGCTCCGGTCGTTCCGGAAGATTTGGCGAACCACCGGGTTTCGCCTGGCCAGATGACGTTCTTCTCGCCGAACCTGGCCCGGTCGATATATGGGTAGAACTCGTCGTAGGTCATCATCGGGACACGCGACTGGTATTCGCACGCGCTTCTGATACCGGCAAAACCGTGCTGCCGCCCGAAATCGGTGTCGGCGGCGCGCTTCATCAGATAGCGCAGCTGTTTCTCCTGCACCTCGGCGGGGTGGCTGCGGAAATAGTCTATCTTTTTCAGCCGCGCGGCCATGCCGGCCCTGATTATCTTCGGAAGGATGTTCATCAGTTGAAGAATTTGCCGACGAGCGACTTGGCTTTGGGTTTTGCAAAGATCACGACGCGGTCGTAGGCGGCTATCTGCGTATCCCCGACGGCCATGTGGACCCGGTCGTCGCGCAGGATGCCGCCGATTGTGGCGTCGGCCGGAAAACCGAGGTCGCGCACTTTGGCCCTCGTGGCGGGGGAGTTGGGCTTCACGATGAACTCCAGAGCCTCAGCCTCGGTACCCGTCAGGCACTTCACCGTCTGCACGTCGGTGTTCATCGTGAAGCGGAATATGTTGCTGGCAGTCAGCAGCTTCTTGTTGATTACCGTGTCGATGCCCACGCTTTCGGCGAGGGCTATGTAATTGAGATTCTCGACCTCGGCGATCACCTTCTTGACGCCCATTTTCTTGGCCAGCATTGCGGTCAGGATATTGGTTTCCGAACGGCTCGTGACGGCCACGAAGGCGTCCATATTGTTGATGCCCTCCTCCATCATCGCGTCGATGTTGCGTCCGTCGGCGTTGATTATCAATGTCTTGTCGAGCAGTTCCGCAAGGCGGTAGGCCTCTTCCGGATTATATTCGACCATTTTAATATCCATGTGGTCCTGCAGCGCCATCGCGATCTGCACCCCGATGCGGCTGCCCCCGAGTATCATCATGTTGTTGATCTCGACGTTGCTCGTCCCCGACAGTTCCTGCACCTCGAGCACGTGTTCCTGCGAGGTTACCACATAGAGCGTGTCGCCCTCGATCACCCTGTCGCCGCCGTGGGGAATGATGGTCTCCTCCTCGCGCGCGATGGCCACTATGCGGTAGTAGATCGCGAGCGGGTCGGGGGATATTTCAAGCATGGTCCTGCCCACGAGCGGGGAGTTGGGGGCCAGCTTGAAGACCACCAGCGACATCTTTCCGCCCGAGAAATCGACGTATTCGGTCGTCGAGGTGTGGCTCAGCAGGTTGATCACCTCCCTTGCGGCGGTCTTTTCGGGGTAGAACAGGTAGTCGATCCCCATGTTTATGAAGATCTCCTTGTTGTTGGGCTCGAGGTCTTCATTGTTGTCGATGCGGGCGATGGATTTTTTCGCCCCGAGCTGCTTGCCGAACATGGCCGACAGGATATTTATATTCTCCTCCTGGTGTACGGCTATCAGCAGGTCGGCTTTGCGCACCGAGGCTTTTTTGAGCGTCGCGAAGGTGGCCGGGTCGCCCTCGATCGTGACGACGTCCGCAACGTCCGAAATATCGTCGAGCTGTTTGACGTTGCTGTCCACGACGGTAATGTCGTGCCCCGTTCCGCTGAGCATCCGCGCCAGGTGGCTCCCGACTTCGCCTGCGCCGACTATAACTATTTTCATATCCGTTGGCCTTTTAACTATCCTACAAAAATAAGATTTTAACGCGATAATGCACGAGGTTTACGCCAAAATAAATTCAAGCCGTTCCAACGCACATATCGCGCCAAAGATAAAATGTGTATCTTTGCGTCAGGAAATAGATTTCGTTATGGCAACGTGGCTTGTGGTTCTTTTGTTTTCGATAGGCGCGGTCCTGCTTTTCGTGGCGGGGATGTCGCTGACGCTTATGATAAAGGGGCGCCATATCGACTCCGAGATAGCCACCAACCGCCATATGCGGGAGCGCGGGATCACCTGCGCCGTGCATGACGCCCGGGCCGGAGAGTCCGACGATTGCGGCGACATCGCCTGCACCGACCACAACTGCTCCGCTTGCACGAATGAAAAATGAAGAGTGAAGAGTGAAGAGTGAAGAGTGAAGAGTGAAGAGTGAAGAGTGAAGAGTGAAGAGTGAAGAGTGAAGAATGAAAAAGAAAGCGGGCAAAAGCCCGCACCCTAATTCCTAATCCTCACTCCATCTCCTCGTGGGCGAAATCAGCCGCCCGGTTAAGCAACGCCACGAACTCATGAGTAGTCTGGAAATCGGCCGCGGCGCGCCCGGCAAGATCGTCGGCCAGAATGTAATCCTCATTGAAAAATTTCACCAGATGAAAATCCTTTTGACGCAGATACTCGTCGTAGGGGCTGCCGACGGGATATCCGGCTGGCGTCCTTTTCAGTTGATTGGAGCGGTCGAGTGAAAATCCCTTTGCCTTTTCGAGCGCCTTTACGACCTCTTCCCCGTTGTCGAAGAACTCGTCGCGGACGCTTTTCAGCACCGCCGGCTCGGGCATGTAGATACCGGCCGACATCAGGTGGTGCCCCGGCAGTCCGCCGCCTCCGGGCTCGATGTGGAAATAGTACCCGCCGTTGCCCGACTTTTTGCCGCCCGGACAGACGTAGACGCCCATGTGTGTTTTGTAGGGCGTTTTGTCGTTCGAAAAACGGGTGTCGCGGTAGATGCGGTAGGTGCAGTCCTTCAGGGCCAGCCCCCGGACCGACGGGTCGAATTCGCCGATGCCGGCTATCAGCCGCTCGGCGAAAGCGTTGAACACCGCCAGGGCCTCCTGGTAGCGCCCTTTATTGGCCGTGAACCATTCGCGGTCGTTGTTCAGCCGCAGTTCGTTCAGAAAATCCAGCACCCGTTTCATGCCTATTTCCCGCTTTTTTCGATGATCGCGCGCGCCTCTTCGAGCGTCAGTTCCGCAGGCTGCGTGCCGCGCGGTATCTTGTAGTTCTTGCCCTTGAAGGCTATGTAAGGGCCGAATTTCCCGGTTTTCACCACCAGGTCGGGCTCCTCCTCGAACGTTTTCAGCGCGCCTCCCGCGGGCTTCTCCTTCTTCTCGGTTTCGATTATCTCGACGGCGCGTTCGAGGGTGATCTTATAGGGATCGTCCTTTTTGCCGAGCGAGGTGAATTTGCCGTCGTGGCGAACGTAGGGACCGAATTTCCCTATTCCGATAACGACTTCGCCGCCGTTGTATTCGCCCAGGTTTTTGGGCAGCGACAGCAGTTCGAGCGCCTCTTCCAGGGTTATGTTCACGACCAGCTGCCCTTTTTGCAGGCTCGCCGAGCGCCCTTTTCCGCCGTCGGGGTCTTCGATCGTCACCATCGGACCGTAGCGCCCTATGCGCGCCGAAACGGTGTGCCCGGTGGCCGGATCGGTGCCCAGGATGCGAGTCTGGCGCGTGTTGGTGTGCTGCGTCCCGAGCGCGGTTTCGATCGAATCGTGGAAAGGCCCGTAGAAACGCGCGATCATGTCGGCCCACTTTTCGTTGCCCTCGGCGATCTCGTCGAACTCCTTTTCGACCTTCGCCGTGAAATTGTAGTCGAGGATATCGGCGAACTGCCCTTCGAGGTAGTCGTTCACCAGCATCCCTATATCGGTTGGGGAGAGGCGGTTATTCTCTTTCCCGGCCTTTTCCGAAAGGGTTTTCTCGATTGTTTTGCCCTTCTTCAGAGTTATCTGGGAGTATTCGCGTTTTACTCCATCCTTGCTCTGCTTGACGACGTATCCGCGGTTGATGACGGTCGAAATGGTGGGCGCGTAGGTCGAGGGACGGCCGATGCCCAGCTCTTCGAGCTTCTTGACCAGCAGGGCCTCGCTGTACCTTGCCGGCGGCTGCGTGAAACGCTGCGTGGCGGTGACAACCTCCTGTCCTACGGCGTCGCCCTTTGCCATTTTCGGAAGGATCGACTGCCCGTTCTCGGAATTTTCGTCGTCGGTGGATTCCGAGTAGAGTTTCAGGAAGCCGTCGAAACGGATCACTTCGCCCGTAGCCGTGAAATGCTCTTTCGCCCCCCGCACGTCGATGTGCACGATCGTTTTGTCGGTCTCGGCGGGCTTCATCTGCGAGGCGACGGCGCGTTTCCAGATCAGTTCGTACAGCCGTTTTTCGGCGGGCGGGCCATCGATCTCCTTCTTTTCGAAGTAGGAGGGGCGGATGGCTTCGTGCGCCTCCTGAGCCCCTTTCGAACTGGTCTTGTAGTTCCTCGGATTGGAATATCCCTCGCCGAAAAGTTTCACGACCTCCTCTTTCGCCGCTCCGATCGCCTGGCCCGACAGGTTCACCGAGTCGGTACGCATATAGGTTATAAAACCCTGCTCGTAGAGCCTTTGGGCGATGGTCATGGTCTGCGTGACCGACATATTGAGTTTGCGTCCGGCCTCCTGCTGGAGCGTCGAGGTGGTGAACGGCGGGGCGGGGTAGCGCACCCCCGGCTTCTCTTCGACGCCGGCGACCGTCATCGCCGCGCCGTTGCACGCCGCAAGGAACGCTTCTGCCTCCGGGCGGGTGTCGAAACGCTTCGACGCTTCGGCCTTGAACAACGGTTTGGCGTCATCCGCCGCCGGATAAAGCTCGGCCGTCACGCGCCAGTAGTCCGTCGATTTGAAATCCATTATCTCGCGTTCGCGTTCGACCAGCAGCCTCACCGTAACGCTCTGGACGCGTCCGGCGGAGAGCGACGGCTTGATCTTCTTCCACAGCAGCGGAGACAGCTCGAAACCCACGAGGCGGTCGAGGATGCGGCGAGCCTGCTGGGCGTTCACCAGGTCGACGTCTATCCCGCGCGGGTTCTCGATGGCGTGCAGTATGGCGGGTTTGGTGATCTCATGGAAAACGATGCGCTTTGTCTTGCTGCCCGGCAGGTCGAGCGCCTGCGAAAGGTGCCATGCGATGGCCTCCCCTTCGCGGTCTTCATCGGACGCCAGCCACACGGTGTCGGCCTTCGCGGCGGCGGCGGAGAGCTCCTTCACCACCTTCACCTTATCGGGAGCCACTTCGTAAACGGGTGCGAATCCGTGTTCGATGTCGATCCCGAGGCCTTTCTTGGCCAGGTCGCGGATATGGCCGAAACTCGATTTCACGGTGTATTCGCTCCCGAGGTAGCGCTCTATTGTCTTTGCTTTGGAGGGGGACTCCACGATCACCAGATTGTTCTTTGACATGACTCAGTATGTGAAAAAGAGAAAACCTAAAGCCCTTAACTTTAGGTTTTGCGAGGTTATGATTATTTTATGTTTTTACGTTTTCGGGGGTTCATATTACTCTTTTTCGATCAGCGTGTAGGTGAGCCTGATCTTTATGGGTTTGGTGTTTCCCGATCCCTGCACCGTGCTTTGCCCGAACCCGAAGAAATTGTACGCGTCGGGCGCGAGGTTTATCACGGGATTAATATATTTATAATCGGGGTCCCCTGCCTTCTCTTTTGCCAGCTGCTGCACGAACGAGGTTATATCGAGGGGATAATATCCGTTGCTGCGGTTCAGGTATCCGTTGTAGGGGAGCACATAGTCGGCATTGTTGGTGCTGCTGGCTTTGTACGACGCCTCGTAATAGTACATGTAGTCGGGGATCGGGGCCATCGTCCTGATGTCAGTGTAGCTTCCCATGCGCGTCATCGAATTGTCGAGGGAGGCGGGGATGTTCGTTTTCCAGCCCTCTTCCAGCCAGATATACATCATCGCCTGGTCTATCAGGATGTCGTTCTCCTTGCCGTCTTTGATCTTAAGGTTCCGCAGGTAGTCCACCATCCCGTCCGTAAAGCGCAGGTATCCCGTCACGCCGCCCATCGGCTGAACGTACATCAGGGGCTGCACGGCGCTCGATTCCAGCGTGTCGGTGAATCCGTCGGTCGCGGCCTCCAGCGGCCCCAGAGTCGATCCGGAGTAGTCGTAGTCGGCCATGTTGATCGAGACGTTGTTCCACGCAAGGGCGTAGCCGGTGCTGCTGCCGCTGTCGTCGGTGTCCCTGAATGAGAACACGCTGTATAGCGTGTCGTATATCGCCTTGATATCGAGCGTGTCGTGGCAGCGCGAGTACATTATCATGCGGGCGTCGGCGAGCGATGATGAATAGGTCGCGGCGTTCTGGCGCGAGGCGTCGGCCGGGGTTATGTAGAGCCCCTTGAACTGCACGCGGAAAAGCGAGTCGTCGACGTAGTCCTCCATATCCATGGAGATAAGCCTTTTCAGGAAATCCTTTCCCGCGTTCGTCGGGACCATCCTCGTCATAACGTCCCTGCGCCCGGAATGGGTGAACGAGAAGAGTTTGTCGCCCTTGTAGTCGCCGATCGGGAAGTTGGCGTAGTAGACCGAATCCCTGCTCAGCTCCTCGGGGCCTTCGATCACCTCGTACACGTCGAATATCTGCCCTACGCCGGCGACCTTGGTCGTATCACCGTGCGCGTCGTAGATCGGCAGGTAGATATAGGCGGAGTCTATGATGGGCGAGAGGCCGAAGTTGTCATAGGTCGTCCCCTTGGAGTATGAAGTGGGATATGAGCTCGGCCGGAACTGCAGCAGGACGCTGTTTTTGCGCTTCCCGAACACGGCGTCCTCCTCCTTGCCGAAATAGGCGTATCCGAGCCTGCTCGAAACCACGCTGTCCTGCCTGAAGAGGAATGTCCTGATGCCCAGCGTCGGATTCCCGGCGTTCGGCAGCGTGTCCACCACTATCTTCATCTTCTGGTTCCGGGGAAGGATGCTGGCGCCGAGCCGGTCGTCCACCTTCGTGCAGGCGTTGGCGGAAATGAGGAGTATCGCTGCTGCGCAGAGCGCATGGAGGATGCCGGCTGGCTTATTTGAGCAATTCATCGTAAAAACTCTGGTATATATCCATGTATTTTGGGTCGGATCTGTCGCCGTCCCAGTCCAGCACCGGTTTACCGGTTGTTTTCAGGTATTCGGACAGGGCCGCGTCCCCGGGCGTCTCTTCTATCACTACACCGTCGGCGTAATCTATAACGAGCTTCATCAGGTTTTCGTATGAAGGCTCTTCGATAATTTTCAGTTTATCGTCTTTTATCCCCTCGTTCTCCAGTTTTCCCTTCATTCCTGGATCGAGCGTTCCGGGGAAAGTGTCGTTGTAGAGCGACACGACCACCTTGCTTCCGTGGAAGACGGGGTCGTCGGCGAAGAAGTTGCGCAGGTAGACGGGGATCACGGCCGAGAACCACCCGTGGCAGTGCACCACCGTCGGTTCCCAGCGAAGTTTCTTGACCGTTTCCAGCACACCCCGCGCGAAGAATATCGCCCGTTCGTCGTTGTCGGGGAAGAAATTCCCCTCGGCGTCCTTCAGCTGAGCCTTGCGGTGGAAATAGTCGTCGTTGTCGATGAAATATATCTGCACCCGCGCCGCCGGGATCGAGGCCACCTTGATGATGAGCTGGTGGTCGTTGTCATCGATGATGAGGTTCATACCCGACAGGCGGATCACTTCGTGCAGTTGGTTGCGCCGTTCGTTGATGTTGCCGTAGCGCGGCATGAACGTGCGGATTTCGTTGCCCTTTTCCTGCATTCCCTGCGACAGGGCGCGGACACGAGTCGATATCGCAGTCGCCGGAAGATAGGGGTATATCTCCTGGCTGACGTACAATATTTTGTTTTTGCTCATTTGCGGAAGGAACGGATAATCTTTACAAAGGTAACGAAAATTTTCGGAATTGTGCCCTGAAACGCTACAAAATCAGCATGGCATCACCGTAGGTGCCGAACCGGTAGCCCTCTTTTATGGCGGTGTTGTAGGCTTCTATCACCAGGTCGTAGCCCCCGAAAGCCACCACCATCATCAGCTGGGTGGAGTAGGGGTGGTGGAGATTCGAGATCATGGCGTCGGCCACGCTGAACTCGTAGGGATGGAAAATGAACTTGTTAGTCCAGCCTTCGTAGGGTTTCAGCATGCCCTCGGTCGAAACGGAGCTTTCGATGGTGCGCATGACGGTGGTGCCCACCGCGACGACGCGCTTTTCCTTGCGTTTGGCGTCGTTAACCATCTCGGCGGCCTCGTCGGGAATGAATATCTGCTCGGAGTCCATTTTGTGCTTGGTGAGGTCCTCGACATCCACCGTGCGGAAGTTGCCCAGCCCCACGTGGAGCGTTATCTCGGCGCGGTTGACGCCCTTTATCTCCATCCTTTTGAGAAGGTGCTTGCTGAAGTGGAGGCCTGCCGTCGGAGCCGCCACGGCGCCTTCATGCTTTGCGAAGATCGTCTGGTAGCGCTCCTCGTCTTCGGGCTCGACCTTCTCCCTGATCCATTTGGGCAGCGGGGTTTCGCCCATTTTATAGAGGGCCTCCTTGAATTCGTCGTGCGTCCCGTCGAAAAGGAACCTCAGCGTGCGCCCCCTCGATGTGGTGTTGTCGATCACTTCGGCCACCAGCAGGTCGTCGTCGCCGAAGTAGAGCTTGTTGCCTATACGGATCTTGCGCGCCGGATCGACCAGCACGTCCCACAGTTTGAGGTCCTCGTTGAGCTCCCTCAGCAGGAATATCTCGATCTCGGCGCCGGTCTTTTCCTTGTTGCCGTAGAGCCGCGCCGGGAAAACCCTCGTGTTGTTGAAAATAAACACGTCGTCGCAGTCGAAGTAGTCGATGACCTCCTTGAATATTTTGTGCGTGATCTTGCCTGTCTTGCGGTTGACGACCATCAGGCGGCTTTCGTCGCGGTTCTCTGCGGGATACCTGGCCAACAGTTCGGGAGTGAACGGATAGCTGTACTGGGATAATTTCATCGTAATATGGGTGGGGCCAGCAGTGCCCCTGTATTTGGTTTCTTGCCCTGATCGTCCGAAAAACGAATACGGACATCAAATATATTACGCAAAAATTTTAAAATTGTTTCGTCGGAAAGAGGATTTCTATGATTTTTTTTAATTCCAGCGCGTTTTCCACCCGATTTTCGCCGCTCCGGGTCCGCCTCAGCGAGGTGAGGTGGGCGCCGCTCGACAGGCTTTCGCCTATTTCGCGGGCCAGGGCGCGGATGTATGTCCCCTTGCTGCATTCGACGCGGATTTTGATGCGCGGCAGGTCGCACTCCAGAAGCTCCATTTCGTAGATATTTACGAGCGCCTTGCGCATCTCGACCTCTTCCCCCTCGCGCGCGAGCTCGTAGGCGCGGCGTCCCTCCATTTTCTTGGCCGAATAGACCGGCGGTATCTGCCAGCGCTCGCCCGACAGCTGTTTCAGCACCAGTTCGACGTCGCTCCGGATGATGTGTTCCCACGGGTAGCGCGCGTCGATCTCGTGTTCGAGGTCGAAACTGGGTGTCGTCGCGCCCAATTCGATCTCGGCGACATACTCCTTGCGTTCGGCCATCAGCTCCTCGACGCGTTTGGTGGCCTTGCCTATACATATTATAAGCACGCCCGTCGCCAGCGGATCGAGCGTCCCGGCGTGGCCCACTTTGATGCGCCTGTGCCCGAGCCTTTCGAGCGCGTATTTTATCTTGCGCACGACGTCGGTCGAGGTCCACTCCAGCGGCTTGTCGACTACGAGGACGTATCCTTCGGGAAAATCAAGTTCTTGGGAGAAAGGTTCCTGCATTATACGAAATAATAAATGATGGAGCCGAGCCCTACGACGGCGCAGTAGAGGGCGAACCAGACGAGTTTCGAGCGCTTCACCATCTCGATCATGAAGCGGCAGGCGAGGCATCCCACGGCGAACGATGCGAGGAATCCGCCGACGAGCGGCCAGACTCCGACACCCAATCCGCCGCTGAAATCGCCGCGCACCAGGTCGAGGAGCGCCTCTCCGAGTATGGGCAGTATCACCATCAGGAAAGAGAACTGCGCGGCGGCCTCCTTTTTGTTTCCCAGCAGCAGTCCTGTTGCGATCGTCGTGCCCGAACGGCTCAGCCCGGGCATTGCGGCCACAGCCTGCGACAGGCCGACGATGAATGCGTCGAGGTACGATATTTTCTCTTTCTGCCGCGGCCGGGCGTAAGTCGCGAAAGTCAGCAGCAGGGCGGTCAGCACAAGCATAGAACCCACTATCACGAGGATTTTCGGCGACGCGAGCATCGCGTTGAGCTGGTCTTTGAACAGGAACCCGACTATGCCGACGGGGATCATCGACAGCACGATCTTCAGGAAATAAGAGGTTTCCTCGTTGTATTTGAAGCGGAACACGCCCGTGAAGAGTTTGCGGACCTCGGGCCACAGCACCACGACGGTGCTCATCACGGTTGCGACGTGAAGCATGACGTCGAATGTGAGGTTGTCGGCGAGTTCGACGCCCAGCGCCTCTTTGGCTATCTGCAGGTGCCCGCTGCTGCTCACGGGAAGAAACTCGGTGATCCCCTGGACGATGCCCAGTATTATGGCTTCTATTATGCTCAAAATTTGAAAATTTGGAAATGAAACAAACCACCCCGTCACTCCTTCGGAGCGCCGCCCCTCCTTAACCAGGGAGAGGGAATTTTGGTTAAATTCTCCTCCTTCTCGAAGGAGGAGTACCCTCGCGTTAGCGAGGGGGAGGTGGTAGGTAAATTATTTATCGAACCGCTTGAGAATGGCGAAGATCTCAACGGCGAATCCGGCGATCACCACTATCGGCGCGAGGGTTATCCGGCGGAAACTGAACATTGCGGGGTTGAACACGCCGGGATCGTCGCTTCCCCCGCCGGCCATCAGCAGGAATCCGATGATTATCACCGCCAGCCCGATAAGCATGAACAGGTAGTTCTTTTTCGAGAGCGGCATCCGCGCGTCGTTCTCCTGCTGCGTGTTTTTCGCCGCCTTTGCAGTTTGTTTTTTATCAGCCATATATCCTAATTCCTAATTGTTAAAGGTACGCCTTGCTCGAGGGCTGCTTCACCGATTTGTTCACTGCAAATATAGTAAAGAGCAGCGAGATCAGGATGCCTCCCGCGATCATCGCCCCCGTGATCGACACTAAAAGGATGTTCCCGGTCAGCAGGCTGATCTCCGGAATGCCCTCCTGCAGACCCGCGATCATGGCGGCGAACATGAGCGTTGCGATAATGCCTGCGTAAAATCCATGCAGCGTCGCCGAACCGAGGAACGGGCGCATGATGAATCCCCTGGTGGCGCCGACGAGTTTCATGGTGTTGATTATCTGCCGCTTGGCCATGATAGTCATGCGAATTGTGTTGTTCAGCAGGATGAGCGAGATCAGCAGCAGCGCCGTCCCGAAGAGCAGCAGCACGAGGTTGAACTTGTTGAGGTTGGTGCCGATCTGTTCGACCACGTTTTTCTGGTAGACCACTTCGCTCACGCCCGGCATAGCCGCCACCTCCTTGTCGAACTGCCGCACGAGCTCTTTTTCGGAGGAGCGCGCGTTGAGCCCCACCTCGAAACTGTTGGGCAGCGGGTTGAAATCTATGAAATCATGGAAATCGCTGCCGGTTTCGGCGATGAACTCCTCGGCGGCCTGCTCCTTGTCGATGTAGGCCACCTGCCGCACCACCTCTTTGGCCGAGATCTGTTCGCGCAGGGCGGCGGTCAGCTCGTCGCTAAGACCGTCATCGAGCATCACATGGATGGTAACGCTCTCTTTTAGACGGTTGGTGATGTTCAGCGCGTTGAGTATCAGGTATGTTACCGATCCCAGCAGGAACAGCACCATTGCGATGCTGACGGTCGAGATGAAATACGAATTGCGGACTTTCCGCTTCAGCCGTTTATCTTCCTTTATCATGAATTATTCATTAACCATTAACCATTGTCGATTTATTGCGCCGTTCGAGCACTATGGCTGCCGCCAGCCATAGTAATATAAGTATCGAGCAGGCGAGCGTGACGCCCTCGACGGCCGCGAACCGCGGGGCGCGGAACTTCCACTCCACGATATGGTCGCCCGCCGGAACGACCAGCCCGCGCAGGATATAGTCCGCGCGGAAATATGGCACTTCGACTCCGTCCACATACGCTTTCCACCCCTTGTCGTAGTATATCTCCGAGAAAACGGCGGGCTGTTCCTCGGTCGACGAGGTTTCGTAGCGCAGGTAATTCGCGCGGTAGTCGGTCATCCGTATCGTGGCGGCACTGTCGGCGGTGAAGGGCATGTCGGCCAGTGCCGCCGGATAGCGCTTGTCTATCCCCGTGAAACGCCTGTCGACCACCGCCTCGTGTTTGTTGTCGATGGTGCCCAGGGCGTCGAGTTCCTCCTGAGCGCTGCCCACAAGGAAAACCCGGTCGACGAACCACGCCGGTCCGTTGGCTTCGGGGTTCACCTGCACCGACTGCTTGCCGGTGTCGGGGTCGGTGACGATGAAATACTTGGTGTCGAGCATGTTCAGCACGTCCATATCGATCCGCGAGAGGTAGCGGTCGATGACGTCCTGGTAGCGGCGCAGCTTGGCCCCGTGGTAGCCTCCGACCGAGCGGTGGAAGTACGACGTCATGGCGTCGTTGAACGGATTGCCGGTATTCATCACGCGGAAACCCAACTCCTTGTCCTGCATTATCGTCTTGTCGGCCTCGGAGGGTGCGATCTGCACGCGCGACTTGATCTGGAACGAGTCGTGCGACAGGTACCTGAGGTCGACGGGCACCAGGTCGGCCAGCGTCAGCGCGCCCACTGCTCCGACGAACATCCACCGTTTGAAATTTTTGAGATTCGTGAAGGCCCAGGCCGCGGCGGCGGTCAGCGCGACGAAGATGAGCGTGCGCCAGCAGTCGCCGCTGAACATGGCCGCACGTTCGCGCTGCATGGCCTCGACGAGTCCCGGAATTTCGCCGAAACGGCCATCGCCAGCCGCGCCGAAGTCATATATCGTACCTCCGAAAAGTGCGAAAAACAGCGCCAGTCCGCCGGTTATCCCCAGCGACCACCACAGCCCCTTCATGAACCGCGGTTTGTCGAACTCCCTGTTCCACATCCCCGACATCACTAAGGCGGCAAGGAACGGAACCGACCATTGGAGTATGGTTAGCGCCATCGCCACCGTGCGGAATTTGTTGTATCCGGGCAGTATCGTGAACGACAGCTCGGTGAACCACATCGCGTTGCGTCCCCACGCCAGCAGCAGTCCCAGGAGGCTGACGCCCAGCACCCACCATTTCTGCCGTCCGGGCAGCACGAACATCCCCAGAACGAAGAGGAACGCCATCACCGCCCCGATGTACGTCGGGCCTCCGGTGAAAGGCTGGTCGCCCCAGTATCCGGGCAACTGTGTGGCGACGGAGGGCTGTATGCCGCTTTTCCTGAGCGCCGTCGCGACTGGCCCGTCGGCCGCGAATCCGCCCGAGGAGCCTCCCCCGCGGAAGTCGGGGATGAACATGTTGAGGCTTTCGCCCACGCCGTAGCTCCACGCCGTGGCGTATTCGAGGTCGAGCCCCCTGCTTTTTTTAGGACCGGTCGTTCCCTCCACTGAATCTGCCGTGGCCGTTGCCACTTCCGAGCCGCCGCGGGTGGTGTCGGGAGTGTGTTCGGCGGTGTACCACAGGTGGGTGAAGTTCGCGCCGAAAGCCAGCACGGCCGCCCCTATGAGCGCCGCCGTCGCCTTGCCGAAACGCCCGAGCCCCTTCTCCTTTATGGCGACGACGAGCTGGTTGATCCAGTATGCGGCGACCACGAGCAGGAAATAGTATGTTATCTGGTGGTGCGAGGCGGCTATCAGGAGGGTGCCGAAGAGCGCCGACAGCGCCCCTCCGATCCAGGGATTCCGCCTGAAGGTGTATATCACCGCCCCGACGAGCATCGGCGCGTAGCCTATGGCGCGCATCTTGGTTATATGCCCCGCGCCGATTATCAGTATGTTGTATGTCGATAGCCCGTATGCCAGCGCCGCCGGGATAGCCACCCACGGATTGACGCCCGCCATCAGCAGCATCAGCCAGAATCCCGTCATCGCCAGGAACATCAGCGCCACCGGTTCGCCGATCAGGTTCATCACCCACTGCGCGGCGTTGCGGATCACCATCGCCGGGTACTTGACCGTGATAAGGTAGGCGGGCATCCCGCCGAACATGCTGCCGGTCCACTGGGGGTCTTCGCCGTACTCGGCGCGGTGGTCGGATATCTCTTTTTTCATCCCTTCGTACATCTGCACGTCGGTCATCTGCAGCGTTTTACCCTGGAACTGCGGTGCGAAATAAATGGCGCTTACCGCATAAAAAACAACCAGCGCCGTGATGTACGGCAGCGCCTTGCGAAAAATGTTCCCGATATTCATTCCCCCTGAAGTTGGTGATTAAATGGCAAAGTAACGAAAAATTGTTGATTTTACTTACATTTGCGGGAGTAAAAGCTAAAAACAGATGAGCGTTACCGACGATATACGCAGGCCGATAGAGCGCCAACTGGAGGAATACGACCGGTTCGTAGCCCGCTACATGAAGAGCGGCAGTGAATCGGTGGGCGGCATCCTGGACTATATCCTGGAGAACGGCGGCAAGAGCATCCGTCCCATGACGGTCATTCTGAGCGCCGCGCTGTTGAGCCCCGATCCCGAACGCGGACTGGGCCTGCGCACCTATCTGGGGGCGATGCTGGTCGAGATGATGCACACCGCCTCGCTGGTCCACGACGACGTCATCGACGAGTCGGATATGCGCCGCGGCAAACCATCGGTACGCGCCGTGCTCAATTCGCGCGCCGCGGTCATCACGGGCGATTTCATCCTCGCCAAAAGCATCACCATCGGCCTCGACAGCGCCCAGTACGACATCGTCGACTACGTGGTGAGGGCCATGAGCGAGCTGTGCGAGGGAGAACTGATCCAGAGCGAACAGAGCCGCAAGCTCGAAATGACGCGCGAAATATACCTCGACATAATCCGCAAGAAGACGGCGACGCTTTTCGGCGTGAGCGCGGGCGTGGGGGCGATGTCGGTGGGTGCGCTGCCCGAACAGGCCGCAGAAATGAGGCTTTTCGGTGAGTACATCGGGATGGCTTTCCAGATCAAGGACGACATACTCGACTACGACATCCGCACAGACACCGGGAAGCCCGCCTGCAACGACCTGACGGAGCAGAAGATAACTCTTCCGCTGCTGGCCGTGCTTGAAAAATCGGCTCCGGAACGCAGGACCGGATTGCTCGAACGCCTTTCTGAACCGACCCCCGGAAACATAATCTACCTGCACGACGCGGTGATCGCCGGCGGAGGGATAGAAGAGTCGGAGCGCGTGATGCGCGGATACATCGCCGGGGCGTGTTCGATCCTTCCGAAATACCCGGTTTCTCCATACCACAACTCCCTCGTGCTGCTCGCGAACTACGCGGGCGACAGGAATAAATAAAAAAACAGTCCGGAAAATTATTTCCGGACTGTTTTTTTAGAATTCGAACCTTTCCAGCTCCAATTGCACCATGCCGTCTATTGCGGCGAGTTCCTCTTTATAATGCGAGGTCTTTCCGTGCGCATCCAGGGCGGCCTGATCTTCCCACGTCTCCACAATTATCAGTTGGGTGGGGACGACGGTGTTCCGGTAGATTTGATAACCGCCGCATCCCTCTTCCTTTCTCGACGCGACGGCCAGCCGGTCGAGCCTGTGTATCACGGTGTCCAGGTTTTTGGAGTCCGCAGTTACTGTAACATTCAGCCTTATCACGAGCCTATAAATTGGTCAGCTCCATATTGCGGAACATCACCTTGATGCCGCCCCCGTTGTGTATCTGGAGGGCGAGGCGTCCCTGTTTCTTTGCAAACGCCTCGTCTGTCAGGTTTGTAACTTCCACGCCGTTGAGCCACACGGTCACATTGTCGCCCACGGCTTTGACGCGCATCTTGTTCCAGCCATCCTTCAGATGCTCTTCGGCGGGCTGGAAAAGCCATCCGCGTCCGTACGATTCATAGATGCCGCCCGACCACATGCCTTTAGGGGCGATCTCGACCTGCCAGCCGTTGACCGTTACGGGCGGGAAAACGACCGAGCGGAAGAAGAAACCCGAGTTGCCGTCGGCCTCTTCGTTGAACTCGAACGTGCAGTCGAAATCGTCGTAGTATTCGCGCGTCGCCAGATATCCATATTCCTTGTCGGGGCCGCTTTCGAGCACGAGGTTGCCCTCGGCGTCGACATAGAAGAGCTCGGTTCCGTAGGGTACCCATCCGTGCAGGTCCTTGCCGTTGAACAGCGAAACGGTCTTGCCGGCCTTGCGCGGCAGTTCCTTGACCTTGATGTTGCGGAAGGATGCGGGATCGCCGTGGTCCTGAAGGCACAGCAGTCCGCTGTGCGCGAGGCCGTATTCCGGAGCGTTGGTCCACTTGCCGCTGCCGCGGCGTTCGAACCAGTCGTCGGTCCACGCCTCGAATTCGACTATTTTTTTACCATTGAGCCAGTGTTCCACATGGCCGTTGTCGAAGATGATCTCGGAGTTGTTCCACTCTCCCGGGGGATTTACCGTTACGCCCTCCATATCCGGGAGGTGCATCGCGTAGTCCACGCCCAGTTTCTGCCACTCTTCGAGTTTCGCCGGAGCGTGAACTTCTTCCCAGCCGGCGTTGTCGATAAGCTGGTATTCGGGTCCGGTAACGTAGGGAACCTTGAATTCGGGGCGTTCGACCACATGGTAGATGATGCCGCTGTTGCCCCCGTGGGTGAGTTTCCAGTCGAGCGAGAGGTGGAAATTCTCATACTGTTTCTTTGTCACCACGTAGCCCAACGCGTCGCTGCCGCTTCCGTCGGCCTGGATCGTTCCGTCCACCACGCTCCAGCCAGCGAGGCCTTCGCTGTTGAAATTGCGCCACTGGTCGAGCGACTCTCCGTCGAAAAGCAATTGCCAGCCCTCGGCGATCTCGGCTTCGGTAAGGGTGTTGGGTTTCTGCGCGCAGGCCGAAGCTCCCGCAAAGAGCAATACGGCAAAAGCGAACATGCCCGCCCTCGAAAGGTTTTTCATGATCTTCATTTTGATTTAGGTTAAAATGTTTTGTACCGGGGAGGGAATTTGCAAATATACATATAAATTAGGAATTAGGAATTGGGAATTAGGAATTATTGCGATGCTTTGCTGCAAATATTTTTTCACTCGCATTCCTAATTCCTAATTGTTCCATATTTTCCACGACTTTTCGGCCTGGGCGTGGAGCATGGTTTCGCCGTTGAGGGTCCGGGCCCCGCGTTCGGCCCCTTCGGCCAGGAAAGCCGTTAAGGGCGGATTATAGACGAGGTCGTAGAGGAAATGCCCGGGGCCGATATATTCATAAGGTATTTCGGGTTTTTGATCCGTGTCGGGCCACGTTCCCAGCGGGGTGGTGTTGACGATAAGCCGATGGCTCTCCATTATCGCGGGAGTCAGCTCGCCGTAGGTTAAATTATTTAACTTTTTCGTGCGCGACACGTTAAGAAATTTAATCCCGAGCTCCGAAAGCACATGGCGGACCGCGCTGGACGCCCCGCCCGTGCCGAGCACAAGGGCCGCCGGACGCTGCGCGCCGATAAGCTTTTCGAGCCCCGCGGCGAAACCGTAAGCGTCGGTGTTGTAGCCTTTGAGTTTACCCCCCTCGATCTTCACACAGTTCACGGCGCCGATCTCCGCCGCTTCGGGCGTGATCCCGTCGAGCCGGGCGATAATCTCTTTTTTATATGGGATCGTAACGTTGAAACCGGCGAGGTCGGGATTTTCGGCCAGCACGTTCTCCAATTGCCCTATGTTTTCGAGCGGAAAATTGCAGTAGCGGTGGCCGCCGAGCCCGAGCCGCGCGAACTTCTCCTCGAAATAGGGCTTCGAGAACGAATGCCCCAGCGGCCACCCTATGATCCCGTAGAGCGTCATCTTACACCAGGTATCTTACAAGGAAGAACGACCCTATCAAAAGTACGGTAAAAGCCAGCGCGAGCCAGTTGAAGTACTTGTCTATAAAGACTTTTATCGGCGCGCCGAATTTCCAGATGAGCCCCGAGATGAGGAAGAACCTCAGCCCGCGCGACACTACCGAGCCGACGATGAACATCGGGAGGTTGATATGGAAAACCCCTCCGGCGATGGTGAACAGTTTGTACGGCACCGGGGTGAAACCCGCGGTGAATATTATCCAGAAATTATACTCGTCGAACATCTTCTGGACGGCGAGGAAATCTTCCAGCGAGAACATGTGGGCGTAGAACCACCGGGCAAGCGCGGTGTATTCTCCCGGCGCGGACTGCCACAGGAAGAACCCTATCGAGTATCCGCCCACCGCTCCGAGTACCGAGGCGGCGGTGCACACCAGCGCGTACCGGAAAGATTTTTTTGGATTGCCCAGGCAGAGCGCGATCAGCAGCACATCGGGCGGGACCGGGAAAAAGCTCGATTCCATGAACGCGAGCACGAAAAGCGCGAGCGTACCCCAGCGCGATTCGCTCCAGCTCAGCACCCAGTCGTAAAGCCTGCGCACAATATTCGGCTTCTTAGCCCCTCCCACCGCTTCAGCCATTTTGTATTTATGGTTGTGATGGTGCCGCCTGCACCAGTTCGTATTCGTATTCCTCGCCGCCGCAGGTGAACGTAAGGATGTAGTTATAAGGATCCGTGCCGCTGTTCGCCGGAACCGTGACCGTCATCAGCGTGCCGCTGTCTATGTCGGCCGGGCCGCCGGTCAGACTGAACGAAAGCCGATCTCCGGTGTCGTCGGACCCGACCGTCCACTCCTCCTTGGCGTAGACCGAGATATCCAGGGCGGTTTCAGCGGCGGACGCTTCGATCACATAGGCGTCGTCCATCGAGGGCCAGGTTATTATCAGGTTGGCGCCGCGCTGCAATATCGGGATGGTGTCGGTCAGAGGCCGGAAAGCGTCGTTCACCGGGATTATTATCAGCGAATCGCGCCTGTCGTCGAGTTCACGCGACTGCGCCGCGCCGACGGTCAGGATGCCGCTCTCCTCGTCCGTGCCGCGCACCGCCGTCGCCCACGACCCCTTGCCGGTGAAACCGAAGTCCCATCCGGCCGTGAGGTTGGTCGATACGGCCAGCGTCTGCGAGCCTCCCGCGCTGTCGAATTCGGCGAGCGAGGCGGGCGTAACGTCGATATAGGCCTCCATTGCCCGCTGCAGGATGTGGATCACGGCGGTCTGTCCGTCGCCGGTGGTTATGTCGATCGCGGTTTCGCGTGGTTCGAGGCTTTCGTTGTCCCCGTTTATGGTGATCAGGAGGCCCTCCTCCGTGTATGTGTATTTCAGCCACTCGACGGTGGGGGGACAGTAGGCCATCCACGAAGCCGAGGCTTCGATCGCGGCCGTCAGGATCAGTTCGTCGCTGGCGACGTTGAAAGATTCGGGGTCCATGCGCAGGTATTTCCCGGCTTTGTCGCACCCGGCATTCACCAGCGAAACGGCCGCGAGCGCCGCAAATATGACCTTGAAAAGGTTTTTCATCGGGAACCAGTTGTATATCAGCTCCATACTTTTTCGGCAGGCCGATATGGAGTTTTCAAATATAACAAAAATCCCATACACTTTACCAAAATCCCATAATTATTAAAAAATTTTCAAAATTGTTTTGTTTTTTCAGCGCCTATCACGGGAAAATTTACTACATTCGCACCGAACCGAACTTATCCATATTGTAATGAACGAAAAGAATATCATGGAGGTCAGCGACGTCGTGATCCGTTTTTCGGGGGACTCCGGGGACGGCATGCAGCTGACGGGTACGCTTTTTTCGGACGCCGCCGCGGTCCTGGGCAACGGCATCTCCACTTTCCCCGATTTCCCGTCGGAGATACGCGCGCCGCAGGGCACCGTGTCGGGCGTTTCGGGTTTCCAGGTCCATTTCGGCAGCAGCCGGATGATCACTCCGGGGGACTTCTGCGACACGCTCGTGGCGATGAACCCGGCGGCCCTCAAGGCCAACGCCAAGTGGCTGAAGCGCGACGCGACCATCATCGTCGACGGCGACACCTTCCATGAAAAGGAGTTCCGCAAGGCGGGTTTCGCGACCGACGACCCTATCGCCGAGCTGAAACTCGAGGGTTATAACATAGTGATGCCGAACATCACCTCGATGACCAAAGACGCGCTCGAAGAGCTCGGACTCGACAACAAGAGCGCGGTGAAGTGCAAGAACATGTTCGCGCTCGGCATCTGCTTCTACCTCTACAACAAGCCTCTTGAGCACACTTTCGGTTATATCGAAAGCAAGTTCGGGAAGAAAAACCCCGCCGTCGCCGAGGCCAACGTCCGCGCGCTGAAAGCTGGTTACAACTATTCGTCCAACACGCATATTTTCGCGAATACATACGACGTCAAACCGTCGCACCCGGAACCG
>JAVBVG010000116.1:0-8968 GCA_031554415.1 Rikenellaceae bacterium | reverse complement strand
GCGGCCTGCGAAATGCGTTCGGAACTTACCGAGATCGGGTATGTGCCATTTTTCAGCACATTGCCGAAGACCATGTATTTGATCTGTTTTTCGTAGTATTCCTGTGTCACGTCGAGCACGCGGTAGCTTTTGACGCCCAGCGCTTTGGCGCGCCGTTCGATCTTTTCGAGCTCCTCTTTGCTGAATCCGCCCGTGTTCGCCAGCGCCGCATGGACTTCGAGTCCCATCTCCTTGTGGAGGTAGATCGCGCTGTAGGAGGTGTCGAGCCCCCCGCTGAATGCCAGTACCACTTTCTTTGCCTGTGCCATTATTGCTTGTCTGTTAGAGGTTTAACTTTACTCAGTTCGTCCATTATGCCGAACAGTTCGGTCGCCTTCATCGAGGTCAGCACATGGTCGACCTCGGGGTCGAACAGCATCGCCGTGCAGAGGCAGTTCTTGCGCTCCTTCATGAGCAGTATCTCGTAATTCACGCAGCTTTTGCAGCCGTTCCAGAAGACGTCGTCGTCGGTCAGTTCCGAGAACGGCACCGGACGGTAGCCCAGTTTCGAATTGATCTTCATCACGGCCAGCCCTGTAGTCAGCCCGAACAGTTTCGAACCCGGAAACAGTTTGAGCGACAGGAAAAAAGCCTTCGTTTTGATAGCCTTTGCCAGTCCTATCATGCGGAACTCGGGGTTGATGATAAGCCCCGAATTGGCGACGTATTTGCCGTGACCCCAGCACTCGATATATGTAAACCCGGCCCAGGTGCCCGTTTCGCGGTGGAACGCTATGACGGCCTTGCCCTCGCGGATCTTGTCGGCGACGTACTCCGGGGTTCGTCGTGCGATACCCGTACCACGCATCTTGGCCGATTCGGCCATCTCCTCCACGATCGCGGCGGCATACCTGGCGTGCTCTTCCGAGCCGATCACAACGTCGAAATCCTCCAGTGTCATTTCCATGAATAAAAGCAGGGTTAAAATGCTTTCAAGTGGCAAAGATAACTATTTTCACGCTAATGTGTACCCTGCTCTTTTACCTTTATTATAATTTTTTAATATCTTTGTGGTTCACTTTGAGAGAAGTGTTAATAATCGTACGTTATGAGCAAAAATAAGTTCAAGGAATACAAGGGGTTGGACCTGACGAAGATGTCGGCCGAGGTGCTGGCGAAATGGGATGCCGGCGACACTTTCGGACGAAGCATCGCCATGCGCGAAGGGTGCCCCGCGTTCGTCTTTTACGAAGGCCCGCCGTCGGCCAACGGCACTCCGGGCATCCACCACATGATGGCGCGTACGATCAAGGACATTTTCTGCCGCTACAAGACGCAGCAGGGCTATCTGGTGCACCGCAAAGCGGGCTGGGACACCCACGGGCTGCCGGTCGAGCTCGGCGTCGAGAAGAAACTTGGCATCACCAAAGACGATATCGGGACGAAAATCTCGATCGAGGACTATAATAAGGAGTGCCGCGAGGCGGTGATGGAGTACACCGGAATGTGGGAGGACATGACGCGCCGCATGGGCTACTGGGTCGACATGAGCGACCCCTACATCACCTACGAAACCAAATACATCGAAACGCTGTGGTGGATGCTCCGCCGGCTTTTCGACAAGGGGCTTTTATATAAGGGGTACACCATACAGCCCTACTCGCCCGCCGCAGGGACCGGGCTGAGCAACCACGAACTGAACCAGCCTGGCTGCTACCGCGACGTTAAAGACACTTCGGTAACGGCTCAATTTAAGGTTGTTCACGACGCGCGGAGCGAATCGCTGTACGACGGCGCTTCCGGCACCCTTTACATTCTCGCCTGGACGACGACGCCGTGGACGCTTCCGTCGAACACGGCGCTGGCCGTGGGCGCGAACATCGAATACGTGCGCGTCAAAAGCCTCAATCCTTACAGCCGCGGGCCGCAGACGGTCATTCTCGCCAAAGAGCTGGTCGACAAATATTTCACGGCCAAGACCGAGGGCGGTTTCGAAGTGCTGCCGGGCGTGCTGAAAGGCGCCGATCTGGAGGGCGTGCGCTACGAACAGCTGCTGCCGTGGGTCATACCGGGCGGAGATTCTTTCCGCGTGATAACCGGCGACTACGTTACCACCGAGGACGGTACGGGCATTGTCCACATTGCCCCCACTTTCGGCGCCGACGATGCCCGCGTGGCTGCCGCTACCGGCATTTCGCCGCTGTTCATGGTCGACCGCGCCGGTAAGAACCAGCCGATGGTCGACCGAAAGGGAAAATTCTTCGCCATCGAAGATCTCGATCCGGAATGGGTTAAGACCAACGTGAACATCGCGGAATACTCGAAATTTGCCGGAAAATACGTCAAGAACGAATACGATCCGCAGGCCGCGCCCGGCGCCGAACCGCTCGACGTCGAGATCGCCGTGCACCTGAAGGCCGAAAACAAGGCGCTCAAAATAGAGAAATACACCCACAGCTATCCCCACTGCTGGCGCACCGACAAGCCTGTTTTGTACTACCCTCTCGACTCGTGGTTCATCAAGACGACCGCCTGCCGCGACGAAATGATGCGCCTGAAC
The DNA here is from genome assembly GCA_031554415.1 of Rikenellaceae bacterium. Lineage (GTDB taxonomy): Bacteria > Bacteroidota > Bacteroidia > Bacteroidales > Rikenellaceae > UBA940. The sequence goes on along the minus strand of JAVBVG010000116.1, from coordinate 6,429 downwards.
GACACCATCGACTGGCGGCCCGAATCGACAGGTTCGGGGCGTTTCGGAAAGTGGCTGGAAGGACTCGTTGACTGGAACCTGTCGCGCAGCCGCTTCTGGGGCACTCCCCTGCCGATCTGGGCGACGGACGACTACGCCGAGCTGAAGTGCATCGGTTCGGTGGCTGAACTCAAAAGAGAGATCGACAAATCCGTGGCGGCCGGTTTCATGGCTGAAAATCCCTACGCGAAATTCCGCGACGGGGATATGTCGAAGGCCAATTACGACTCGATAGACCTGCACCGCCCGTTCGTCGACGACGTGGTGCTGGTGTCGGACAGCGGCAGGCCGATGCGCCGCGAAACCGACCTTATCGACGTGTGGTTCGACAGCGGCGCGATGCCCTACGCACAGGTGCACTATCCGTTCGAGGTTAAGGACGCCGACTTTTTTGGCAAGCTCTACCCCGCCGACTTCATCGCCGAGGGGGTAGACCAGACGCGCGGATGGTTCTTCACGCTGCACGCGCTGGGGACGATGCTGTTCGATTCCGTTGCGTTCAAGAACATCATTTCCAACGGTTTGGTGCTCGACAAGAACGGCAACAAGATGAGCAAACGCCTCGGAAACGGCGTCGACCCGTTCGAAATGATGGACAAATACGGCGTGGATTCGGTGCGATGGTACATGATAACCAACTCGCAACCCTGGGACAATCTGAAATTCGACGTCGACGGCGTGGACGAAGTGCGCCGCAAATTCTTCGGAACGCTCTATAACACATACAGTTTCTTCTCGCTTTATGCCAACGTCGACGGCTTCACCGGCCGCGAGGATGAGGTTCCCGTCGCGAAACGCCCGGAGATCGACCGCTGGATAATTTCGCTGCTCAATACTCTGGTGGCCGAGGTTACGGCGCGCCTCGAGGATTACGACCCGACCCCCGCCGCCCGCGCCGTTCAGGAGTTCGTGGGCGAGAACCTGTCGAACTGGTACGTGCGCCTGAACCGCAAGCGTTTCTGGGGAGGCGGTCTCAGCGAGGATAAGCTGGCGGCCTACCAGACGCTCTACACCTGCCTTGAAACGGTCGCGATGCTCGCCGCGCCCTTCGCGCCTTTCATGTCCGACCGCATTTTCTGCGACCTGAACGACCTGAGCGGACGCCACTCGGAGGGTTCGGTGCACCTTGCGAAGTTCCCCGAAGCCGACGCAAAACTGATAGACAGGGAGCTCGAAGAGATGATGTCGCTCGCCCAGAGGGTGTCGTCGATGGTGCTGGCTCTGCGCCGCAAGGTCAATATAAAGGTACGCCAGCCGCTGACCAAGATCATCGTCCCGGTGCTCGACGCCGAAACCGGTCGCCGCATCGAGGCTGTGAAAAATCTCATCACGGGCGAAGTCAACGTAAAGGAGATAGAGCTCATGACCGACACCACCGGCCTGATAACCAAGCGCATAAAGCCCAATTATAAGACCCTGGGCCCGAAGTACGCCAAATATATGAAGCAAATCGCCGCGATCGTGGCAGGGTTTTCGCAGGACGAGATCGCCGGAATCGAGGGGCGCGGCGAAACCGTCCTGACAATAGACGGCGAACAGCTGACGCTCGGCAGGGAGGATTTCGAGATCGCTTCGGAGGATATGCCCGGCTGGCTGGTCGCGAGCGAGGGCCCTTTGACGGTCGCGCTCGACATCACCGTTACGGATGAACTGCGCCGCGAAGGCACCGCCCGCGAACTTGTCAACCGAATCCAGAACCTGCGCAAGGAGAGCGGCCTGGAGGTTACCGACAAGATCGCGGTGTGCATCCAGAACCTGCCGTTCGTGGTTGAGAGCGTCGGCGAACAGGCCGGCTACATCGCCTCGCAGGTGTTGGCGCGCGGGGTCGAAACCGCTGAAAAGGCTGAAGGCCAGTTCGTACAGACGGTGGAGATAGACGACAACGAGGTCGACATTGCCATTACAAAACTGTAAATATTACAATTGTTGGTAAAAAGTTGCAAAACGGCACGGGAGTATTTGTTTGGTAACTTTATTTTGTTTAATTTAGTAAATCTTAACACGGAGGATCAGATATGGCTGAAATGGAAAAAACAAGGTATTCGGACGAAGAACTGGCCGAATTCAAGCAGATAATTCTCGAAAAACTCGATAAGGCGAAGGCCGATTACGAACTTCTGCGCTCGACGATCACCCACTCGGCGGATAACGACACGGAGGACACCTCCCCCACTTTCAAAGTGCTGGAAGAGGGTGCGGCGACGCTTTCCAAAGAGGAGTCGGGCCGACTGGCGCAGCGCCAGCTAAAGTTCATCCAGCACTTAGAGGCGGCTCTGGTGCGCATCGAGAACAAGACTTACGGCATCTGCCGCGAAACCGGCAAGCTGATCCCGAAGGAAAGGCTGAGGATAGTGCCTCACGCCACACTTTGTATCGAAGCTAAAAAGTAATTGAACGCGGTCTTGTACGACCGCGTTTTTTTATGCCGGAATGCTTAACACGCTACGTCATTGCGAGGAGGCTGTAAGCCGACGAAGCAATCCAGCCTATTTACTCTTTTTCCTGGATTGCTTCGGGCAAAAGCCTTCGCAATGACGATATCCGATCCTTAATCACATTGGGTATGAATCTTGTATTTCAAAGACAAATTTCTAAAAAACGACGATTATGAAAATTACAAGAGACTCCGTTTACAATTTCCTGAACTCCTCGCGCTGGACCGATTCGGCGGCGCTTTTCCTGCGGGTGTTTGCCGGCGGCATGCTGCTTTCGCACGGCATAATGAAGATACAGAACTGGGATTTCCTGACCGGGGCGTTCCCGCCGATGCTGGGTATGGGCAGCACCCTGTCGCTCGTCATGGCCACGCTCGTCGAGGTGGGATGCTCGATAGCCATAATCTGCGGCTTCCTCACCCGCCTGGCGCTTATCCCGGCCATATTCACCATGCTCGTTGCGGTACTTTTCGGCCATCCGGGCGAATTCGGCGAACTGCCGTTCATCTATATGGGCATATTTGTCGCCCTGTTCATTTCGGGTCCGGGGATGTACGCTCTCGACCGCTGGCTCTTCGTTCCGAAGGCGAAAAAGTCGGAACCGAGGCATGCAAAGCAGGCCGAGCTCACCGACGGAGCGCCGACCGTCGGCCGCAAGGCTGGTGGAGGCATCTTGCGACGGAGGTAACTTTTGCCGACGGCGGATTTGATGATAAAGGTATTCGCTTGTCTCCAACCTCCGGCACAGTGCCGCCGTTCTGAAGGCGAAAAAGGCCGGGCGGCAGAAAAAACACGCCGTTTGGCCGTATAAATGATTTCCTCTTTAATCCCGATAAATTGTTTTATCGGGATTTATTTTTAACTTTGTAAGATATGCTTGCAGCCCCCGCAGGCACCCTTATTGCTTAAGGGTTCGTTGAATCGATATTAAAAACGAAAATATGAAAGCGAAGATCTTAATTCTTGCGGTGGCGATGCCTTTTGCGGCGGTTTTCGCACAGCAGAAGCAGGGGCCGAAACTTCCGGTCAAAGTCCCCAACGTCGAGCTGACCGACCTCGACAAAAATCCCACGAAATTTTCGGAGTACGGCAAAAAGCACATGATGATATTCTATGTGGACCCCGACGCCCACAAGCAGAATAAGGATTTCCTCGAAGAGTTCGAGGCCGACGGAAGGGCGATAGCCACCTCTATCCAGCATTTCGCCGTACTGAACCTCAAAGATACGCTGCTGCCCAACGGGATCGTGCGTTCGATGACCGAGAAAAGGACGAAAGGACAGCCGGCGGTCAGCCTCGCCGACTCCGACCGCATCCTGAGCACGGCGTGGGGGCTGGGCGACTGCAACAATAAATTCTGCATCCTGTTCGTGACGAAGGATTGCGAGCTGGTCTATTTCCGCTCGGGGGAGTTGACCAGGCAGGACATCACCGACCTGTACGCCACCGTCGATAAATACAAGTAGTATTTTCCCGTACCGATGCGCTACTTCCTCGAACTGTCGTACAATGGCTCGAACTACTGCGGCTGGCAGCGCCAGCCGGGAGCCGCCACCGTCCAGCAGACACTGGAGGAGGTGCTGTCATTGTTCCTGGGGGAGAATATCGAGGTGACGGGAGCCGGACGCACCGATACCGGGGTGCATGCGGCCTACTATGTGGCGCATTTCGACGCGGACATGAAGCTGCCAGACGGGCGCGACGCGGTTTACCACCTCAATTCGATGCTTCCCGGCGACATCGCGCTGCGGAGCCTGACCCCGGTGGCCGACGACGCCCACGCGCGTTTCGACGCCCTGGAGCGCGAGTACACCTATTACATCCTGCCCTGCAAGGACCCGTTCCGGCGCGACACGGCGTGGCAGTATTTCGTTCCGCTGGACCTGGGCGCTATGAACCGCGCGGCGGAGCACCTTTTGCACTGCGACGATTTTACATCGTTCGCCAAGCTGAATTCAAATAATAAAACCAACATCTGCCGCGTTATGTCGGCACGGTGGCGCCGCGACGAAGGGGTGGACGGCGAACAGGTGTTCACGATACGCGCCGACCGTTTCCTGCGGAACATGGTGCGCGCGATCGTCGGAACGCTGGTCGACGTGGGGCGCGGAAAGATCACCACGGAACGTTTCCGCCAGATCGTCGAGGCGCGCGACCTGTCGCTTTCGAGCGGAGGCGCGCCCGCACACGGATTATTCCTGACAGACATTAAATATCCTAACTTAAAATTCCCTAAACTATGATCTCAAAAGTAAAAGAAGAATTCGCAAAACGCTACGGCGCAGGAGCTTCGCTCTACACCTCTCCGGGCCGCGTCAACCTGATCGGCGAACACACCGACTACAATATGGGCTTCGTGCTTCCGGGCGCTGTCGACAAGGGCATCTACGTCGCCATCCGCAAGAGCGACGGCCCTAAATCGCGCATCTACTCGGTCGACTACGACAGGGAGATCACGGCCGATCTCTACGGCGGCGAACTGCCCAAAGACCAGTGGGCCAAATACATCTACGGCGTTGTCCAGGAGATGGGCAAACGCGGCCAGAAAGCGGGCGCTTTCGACGCTGTTTTCGGCGGCAATGTCCCCCTGGGCGCAGGCATGTCCTCTTCGGCAGCCCTCGAAAGCGCTTTCGGATTCGCCATAAACGACATGTTCGGGCTCGGATTCGGGCTTGCGGAGCTTGCCGTTATCGGGCAGATGACCGAGCACAACTACGTGGGCGTCCGCTGCGGCATCATGGACCAGTTCATCTCGCTGCACGGCAAAAAGGGACAGGTCATCCGCCTCGACTGCCGCACGCTCGAATTCGAGTACAAGCCGTTCAATCCAAAGGGCTACAAGGTGGTTCTGATCGACTCGATGGTCAAGCACAACCTCTCCGGCGGCGAATACAACGAACGCCGCGAGCAGTGCGAAAAGGGCGTCGAGATCATCGCGGCGCACCATCCTGAAGTCAAGTCGCTGAGGGACACCGACCTGGCCACGCTCAACAAGTACAAGGGCGAGATGCCCGAAATGGTTTACCGCCGCTGCCTCTATGTGGTCGAGGAGATCAAGCGCCTGTTGGACGGCTGCGACGACCTCGACGCGGGCCGCTACGACGATTTCGGCGCCAAGATGTTCGCCACGCACGACGGGCTCGACCAGCTCTACAACGTCAGCACCCCCGAACTTAACTTCATCGTCGACGTCGCGAAGGCCACCCCCGGTGTTGCCGGCGCTCGCCTGATGGGCGGCGGATTCGGCGGCTGCGTCATCCACCTGATGAAGGAGGAGGTGCACGACTCCTATATCGCCGACGTTCAGAAGAAGTTCAACAACAAGTTCGGCCTTGTTCCGCGCGTTATCGAAGTGGTTATCAGCGACGGCGCACGTAAACTCGAATAGGTCGTAACGCCGATTGCGGTTTAATTAGGTTTCACATCGCAAGCCTGGTTCGTTCGGCACAGCGCGGCCGTCATTGCGAACGTATGTGAAGCAATCCATCAGATATTGCAAAACAGAAGGAGAAAGGCTTCCCGCGGGAAGCCTTTCCTGTTGCTGGAATAGTTCAGCCTCTGCTTCATTACCGTCTGCTTTAGCTGACGGATAACAGAGCGTCTATCTCATCGGGCTTTAGCCCAACAAAAATATTTTCAACCCTTGATTCGCATTAAGTAATTGAGGAGATTTATTTATCCTAATTTTGTTTGTTATCTCCGGTAGGTTTTTTACGTCGTTCCCGAAGGTTTAGCGGGCTAAATCGAGGGAGCGAGGTGAAAAAGATGCCGGCGGAGAAAAAAATAAAATAGTTGAATAAATATCCGAAAGTACTTATTTAAAGACTTCGAGGTTTTTTCCGTTCATCACGTCTTTCCCTTCGGGCGTGTAGATGTGGTCGATGCGATCTTTATAGCGCTCCTCGACCTTGCCGCGGACGATCTTCATAGTGCTGTTCACCAGGCCGTTCTGCTC
>JAVBVG010000010.1:0-9002 GCA_031554415.1 Rikenellaceae bacterium | reverse complement strand
TGAGATGGAAACGATGATCGGGGAGGCTTTCGAACAACTTCCGGAGAGATGCCGGATTATATACTACATGGTAAAAATGGAGCACATGAGTTATAGGCAGGTCGCTGAAATACTCGGGATTTCGGAGCGCACGGTCAACAGCCAGATGACGATAGCCGTAAAAAAGCTCGTAGTTTTATTGCACTCGTACTTTTCTTCCGGATAATTATATTTTCCCCCTAAGAGTCGTTGGCAGATAAACAACCTCGCAGCAAGCTACGAGGTATTAAGTGGAATAATTTTTAATATATCGAAGCAAGCTTCGGGGAATCAACCCTTTTAGTTACCTCCGGCGGATTTTCGAGCCGCAAACCGGAAGTACAAATTCGTGGACACTTCGAAATACAGAATTTTTCATACTTAAAATCAGGCAGTTACCCTCCCTTTTGGAGCAACGAGCCAAAGGCGGGTTAATCCTGCCTCTCCGCAAAACACCCCTGACAGACCCGCCAGCCGTCAGAACGCCCGGCCGAACGCCGTAAAACCGAGCAGCTCCACCTCCGGGGTGATATAGTGCGGAAGGAGGGGCTCTTCACCCATCAGGGCCGTGGAAAGGTACTTCTTATTGCAATCGGCAAATACCGTTGCCGTGACGGCATCCGTACCGTATTGCTGTTGCAGTTTGATCGCCCCGATCAGGTTAGCGCCCGACGAAATGCCGACCGCCATGCCGAACGTGTGCGCCAGTTTCGCGGACATCAGTATAGAATCGCCGTCAGAAGCCTGCAACACACTGTCGAGAGCGTCCAGATTCACTATCGCGGGGATGAAATCATCGGAAATGCCCTGGATGCGGTGGCTGCCGACCTTGTGGCCGGTGCTCAGAGTAGGGCTCTCGGCCGGTTCGAGGGGATGGATCTTTACATCGTGGTATCGTTCTTTCAGGCGCCGCCCCACGCCCATGACGGTGCCGCCGGTCCCTACCCCCGCCACGAATGCCGCCGGGCGCAGCCCTTCGCGTTCCAGTTGGACTATTATCTCCGCACCGGTGGTGTGGTAATGCGCCGCCGCATTGTTTTCATTGGAGAACTGGCCGGGCAAAAAGACGCGCGGATCGGCGGCCGCCATCTTCGCGGCAAGCTCCAGACCGCCCAGGAAACCGCCCTCTTCGCGGGAAATAAGAATAAGTTCGGCCCCGAGGCTCCGCATGATATCCTTGCGCTCCCGGCTCATCCATTCGGGCATGATGATGCTCACCGGATGCCCCAGAGCGCGGCCTATCGCTGCGAAGGCGATGCCCGTATTGCCGCTGGTCACCTCCACAATACGGTCGCCAGGACGGATCGAACCCGTGCGGCAGGCTTCGCGGAGGATGTGCAGCGCCATGCGGTCTTTGATGCTGCCCGTAAAATTATAGTGTTCACACTTGACGTGGATCGTGCCTTCGGCGCCCCTGTAACGGTAGCGGATGGCGGCCATGGGGGTGTTGCCGACCAGATGGGAAAGCGTATCGAATTTATTCGCTGTCATGCGCATGGAGAAAAAAAAATCCGGTGTCAGGTTAATAGAGCGGAAAATTAACGAAAAAACGTGAAACCATTCTTTTTTTAAACATTTTTTTTCGGACAGTTCTTCCTTATCCGCCAGTCCGCACTCTCGATTATCCTGCGCATTACGCCGGCGGGAAATTCCGCAGGCCGGGCGAACGCCGAGCCCTCGCTCATGGCGAAGAGAAAGACAAATGAGCTGAGGCGGGCTAAAACCCGGCGCACCGCACCCTGAAAGTTAAACACTTCCGGGGTGTTTTGTTAAATTCAGTTATGAGGGGAGCGAAAGGGAAGACGTTTCGGTTTCGTATCGAAACACGACTCATTACGAAAAAAAACAAGTTTCTCTGAGCGCGGAATGGGCTTTTTTGTAAAATTGTTAAAAAAAAATCCCTAAATATGTGTCGGAATATAAATTTATTTCTTATTTTTGTTTTGAATTAAAAGCCTGTGATTTTTGAAATGAAACCTATGGGCCTGCGGAGGATCACGAGCATCAAGGAAAATCGCTAACCTGTTTTCCATTGCCCGTTTTTGTGCTTTGCAGATCCCGGGGCTGTGTGCAACCCGTCAGATATCGAAACAGTATGCAGTTGTCGTGTAATATTCGTGCTTGTATGTTTGGCAAAATGAGAAATTTTGCTACACACACAACGCTCGCGCGTCAATGTAAATATTTTTTCTCTCCCGTCAAAGAGTTACGCATCCGCGTTTACCCGAAAAAGTCCGAAAAACATTACGAATACTATCCGCAAACCGGAATCCCGCAGGATTCCGGGCGTATCTGTTTTCTGTTAATTCACGATCAACCCCGTTCAGGCGATTAGAAAATTCAACCACGAGTCAATATGAAAGGAAAGTCATCAAGAGTCAACGCGCTGGCAAAGGCGGTTTTATTTATCTTCATTTCCGGGGCATGCGTATCTTGCGGGAATGGCGGCGGGGAGACTCCCGCCGACAGTTTCGACGTGCAGTTCGAACTCCCCGCATTGATCGATGTCGCCCAGGGCGGAGAGCTCGTTTTCACGGTAAAGGACGGGAAGTCGCCCCGGACCACCGATTCGTTCATTCTGGAGTCGGACAAGGGAATCTCCCGCATCTGCGCCATAGTCAGCGCCTCTTCCGAAAAATTCAACGTGCGGCTGGCCAACGAGTGCGGGACGGGCTACTACAATGTCGCCGTCAAAAGGGACACGCGGAAAAAGACTTTCGGGAAGACCTATATAAATATAGTCGAGGATATAGGTTTCACGCCGGATGAAGGGACCACGGTGTACGGTATCGTTTCGTCGGCCGGAAAAGGCGTGGCGGACGTCGTGGTGTCCGACGGCACAGAGGTGGCCGTAACGAACGAAGAGGGCATCTACCAGCTCAAATCCGCCAAGAAATGGGGCAAGGTCTTTATCTCCATTCCCGGAGGTTACGAGGTTCCGTCCGACGGGGTGCTCCCGCAGTTCCATTACGCGCTCAAAGGCGCCCCGGGTGTTGTCGAGCGGGCGGATTTCACACTCACCAAGGTAACCAACCAAGACTCCTACAAGCTCTTCCTGCTCGGCGACATGCATCTTGCCAACCGCACGGGCGACCTCTCGCAGTTCACCCAGTTCACGGCCGACCTGAACAGTTACATGAACAGTAATAAAGGGACGAGGATGTACGCCCTCACCCTCGGCGACATGACATGGGACCTGTATTGGTACTCGAACAGCTATTTTTTTCCTCAATACCTGAACACCGTCAACTCACAGCTCGATGACCTCCAGATATTCCACACCATGGGCAACCACGACTACGACTTCCAGACCACGTCGGATTTTGACGCGGCGGCCAAATACGTTGCCAACATCGCCCCGACCTATTATTCGTTCAATATCGGCCAGGTGCATTACGTCGTGATGGACGACATCGACTGCAGCGCCTATGACGGTACCGACTCCCGCAAGTATTCGAAGAACCTCTCCGCCGAACAGCTGGACTGGCTTGCCAAAGACCTGTCGTATGTTGCCAAGACGACGCCTGTAGTCGTTGCGATGCACGCGCAGGTGTTCTATCCGACCGCCAGTGTGAATGTATTCAAGGTCGACCACGACGCGACCGGCACCGCGCGTCTTGCGGACATTCTGAAGGATTACAAGGTACATTTCGTATCGGGCCATACCCACCATATATTCAATGTGACGCCCGAAGCCGCGATAACCGGCGGCAGGGATTTCTATGAACACAACAGCGGCTCGGTATGCGGTTCCTGGTGGTGGTCGGGGAACCTTACACCCGGAGTCCACATCAGCCCCGACGGGACGCCGGGAGGATACGGCATCTGGGATGTGTCGGGGACCGATTTCAGATGGGTGTACAAATCCACGGGATGGCCGGAAAATTATCAGTTCCGCAGTTACGACCTGAATAAGGTAAGTTTCTCGCTGGCCGACGTTCCGAATATGCCGGCATCGAACACGACGATCAGGAATGCGTATATGAAGTATGTCGACGCTTATCCGGCGAACAACAATAACGAGGTGCTGCTGAATATCTGGAACTGGAATGCCGACTGGACGCTGAGCGTCGTCGACGAGAACAGCAACCCTCTGACCCCCACCCCTCTCTGGGCTTACGACCCGCTCCACATAGCGGCGCTATCGGTGAAGCGGTTCAACAATTCGGGCATCTCGTCGGTCCCGAGTTTCGTGACCTCGTCGTGGACCCATTTCTTCAAGGTAAAAGCGGCCGACGCCAATGTGGACCTTACGATCACCGTTAAGGATGAGTTCGGAAACACGTGGACGGAAAATATGCAGCGGCCGAAAGCCTTCTCCATAGATGCGTATAAAAAGAAATAACACCTAATTATCCTGATCTTATTTACTAACTTTCAAACACAGATTTATGAGATTATTTAGACCATTAATTCTAACTCTGTTTCTGGTTGCAGGCGGAGGCATTCTGTCCTTGTCTGCCCAGACCAGGGTGGTGTCCGGGACAGTCCTCGATGCCCAGCAACAGCCTCTTGTAGGAGCGGTCGTTCTGGTCGATGGCACGACCAACGGGACTGTGACCGCCGATAACGGCGGTTTCACGCTCACGGTTCCGGCCGGAGAGGTTATCCTGAATGTGTCGAGCCTGGGGTATATCTCCCAGAATCTGGCGGTTCCCTCCGGCAAAGAGAGCGTTACCGTCTACATGCAGGAAAACATCGTACACCTCGAAGCGGCGGTCGTGGTCGGCTACGGCACGCAGAAACGCGTCAACCTTACCGGCGCCGTGGCGGTTGTCGGCAGCAAGGAGCTCGAAAACCGTACGGCGCACTCCGTGACCAACATGCTCCAGGGTGCCGTGCCGGGCCTTAACATCACGACCTCCACGGGTAAGCCCGGCTCCACTGCGGCCATCAACGTGCGCGGGCAGACCTCCATCAACCGGGCCGATCCGCTCGTTCTGATCGACGGCGCCGAGGGCGATCTCAGCCGTGTCAACTCGAACGACGTGGAGTCCATTTCCGTGATCAAGGACGGCTCCGCCGCCGCCGTATATGGTGCGCGTGCGGCATACGGCGTCATACTGGTTACCACCAAGTCCGGTGCGGCCAGGGACGGCAAGGCCACTGTCCGCTACAGCGGCCGTTTCGGATGGGAAGAAGCGACGACGTCGACCGATTACGAGAACCGCGGTTACTGGTCGGTATATACGGTCAACAAGTTCTGGCAGGCCGACTCCGGCACCGATTACGTCAAGTATACCAGCTACGACATGCAGCAACTGCTCGCGCGCGTGAACGACAAAACGGAACATCCCGACCGTCCGTGGACAGTCGAAGATATCCGCGGCGGGAGAAAGCAGTGGGTGTACTACGGCAACTACGACTGGTGGGATCTGCTCTTCCGCGAAAAGCGCCCGGTTCAGCAGCACAGCATCTCTCTGAGCGGGGGAACGAAGGACATAACGTACATGGTTTCGGGAGCCTACGACAAGCAGAAAGGTATCCAGCGGGAAATCCCCGATGTGTATGACAAGTACAATCTGCGCGCGAAGATCGATTTCAAGATCAACAAGTACGCAACCTTCTCCAACAACACGTCGTTCTTCAGTTCGAAATACACCTCGCAAGGCGACGGCGGTATAGACAACACCCTGGCTTACCTCTCCAGCCATGCTCTGGCCAACTTCCCCCTGAAGAACCCCGACGGTTCGTGGCTCTACGGCACCCCGTACCTGAGTTACAAGGTGGGCAACGGCCGCCATATCATGCTTAACGAGGGTACGCACCGCAACACCGATCTCCGCACCGACTTTGCGAACACCTCACGCCTGGTCATCAAGCCGGTCAGGACGCTGAGCATTACGGGCGATTTCACATACCGTTTCTATCAGGACCGCAATACGAGCCGAAGCTCTGCGATGTGGTACCGCGAGTATCCCGATGCGGAAATGGCCGCTTACTCTACCGGCGCCGGAGAGAACCAGCTCGACGAAAATGTCAAAACGTACAATTACTCATCCGCCAATGTCTACGCCAACTATGAAGAGACGTTCGGGGATGCGCACCATCTGTCGGCCATGGCCGGGTTCAATTACGAAACATGGCGAAGCAAGCTTGTCGGGGCATGGGGACGCAACCTCCTTTCGATAAATCTGGACGACCTGAGTCTTGTAGCCCCGAACGATGCCGGCGATACACTTACCGGCGTCAGCGGCGGACAGAACGAGTACGCGCTGATGGGTGTATTCGGCCGTATCAATTACGACTACAAGGGACGCTACCTCGCCGAGGTCAGCGCCCGTTACGACGGCACATCCCGCTTCAAGCAGGGCGACCGTTTCGGTTGGTTCCCCTCGGGATCGATCGGATGGCGTATCTCGGAGGAGCCTTTCTTCGAACCGGCTCAAAAATATGTGGACAACCTCAAATTGAGACTCTCTTTCGGCGCTCTTGGCAACCAGATCATCAGGGACGCGAACGGAAATCAGAATTACTATACATATATGAGGCTGGTTAATGCCTCCAGTTTTTCGGCATTTTCATTCGGCGAAGGCAGCACAATGGCCAGATACTCTTCGCTGGGCGCCCCCGTGGCTTCCAACCTGACATGGGAAACATCCCAGCAATGGAACCTGGGCCTCGACCTGACTATGTTCGGCAACAGGCTGAACTTTACGGCCGACGCTTATATCCGCGATACGAAAAAGATGTTGACCTACGGGAAAGCACTGCCGGCCGTCTACGGAGCCGATTCTCCGAAAGAGAACGTAGCGGAGCTCCGGACGTCCGGATATGAGATCGGCATTAACTGGCGGGATCAGTTCATGCTCGCCGGCAAGCCGTTCGAGTACGGCGCCGGATTCAATGTCAGCAACTACAGGAGTATAATCACCAAATACGACAACCCTGAAAAGTCGTTGGTTCCGACGGATGGAGTATATTATTACGAAGGTATGCGGCTCGGCGAGATATGGGGCTTCACCACCGACGGATACTTCAAAACCGACGAAGAGGCGAAAGCTTATACGGATGAAGTGGATATGGCTTTCAGCACCGGGCGTCTGACAGGAGGCTGGATGGCCGGCGACCTCAAGTTTCTCGACACCAACGACGATAATATATTGTCAATCGGCAGCAACACCGCGAATGATCCGGGCGACATGAAGATACTGGGCAATTCGCTTCCCTCTTTCTCCTACGGTATCACAGCGAATTTCGCATGGTACGGTTTCGACGCTTCGGTCTTCTTCCAGGGCACCGGAAACCACTACTGGTATCCCACCGGACGAATGATGTCGTTCTGGGGACCGTACACCTATTCTTACACCTCTTTCATGCCAAAGAATTTTATCGACAAGGTATGGGCGGAGGATAATCAAGACGCCTATTTCCCCCGCGCAAGGGCCTACTCTTCGACGGGAGGTTATCTGAGTAAGGTGAACGACCGCTATCTGCAGAATATCCGCTACATGCGCTTCAAGAACCTGACGGTCGGCTATACGATCCCCATGAACATCACGAGGAAGATCGGCGTCGACCAGCTCCGCGTCTATTTCTCGGGTGAAAACCTCTGCTACTGGTCGCCTCTCAAGAAGAACTCGGCGTATGTCGATCCCGAGGCCGCCTATAAAAGGGACAACGGGCAGGGTGACCAGATTTTCTATCCGTGGGCCAGGACGTATATGTTCGGTATAGACATCACTTTCTAATATTAAACTGTGATCAAGATGAAACGATTTATTATAACAGCCATTATCCTGTCTGCGGGATTGTCCGCCTGCGATCTTCTCGACAAGCAGCCGCTGGATAAGATATCGCAATACGACTATTTCAAGACCGAGACCGACCTCCAGTTGTTCACCAACCCGTACTACAACAATATGCTGGACAAGTCGCCCTTCGACGAACAGAGCGACGAACTCGTAAACCAGACACTATCCGACATAATCATTGGAGGCAACAATCGTTCCGTTCCCAATGAAGGCGGCGGATGGACGTGGGGTGATCTGCGCCGCATCAACGAGCTTATAAAGTACGCCGGCGAACAGTGCGATGACGAAGATCTCGTTATCCACTACACCGCCCTGTCGCGTTTCTTCCGTGCATTCTTTTATTTCGAGAAGGTGAAGCGCTTCGGCGACGTGCCCTGGTACGAAACGGACCTCGGTTCGGCCGACCCGGCGCTCTACAACCCGCGCGATTCGCGCGAGTTGGTGATGGGCAAAATGATCGAGGATATCGACTATGCGATAGAGCATCTGCCTGCGACGGTGAGCACTTACCGCGCCAACAAGTGGGCTGCTCTGGCTCTCAAGTCGCAGTTCTGCCTATTCGAGGGAACCTACCGGAAATATCACGGGATCGTGATCGAGGGAGGAAACGACTACGCCTATTATCTCGACCTGGCGGCCAAAGCCGCGAAGACTATCATGGACGAGGGCCCCTACAAGCTCTTCACCACCGGCAAGCCGGAGAGCGACTATCTGACGCTTTTCTCCCAGTTGGATGCCAGCGCGGACGAGTATATCCTCGCCATCAAGTTCGATTACAGCCTCGGCATCTACCACAATGCCACGGCATATACGCTGGTTGCGACCCAGGGACGTCCGGGCTACACCAGGAAGATGATCAACACGTATCTGATGAAGGACGGCACGGCTTTCACGAATCAGGCGGGATGGGAGTCCAAGCAGTTCCTCGACGAGATGGCGAACCGCGATCCCCGCCTGGTCCAGAGTGTCCGGGGACCCGGATATACCCGTATCGGCACGACCAAGGTGCTTGCACCCGATCTCTCGGCCACCGTTACCGGCTACCAGCCCATCAAATTCGTCCAGGAGCCCACGGCTTCGGGAGGCCAGGTCGACCGCAACGACCGTTCCACCTGCGATCTTCCGGTTTACCGTTATGCGGAGGTGCTGCTGAACTATGCGGAGGCGAAAGCCGAACTTGAAACGCTGACGCAGGGGGATATCGACATTTCGATAAAACTGATCCGCGAC
>JAVBVG010000127.1:0-3074 GCA_031554415.1 Rikenellaceae bacterium | reverse complement strand
CGAATTCACGATCTGACCCCCGTTCTCGGTAATGATACCCTGGAATTTGCCAAGCAGCTCTTTGGTCTGTACATCGGACAGCACCGGCGTGGCAATGAAAACGGTTTCGTAATTGTTCATGAATGTTTTATTATGGTTTTTACGCTAAAAAGCGGGGCAAAGATAGTAAAAAAAGTGAAGAGTGAAGAGTGAAGAGTGAAAAATTGTGATTATTCCACCACAATAACCCTAAAGTAAGTATATTTGTGTGCAACGTTACCCAACTGTTAAACACTAACCCTAAACAAACGGATATGAAACGATTTCTACTCGGCATGGTGGCGGTAATGGCCGCCGCGTGCTGCTTCGGACAGAAAAAAGTGGCGCTTACCCCCGACCTTGTCATCGACGGAGGCTACCTCAGCATCGAGCGCCACGACCTGTTCCCCGAAACAATAAGCGGAGAGATGGACTGCGAGGTTTCAAACGACAAACTACACGAAAACCTGACCACCTTCATGTTCTTCAGCAAAAAAGCGGAAGTCGTCATGGAGAAAGAGGACAAGCTCATCCTGTTCTGCAAGGACATCCCTGTCGGGACCGACAACGTATCTACCCCTGTAGGTAATTTCACCCGTTCGAAAAGCGAGGTTTCGTTTCTGATAACGATAGATATTTCAGGCCGCGGATATAAATACGAGATATCCGAGATGAAGATCAACCGCAGGGTGGACAGGGTCGACGACGAATACTTCGCTACGGCAAGGCGGGAGGACATGGAAATATTGGCCGGAACAGGGATCGTCCCGGGTCTGATGCATTTCGGCAGCATAGACCTGCCGACCAAAGGGGAACCCAATACGGTACATTGGCAGAGGGTCTACGCAATGCAGGCCGAAAGGAACGGATATGTCAACCTGGTCTGCCGGGAGGGCAAAACGACAAAGGGACTAAAATCCTCGTGGGTCGATAAAGTAAAGCGGCAGGACGACAGGATAGCCTCCGAAATGCGGGTTTACGACCAGGAGTATCAGGCCGTGCTGGATTTCGCGGAAAGCCTTAACTCGAAATTAACAGGGGAAATTCCTTAGAGCAATTTGTCGATTTCGGCGCAGAGGGTGGCGAAAACTTCGGGTTGGGGGCGGCTGCCGTCGATGGCGACGTACTTGCCCTGTTCGCGGTAATACTCCGCCACGACCGCCGTGTGGGCGTTGTAAACCTCTATGCGGTTGCGGATTATATCTTCGTGGGAATCGTCGGCGCGGCAGCTGTCGTGGCCGCGCATAAGTATCCTCTGGACGAGTTCCTCTTCCGGAACCACAAGTTCGAGCATCAGGCTTATCCTCAGCCCGTGTCCGGCGAGTATCTTGTCGAAAGCCTCGGCCTGGGGGATCGTGCGCGGGAAACCGTCGAAAATATTGCCGAGGCACTCGCGGTGCGTCAGCATATACTGCTCGATAATCTCAATCACGACGCGGTCGGGAGCCAGCTCGCCCCGGTCGATCGCCTCCTTGACGGTCAGCCCCAGATGCGTCATATCCTTGATCTCCTGGCGGATGACATCGCCCGTCGAGATGTGGTTGAAATCGTATTTCTGAGTGAGTTTGCCCGCCTGCGTGCCTTTGCCCGCACCCGGAGCGCCGAAGATTACAATGTTTATCATAAATGTATCGTGTTTGGGAACCTGTAAAATTAGCGATTTATTTTTATTCGGACTAAATTTGCAGGAAATTCGTTTTCCCATGGAGAAAAAACAGCGCACAGAGATAGCCGAACTCGGCGAATTCGGCCTGATAGAGAGGCTGACCAAAGATATTAAACCGGCCAACCAGGCTACCGTCATGGGCGCAGGCGACGATGCGGCTGTGATTGCCGCAAAAGGTGCGAAAGAATACACGCTGCTGTCATCCGACATGCTGTTGGAGGGAGTCAACTTCGACCTGACATATTTCCCGTTCAAACATCTGGGTTACAAAACGGTGGTCGTGGGATGCAGCGACATCCTGGCGATGAACGGCCTGCCGTCCCAGCTGACGCTTTCGCTGGGCGTTTCCGCCAAACTTTCGGTCGAGGAGCTCGAAGAGTTTTACGCCGGTGCGCGTAAAGCCTGCGAAGAGTTGGGCGTGGACATCGTGGGCGGCGACATCACAGCGTCCGTGACGGGCTTCGCCATAAACGTGAGCGTCGTCGGTTCGGTCGCAAAGGCGCGCATCGCCTACCGCAGCGGGGCGCAACTGAACGATCTTATCTGCATCACGCGCGACCTGGGGGCGGCATATCTGGGGCTGCACCTGTTGGAGCGCGAGAAAAGGGCCCTCGCCGGCGTGGAAAATCCGGCGCCCAGGTTCGAAGGCTACGAGTACCTTCTCGAACGGCAGCTGAAACCGCGCGCCCGGAAAGACGTGATCGACGCCCTGGCCGAAGAGAATATAGTCCCAACCTCGATGATCGATATCTCGGACGGCCTGGCCTCCGACCTGCTGCAGATCTGCCGCTCGTCGAAGTGCGGCGCGCGGATATACCTCGACCGCCTGCCCATCGCCCGCGAAACCTACGCGCTGGCCGCCGAACTTCACATCGACCCGGTCGTGGCGGCCCTGAACGGCGGCGACGACCACGAACTCCTGTTCACGGTCCCGCTGGGGATGCAGGAAAAAGTCACGCAACTGGGCTTAGGCATCGAGGTGATCGGCCACATCACGCCGGAGAGCACCGGCGCCGCCCTCGTTACCCCCGACGGCAGCGACATCCCCCTGAAAGCGCAGGGATTCCGTTAAAAAACCACACCAAAAACGACAACCTTAGATATGAACAAAATCATTTTTTCAGCCGTCTGCCTGCTGTTCGCATTCCAGTCGTGCGCGGCGGAGATCACGGATCCGGCCGCAACGCCGGACAACGAAACGAGCCGGATAGCCCAGTACACGCAGAAAACCGCGGAGAACACCAAACTAGGGTGGTTCGACGGCTTCCTGATGGGTTTCACGATAGTATCGGCGGTATTCGCGGGACTGTCGGCCTATTACGCCCACATGACCGCCAGGAACGTCGTAAGGCGCGAGATAAAAGAGCAGTTCCAGGAGGAGATATTCAAA
>JAVBVG010000094.1:0-3917 GCA_031554415.1 Rikenellaceae bacterium | reverse complement strand
GAGGCCTTTCGAGCCGGCGGACTGCGGATAAGAATTTTTCGACATGACCCAGTCGCGGAAAGCATTCACATCGCCGTTTCCTTTAAACACGGGCGGTATGAATTTACCGGTGCGCCGCGAAACGAGCCTGACATCCGTATAGGGAGGCTCGATGAGCAGCCAGTACGACGTGTACACGGCTTTATCGCCTTCGACTGCCGGCGTCCATGCCGGGGATTTTTCCATAATGCCGGTGATCTGCGCCATTAGCGCCTCGCCGGGAGTTTCCATCTCCTCGATGCTCTTCACGCGCCCCTCTTCGTCCACACGGAACTTGATCACCAGCCTTTTGTCCGGGTTTTCCAGACTTTCGGGTGCGGGGGCTGTGTATTGCTCCGCGATCCATGCGGCGAAAGTTTCGTCGGTCTGGCCCTGGAAAAGCGGCCAGGTCTTATTGCCGGATTGCCTGTAACTGTCATTGTTTTGCGCCGCCGCAGCGAACGGCAGGACGAGCAGGACGAGCAGGATGCAAAATAGTGCGTGGCGTAATTTCATCGTCGGGTTGTTTTTTGGTTATACTGGGGACACAAGATAGCCGTTTTTTCCGGAAAAAACAAGGGGATCTCCCCAGACCCCCTTGTACTTCCGCAACTTAATATACTATGTCAGCAAATATATTTGGGTGAAACGTCATTGCGAGGAGCCTGCGACGCAGCAATCCAGTCTGGATTGCTGCGCTCCATTCCATTCCGCTCGCAATGACGTTAGCCGCCTGGTTATTGTAGCGGAAAGAGACCTTCGACCTTTTCGACCACCTCTTCGGGAGCGGCGTCGGTGGCGAAGACGTGCGACGGCTTGAGGTACCACAGCTCTTTACCCGTTTTGAAAAGCTGCTCGCCCCCGCCCGTGATATTCAGCATCACTATCTTATCTTTTTCGATCTTGCCGTCGGCGGCCGCTTTCACGAGCGACGCAGTTGCGACCGCGGCGGCCGGGTGGATGTCGATCCCCTCGGTTTCGAGGAACAGCGCGGCAGCTTTGCGCGCCTGGGCGTTGGTAACGACCAGCACGTCGCCGTCGGTATCTTTCAGCGCGTCGTACAATCCTCCCGCAAGTCCGTAAGGCGGACGGCGGTTCGACAGCACCTTTGCGTCGATGATTTCGGCGTCGCGGCGCGCGTGGTGGTCTTCGTATGGCAGCATAATGCGCGAATCGACCCTCCATGCGTCGTACATCGGTACGAACGGCGCGTTCTGCGACACCATCAGCCGGCATTTTTTATTTCCGTAGCGTCCGTCTTCGATGAAGCGCAGGTTGGCCTCCCATGCGGCTATCGCGCCGGTTCCGCTGCCCACGGCCTGGAAATAACAGTCGGGGATCTCCCCTATCGTCGTGACGGCCGAGAGCATCGTAGTGGCCATGCCGTCGCGCCGTGCGACGTTCTTGGCTCCGCCCTCGGCGAAAAAACGTTTCGATTTCAACGCCATGTTGCTCAGGTGGATGGCGTCGAAGTAGTCGCTCCCCTTCTCCGAGGCGATGAGCTTGACGCAGTCGTTGAGCGGTTTCTCGAACCACAGCGCGTCGAGGTTGTCGGCCGGCACCGAGAGCAGCAGCGGGATGTTGTTGTCCGAACAGACCTTTGCGAAAGCGCGCGCGGTATTCCCTGCCGACGCCACAACCAGAATGCGCTCCTCGTCCTCCTTCATGCGGGCGCACACCGAATATGCCTCGGTCTCCTTGAACGAGCAGGTCGACATCCGCGCTTTTTTCTTCGGGTTCCAGCCGCTGAATGTGATGTAGAGGTTCTTCAGTCCGAGCTCTTTCGCCAGCCCCATGCTTTTGTAGGTGACCGGAGCGGCCGAACCTTTCAGTGTGCGGCGGATGGGCAGCCAGTCGTGGAATTTATAGAGTCCGTGTTCGTCGCCCTTGACTTCCAACTGTTTCTTGGCGTAAATTGCGCGGACGAGCGACGGCGAGCTGCACATCCGGTCTTCGAGCATCCAGCCCATGTCCTCGAAACGGCGTCCGGTCGCCACGCACTCTAATTGGTATTCTGTGGGTTTGAAATCTTCCATTTATTGTTAAGACATTCTATTTTTAAAATCTTCGTATCCGAATTCGCGCACGATGCGCAGGCTGTCGTTGGTATCCCAAATTGCAATGGAGGGATGTTTCACACCGTTGAACATGGTGGTCTTGACCATCGTGTAGTGGATCATATCCTCGAAAACCACCCTGTCGCCAACTTTCAGCGGACTTTCGAACGACCAGTCGCCCATGTAGTCCCCTGCAAGGCAACTGCTTCCGCCCATGCGCCAGCCTTCCTCGCCCGGCGCGGTGTCGTGAGCGCCGACGATAGCCGGTTTATATGGCATTTCGAGGCAGTCGGGCATGTGGCACGAGAACGACACGTCTAACATTGCCGTTCGTACGCCGCCGTTTTCGACTATGTCCTCCACCCTCGAAACCAAATATCCGGTGCGCCATGTGAAAGCGCTCCCCGGTTCGAGGATCAGGCGAAGGTGCGGATATTTCGCGCGGAAATCCCTTAGCGTTCGTATCAGCAGGTCCACGTCGTAACCCTCGCGCGTCATCAGGTGCCCCCCGCCGCAATTCAGCCATTTTATCTGCCCCAGCAGGTGTCCGAAACGCTGTTCGACGGCTTCCAAAGCCTTTGCGAGGTGTTCCGCGCCCGATTCGCACAGCACATGGAAATGAAGCCCTTCGATCCCCGCCGGAAGTTCCGCAAGCTTTGGAATGCCCAGGCGCGAGCCCGGCAGCGAGGGGTTGTAGAGGTCGGTTTCGACGGGAGAATAGCCGATGTTCACGCGCAGTCCGCACGAAATACCCCGCAGCAGGGCCTGCGCCCCGAAGCGGTCGAACTGCCCCAGAGAATTGAACGTAATGTGGCTGCTGTGATCGAGTATCCCCGCAAATTCACTGTCTGAATACGTCGGAGCGTAGGTGTGCGCCAACTGCCCGTACTCTTCGGCCACGAGGCGCGCCTCGGCCAGCGAACTCGCCGTCGCCCCGTCGGAATGCTTTGCCAACTCCGGAAAGATGCTCCACATGGCGCACGCTTTCAGCGCGAGAATTACCTCGGCGCCCGATTCCCGCCGCACGCGGTCCATGACCTCCATATTACGCAGCAATGCCCTCTCGTCGAGGACAAAGCACGGTGAAGGCATCTGCGAAAAATCCATATCAGTTATTCTGTCGTTCTTGACGACGAGCATCGCGTTTCATTTTCCTTTCAGATCTCTTCCAAGTCTTTTTCTCGATCTTTGCCATACGAATGCTGTCAATATACTCAGAATAATTTTCGACTTCGCGCATCCGCATCCGATTGTATTTAATGGCAGTGCTGGCAGCGCTCGTTTCGTCAGGATTAACGACGATCGAATGTGTCCCGTTGGGATTCACAGCTATATTGCCCATAATAACCGAATGTGTTCCATCGGGATTCACAGCTATATTACCCACAACTACAGAATGCGATCCGTCGGGATTCACAACTATGCCCTGCGCATGAACATAACAACCCACAACACAGGCTGCAAACAAACAAATCACTCTTTTCATAGATACCCAGGTAAAGAGGTTATACTTCGAGGTCTATATCGAATTTCTCAACCCACGGAAGCCCCTGCGGTCCGAGTTCGGCCAGGAACGGATCGGGATCGAACTCCTCAACGTTAAACACGCCCGCGCCTTTCCAGATGCCTTTTGCGAACATCGCCGCGCCGAGTGCCGCCGGAACCCCGGTGGTGTAGCTCACGGCCTGTGTACCCGTTTCCTCGTAGGCTTTTTCGTGGTCGCAGTTGTTGTAGATATAATAAGTGCGCTCCCTGCCGTCCTTGATGCCTTTTATTCGGCAGCCGATGCTCGTCAGGCCGGTGTAGTTCTCGCCCAGCGATTTCGGGTCTGGCAGAACGGCT
>JAVBVG010000102.1:0-28183 GCA_031554415.1 Rikenellaceae bacterium | reverse complement strand
TGCAAAGGCTGGCGGTAGCGGATGCGCAGGCTGAAACGCTCGCTTGCATCGGCGGATATCTCGCGGTCGGGACGGATCCAATGCAGTTCGTCCTCGCGCATATAGAGCGCCCTGCGGAACAGTCCGGGATGCGTTTCGCCCATCCCGACATAGACCACGTTGCGTTCGACGTCGGTAGCTATAACGAACAGGGGCTCTGACTTTCCGCCCACGTTCAGCCCCTTGCGCTGGCCGATGGTGTAGAAGTGCGCGCCGGAGTGTTCGCCGACCTTCGCGCCGTCGGCCGGGGTGTATATATAAGGTGCGGCAAGCGCGGTGATGTCGCCCGTGTTTTTCGGAGCATAACCGCTCCAGCCCGCCGGTATTTCGACTATGTCGCCCGTGCGGGCGGCGAGTTTCTGCTGCAAAAAAGTCGGCAGGTCGACCTTGCCCACGAAGCATATCCCCTGCGAATCCCTGCGCTTGGCCGTGGCCAGCTTCTGCTCCTCGGCTATGCGGCGAACCTCGGGCTTGAGCATCCCCCCGATCGGGAACATCGCTTTCGATAGTTGCTCCTGTGACAGCTGGCAAAGGAAATAGCTCTGATCCTTATTCTTATCCGCTCCGGCAAGAAGCCGGTAATACACCTGCCCGTCGAGCATCGTTTCGCCCTTTTGGCAGTAATGTCCGGTCGCCACGTAATCCGCCCCCAGCTTCAGCGCCTCCTTCATGAAAACGTCGAACTTGATCTCGCGGTTGCAAAGCACGTCGGGATTGGGTGTGCGCCCTTTTTCGTACTCCGCGAACATATAGTCCACCACCCTCTCGCGGTACTGTTCGCTAAGGTCGACGTAATGAAAAGGTATATCGAGCTTTTTGGCGACGAGTTCGGCGAAAAGCTGGTCGTCGGCCCAGGGGCAGTCGCCCGAAAGCGTCCCGGTGGCGTCGTGCCAGTTGCGCATGAAAAGCCCGATCACCTCATATCCCTGCTCCCGGAGCAGGTACGCGGCGACAGAGGAGTCCACGCCCCCCGACAAACCTACGACAACTTTTTTCAATTACGAATTAAGAATTAGGAATTAGGAATTAGGAATTAAAAATACAAATTAAACCAATATAAAATTGTGCGAAGCACCCCACAATTCCTAATTCCTAATTCCTAATTTATTTATTGAGTCCCAAAAGTCCTTCCGGCAGCGAGAAGACGACTTTGCGGCGTTTTTCGTCGAACTCGACTATGAATTCGTCCGCGGCCGGGATAAGTTCGGTTTCGCCGCCGATCTCCACCTCGAACAGCGGATTCAGGTCGCTGTCGAAAAAATCGGTTATCCGGCCGAATTGGCCGGTATCGAATTCGGCGTCCCAGCCCACGAGGTCCTCCAGATAGATTTCATCGTCGGCCTCGCCCTCGTCCGCCCGCCCGCGGATCGAAAACTCCAGCCCGACAAGCTCGGCGGCGCGGCTTTCGGTGTCGATATCTGCGAAGATAACCGTCGCACCCTTCCGGCCCCGGCGCTGGAATTTATCGAAAAAAAGAGGAACCGTGTGTGAATCTATCTTCACGAACACAGGTTCCTCTGTATCGAAATCGCGCGGAAAAACGTCGTAAAGGGTAATCATCAATTCCCCTTTTACCCCGAAGAGCTTGCCGACCCTTCCCGCCGCGACCATCCTATCCATAACGCGGACAGGTATTATTCGGCCGCCTTTTCTTCTTCGGCGGCGGGTTCAATGTTATCTCCCTCGGCTATTTCGGCGCCAGCTTCCGCTGACTCGCCGGCCTCGGTCGATGAGCTCGCGCCTTCGGTGCTCGGTTCAGCGGGAGCTTCTTCCTCAACGGCTTCTGCTTCAGCCTTTTTAGCGGCTATCGCTTTTGCCTTTTCTTCCTTTGCTTTGACTTCGGCGGCGGCGCGTGCCTTTTCTTCGGCGCGTGCGTCGCCTGCTATCTTGGAAGTTTTTGCGGCGTTCTTGGCGTTCTTTTCCTCGAACCACTTGTTGAACTTGGCTTCGGCGTCGGATTCCGAGAAGGCGCCTTTGGCCACACCGCCCAGGAGGTGTTTCTTATACATTACGCCCGTTTCCGAGAGGATTGCGCGGCATGTATCTGTGGGTTGTGCGCCTTTCTGCAACCAATCTAAAGCTTTCTCGAAGTTTAAATCAATTGTAGCAGGATTCGTGTTCGGATTGTACGTTCCAATCTTTTCGATAAACTTACCATCACGTGGCGCACTGCTGTCTGCGACGACGATGTGGTAGAAAGCGTAACCTTTCTTCCCATGCCGTCCTAATCTGATTTTTACAGGCATTACTTTTCTTTAATTAATTTATTCTGGTTTGTTGTTGTTCGGCGCAAGCGACCCCTTACGCAAATTGAACGCGCAAAGGTAGCCATTTTTCGGAATATTACAATCCCCCGCGCTTATTTTTTGGGAGCGGCGGCCTGCTCGGCGGCGTATTCCGCGTTGAGCCCGTCGAGTATCACCTTTGTGATATTAAGAGCCGGATCGGCGTGCAGCACCGGAGAGTTGCCCGACGAGGTGAGGATCATCTTGTACTTGTAGTCGGAATTGAAGTTTTCGACATACTTGAGCACGGCGTGCAGCACCTGGTTGGTCAGCACCTGTTCCTCTTCGCCCAGGGTGTTGACCTGCTGCTGGCGCTGCATCTCGAAATCGTTGCCTTTCTTTTCAAGTTGCGCCTGCAAGTCTGCGGCCTGAGAGCGGGTCACGAGTCCTTTCTGAACTTTTTCCTGGAAATCCATCGCTTCGTTCTGGAGCCTGCGGGCTTTCGCTTCGAGGTCGCCCTGCACTTTGGTGGCTTTGGTTTCGAATTCGGCGCTCAGGTCCATGTAGCGGCCGTAGTTGGAGATCAGCGAGTCCATGTTGACGTAGGCGATGTCGTAGACGGTTTCGACCTTGCGGTCCTCGCGCGACTCTTCGCCGTCTGCGGCAGCTGTGCCGGGGGTGTTTTTGCAGGCTGCGAAAGCGAGCAGCGAGAGTCCGAGAACGAATAATTTTTTCATATTAGAGTGTTTGTTTGGTTTTGTCATTTATCTAAAAGGTTGTCGGAATTTTATTGATGAAGAATGTTATGAGAAATTTTAAGATGATTTTCCCGCGTCGGACGAGGCGCAATGGGGTTCCATAGTAACGAGGACGAGGTGAGAAAAGCGCTTAAAAGAATCATAACAGATTTATCGAATAAATTTCAGACAGACTCTAAGAGGCAAAAGTACAAAAAAAATCAATTATGCAATGCTTTACGGCCGAATTGATTACTTTTGCCCTGAACAACAAGACCTTTATAATTATGTACGAATACATATCGGGCAGGATCGCGGAGGTTACGCCGGCCTACGCCGTGATAGACGCGGGCGGCGTCGGATACTACCTCAACATATCGCTCCAGACCTTCTCGGAGATCGAAAAGCTGAACGAAGCGCGGCTCTACGTCCATTTCACGGTGCGCGAGGACGCCCAGATACTCTGGGGTTTCTCCACCCGCGAGGAGCGCGAGGTTTTCCGCCGCCTGATAAGCGTTTCGGGCGTGGGCGGCAACACGGCGCGGATGGTGCTCTCGACCTACTCCCCGTCGGAACTCTCCAACATCATTTCGAGCGGGAACGCCGTCCTGCTGAAGAACGTCAAGGGGTTGGGGATGAAGACCGCCGAAAAGATCATCGTCGAACTGCGCGACAAGATGCTGGGTATCGCGGCGTCGGCTTCGGTCGCCGGTGCGGGCGACGCGGCGCATCAGGAGGCGGTGGCGGCTCTGGGAATGTTAGGTTTCTCGCGTGCGGCGTCCGACAAGGTCGTGCGCGCGGTGATGAAGGAGAATCCCGGCGCGCCCGTCGAGGAGCTGATCCGCTTCTCGCTGAAAAAACTGTAATCAAAAAAGGGCTGCCTCAAACTCGGAGAGGCAGCCCTTTTCGCATTATCAGAGTTATATCTATTTCGCCTTTCCCAAGGCTTTAGTCATCTTTCTTATATAAAGGAAAGTGCTTGCAAGCATAAAAGCTATCGACATATAGAAAGAAACGGGCGACAGCCTGTAAGAGATACACCAGGCTATTTTTTCATTGCCATCTACGAGCACACCTCCAACACAATACCATAAATAGCACACACCGAGTGCCAATATGAAAATGGCGGTATATTTTACTATCGCTTTCATTCTGCAAAATACATTTCGATAAAGGTATTAAAATAATGCTGTTTTAAAAACTTTTTCCGGCATTGTAATTAATACGAACCACCCTTCCGGTGCCATTCCGTTAAATTTCCGTTAAGTGTTGATAAAATGAGGAAAAGTTCCACCGGCGGCCTGGGAGAAAACGATTTATCGTAGTATTTTTGTATCCGGGAAAAAACGTCTATAACAAGATACTAAATGGAACTTATCTACACCGTAGTTCTCGTCATCCTGGCAGTTACCGCCATTTCCGGCCTCTTCGTGGGGGTGACGAACGACGCTGTCAACTTCCTCAATTCCGCCATCGGCTCGAAAGCCGCACCGCTCAAAGTAATCCTCACTGTTGCGTCCGTCGGCATCATCGTCGGCGCCGTCACGTCGAGCGGCATGATGGAGGTGGCCCGGACGGGGATGTTCAACCCGGAGCTCTTCACGTTTAAAGAGGTGATGATGCTCTACCTGGCCGTGATGCTGGGGAACGTGGTGCTGCTCGACATCTACAACTCGCTGGGGCTGCCCACCTCGACCACCGTGTCGCTCATATTCTGCCTTCTGGGCGCGGCGATCGCCGTTTCGGTCTATAAAATAGCCGCCACTCCCGACCTGACGATGGGCAACCTGAGCGGCTTCATAAACTCGGGCCGTGCGATGGGTATCGTATCGGCGATCCTGCTTTCGGTGGTGCTGGCGTTCGTGCTGGGTACGATCATAATGTACATTTCGAGGCTGCTGTTCACTTTCAGGTTCCATAAGATATTCAGGAACTGGGGCGCCCTGTGGTGCGGGGTCTCCATCACGGCGATAATCTACTTCGCGCTTTTCAAGGGGCTGAAAACCCAGCTGGCCGACTCGGCCGTGATCGGCTTCATGAACAACAACCTGATGGTTTCGCTGCTCATCATATGGGTCGCTTCGAGCGCCATACTGTTCGGGCTCCAGAGACTGAAGATAAACATACTGAAAATAAACATATTGGCAGGCACATTCGCCCTCGCCCTTGCATTCGCCGGCAACGACCTGGTGAACTTCATCGGGGTGCCTATCGCCGGTTTCGACTCCTACAAGATGGCTGCGGCGAGCGGCAACATGGATATGGCGATGGATGGTCTGCGCGACAGCGTTCCCGCCAATTTCGTTTTCCTGATGATCGCGGGGCTGATAATGATCGTCACGCTGTGGACCTCGAAAAAGGCGATGCACGTCACCGAAACCGAGATCAAACTGTCGAGCCAGAGCGAAGGCGAGGAGAAGTACGGTTCGACCGTCATGTCGCGGGCCATCGTCAGGGCCGCCGTGAACATGAACAACAGCTACAAAAGAACGACGCCCAAGAGGATGCAGGAGTTCGTCAACCGCCGGTTCGAGCACCTGACCGCCGCCGAAAAAGGCAATGAGGCCTACGACATGATACGCGCGGTGGTGAACCTCACCTGTTCGGCGCTGCTGATCGCATCGGCCACATCGCTCAAACTGCCGCTTTCGACCACATACGTCACTTTCATGGTGGCGATGGGCAGTTCTCTCGCCGACAGGGCGTGGGGACGCGAAAGCGCGGTCTACCGCATTTCGGGCGTGATGACCGTCATCGCCGGATGGTTCATAACCGGAATGGGCGCGTTCATCATCGCCTTTGGCATAGCTCTGGGGCTTATGTACGGCGGAACGATAGCCATAATCGCCATTTCGGCGCTGGCGATGTATATGATCGTCCGCAGCAACCTGAAGGCGAAAAAGAAAAATCCCGACGCCGCACCTGAAGACACGTCCACATGGATCGACGTCACATCCGACGCGCGCGAAATACTTCACCAGTGCGGCGACGAGGTGCGCGAGGTGATGGACAGGGTGACAAAAATATACAACCGCACGCTGGTGGCCATGATGAAGGAGAACCGCAAGGTGCTGCGCGAGATGGTCAAGGAGTCGAACGACCTCTTCTACCAGGCGCGCGAACGCAAATACGCCATGATGCCCATCCTGCACCAGCTGCAGGGCAGCGACATCGAAACGAGCCACTATTACGTGCAGGTCGTGGACTACCTGTCGGAGGTTACCAAGGCGCTGGTCCACATCACGCGCCCCTGTTTCGACCATATCGACAACAACCACGAGGGATTCTCGAAGGATCAGGTCAAGGATCTGATGATGGTCAACGACAATGTGAAAGGGGTTTACGCCAAGATCAACGAGATGCTCCAGACGAGCGACTTCTCGGAGATGGACATGGTGATGCACATGCGCGACCAGTTGATGGAGATGATCAACGACGTCATCAAGAACCAGCTCCGCCGCATCAACGACAACGAAGGCAGCACGAAGGCCAGCGTCCTGTATCTCAATATCCTGAACGAAACCAAAACGATGGTTCTCCAGTCGCGGAACCTGCTCAAGAGCCAGAAATATTTCGTGGCGAGCGGCGCCGAACCCGCCGCGGATATACAGACCCCGAAAGAGGAGTACTTTAATTAAACACCGCCCCTTCACGAAAGTTTGCGCGCACGCTGTCGCCGTTTCAGGAAAAAGTCCTATCTTTGTCAGGTTATGGCAAACCATTCCATAGTTGCAAAGGGACTTATCCCCGTAGTTGCCGCGGCGATATTGCTGCTGCCGGCCTCGTGCAACAGCAGCGCGGAGGACCTTCGGGATGCTGCCAGGCTCAAGATCACCAAGTTCTTCAACGGCAAGGGCATCTACGAGCGCGACAACGTGCCGGAAGACCCTAACCCGCCCGTAAAATCCTATTACGACGTTATCGGGGGAGCATACCGCTATATCGTGAAAAGTAGCGACGACTGGGACGATCTGCCGGATATCGTCGCCGGGGACAGCATTTCGTTCTATTTCAAAGCATACGTTTTCACAGGCTCGGACAGCGGAACGCCTTATGCCACCAATATAGCCAGCGAGATAGCATATATCAGCCAGGGCAATCCCCAGTTCGATATCTCAGACTGGTCGACGGACCCGCTGAAAATAAAGGTAGGCAGCGATCCGCAGATAATGAAACCGGTGCAGAACGCGCTCCTCGCCAATAATATCGCGCCCGCATGCCGCCCCGGCGACCAGGTGAGAATATACCTCACCTCCGACCTGGCATACGGCAACAAAGGCGTCGGCACAGTTCTCGGGAAAAGCACGGTAGTGTTCGAAATAACCAGCCTTGCGATAGTCGAGCCGATAGACGCCGAACTGGCGGAGGCCTCGAAAGCCTCCAGGGCCGCGATAACCTCCGGGCTTCAAAGCGAAGGTATCTACGAACGCGATAACTTGCCGGACGGGGTCGATACCGGGGATGTGAACGGCTGGTACGATATCGTCGGCGGAGCATACCGCTATATTGTCAACGAAGATCGGGCCGAGAGGTCCGCCCTGCCGGACATAAAGGCCGCTGACAGCCTTTCGCTCTATTTCGACGCCCGGATCTACGCGGACAGCTATGAAACTTCGGCCACTTATTCCACCAATATCGAAAGCCGGATCGCGGAGCTCGCCGTGAGCGATCCGGGGCTGGACACCTCGGAATGGCCTGCGGATCCGCTGAAAATAAAGATCGGCAGCGATCCTCAGATACTAAAGTCGGTACAAAATACGTTACCAACCTGTAAGCCGGGCGACGTGGTCAGGATATTCCTGCCGCCCGACGCGGCCTACGGCAACAAACAGTCGGGCACGGTGCCTGCATTGAGCACTCTCGCATTCGAACTGACCAACATTGAAAAAATAGAATAATCCACAGATATGAGGAGATTTTCCCTTGCAATACTTATCATAGCAGCCGTACTCGGGGCTGTGTCGTCCTGCGCCAAACGGGAGTCGGAGAACACCGACCTCCTGGAGGCGAAGGCTTTCGACGCCTGGATGCTCAAATACGTCAACGCAGGCGTCGACAACAGCGTCGCCGTGAAGCAGTCCGACGGCATATACGTCGAGGTCATCGCCGACGGAAAGCAGGATATGGACGCGCCCAGCGACACCATCGTGTGGCTGAGGCTGGAATACACGGGACGCGACCTCCACGACAACGTTTTCGTAACGCGCAGCGAGCGGGAGGCCCTCCAGCAGAAGACCTACACGCCCAAGACGCACTATATATCCGATTACCTCTTCTGCGGCGACCAGAACCACGGCAGCATGGTCGAGGGGCAGTATTTCGCCCTGAAGCAAAAGGAGTTGCTCAAGCCCGACGGGAGCACCATAAAAATGAGCGAGGGTACCGAAGTGCGCCTTTACATTCCCTCATATCTGGCCTTCGGAAGCACCGGCTACACCGACGACCAGGGGTACGGCGGACAGTACGCGCTCTCGAAAACAAAACCGGTGATCGAGGAACTCAGGGTGGCCGAGATCATCAAAGACCCGGTCGTATGGGAGGAGGGCGCCGTCGAAGATTATGCGGAGGATGTGTGGATGTTGACTGCAAAGGATACCATTGCCGCAAACATGTACGTCGACACCGTCAGGTTCAACCAACTGCTCGCCGCGAAATACGGCAGGGAGATGTCGCTGCCATGGGAAAAAGAGTACGACCTTACCGCCGACTCCACCGCGAAAATATGGTTCATCGCCAGATTCCTCGACGGATTCATCCTCGACACCAACATAGACACGACCTACAACCGGTTCTACAACCGCCGTGCTGCGGACGGATACTATGCCGAAAGCAAGACTTTTTCGGTGCTGAGCTACAAGGTCGGCGACGAGGAAGACAAGAGCAACTACATCCCGGCATTCTACTCGGCGATTCCGGCCCTGCGCAAGGGGCAGTGGAGCAGGATAGTGTTCACCTCGAACTACGGATACGGCGCCACGGGACTCTCCGCCGCGCTGCAGGCCCAGCAGGATTACTATGACTATTACATGAGCATGATGTACAGCAGCTATTACGGGGGTTACGGCTATGGAGGCTATGGAGGAGGTTACGGCGGCTACGGAAGTTACGGGAGCTACGGAAGTTACAACAACCCCTACAACAGCTACGATTACTATAATTACAGTCCCTCCTATTCCTCTTCATCCTCGGACGAGACAGAGATCATGACCGAAGTGCAGCCCTACACCCCGCTGATCTTCGAGATATACATCGAAGCGGACGAAGAGGAATAACCCTTCTCCGGACGTGTACAACTTTAGAAGAGCCTTTCGGGGCTCTTTTTTTGTTCCCGGTTTGCCGGTGCGGCATATTCCGACGCCTGCTGCGGGTATAAG
Source organism: Rikenellaceae bacterium (assembly GCA_031554415.1). Taxonomy (GTDB): domain Bacteria; phylum Bacteroidota; class Bacteroidia; order Bacteroidales; family Rikenellaceae; genus UBA940. The sequence goes on along the minus strand of JAVBVG010000102.1, from coordinate 18,808 downwards.
CTCAAAACATCCTCAAAATAAGGTTCCATGCTTTTTTTGCATGTAAAACAAGTCTCAAAACGCCACAAAATCGGCTTCACATTTGGTAAATTGGTTTTTTCCCCTAACTTTGCTATGTATTGTCCCCTCAGTCAATAACTTAACGGGGTTTTAATTTGTAACTTCAAACCAACTTAAACGACGAATTTGCAATCCGAACGGCCAAAACGGTTACTAAACCAACATTGAACGCGCTGAAAATTTACATATTTCATCAGCGGCCGGGGGTGGTTTTGCAATTTTATACACCCTGAAACGCGCGTAACTTTCATCAACTTGGAAACTCACAACCTATTTTTTATTTAATAATTTTTAATATGAGGAAATTTGTACTATTGTTTCTGGCAGTTCTGACGGCAGGTTCTCTCCTTGCCCAGAACAGACAAGTCTCCGGAACGGTTACCAACCCTGAAGGCGCTCCCGTTGCGGGCGCTATGGTAGTTGTTGCGGATTCCAACATTGCTACTGTTACCGATTCGTCGGGACAGTTCTCATTGTATGCGCCTGCAACCGGAGAGATCCGGATCACCATGCTCGGCATGGAAACGGCAGAGTTTGCTATCGACAACAGATCTGTCGTCGATGTTAAGATGAGCTATTCGTCCACCCACCTCGAAGATGTGATCGTGGTAGCGTTCGGTACGGCCAAGAAAGAGGCCTTCACCGGATCTGCGGGCGTCATCAGCAGCACCGAGATAGAAAAACGCACATCCACCAACGTGCTTAACACCATGGCCGGGCAGCTTCCTGGGGTTCAGATCCGCAATTCGGACGGCCAGCCGGGCAGCGAAGCGAGCATGCGCATCCGCGGCATCACGTCGCTGAACGCAGGCAACACCCCGCTTATCGTTGTGGACGGAGCTCCCTACTCGGGCAACCTGTCGTCGATAAACCCCGCCGACATCGAGAATATAACCGTCCTGAAAGACGCTTCCTCGACGGCTCTGTACGGAGCGCGTGCTGCCAACGGCGTGGTAATGATAACCACCAAAAGAGCCTCTAAAAAGGAAGCCGTTATCAACTTCGACGCCAAATGGGGCGTGGGGACCCGTGCAGCGGTCAACTATGACTATGTAAATGATGCTGCAGGCCACTACGAACTTGTCTACAAAGGAATGTACAATTACGCTAAAGACGTCCTCGGTTACACAGACGCTCAGGCAGACGCTTTTGGCAATACTCAGGTAATGACGCCTAACGGGCGTTTGCGGTATAATGTTTATGACACCCATGGTGAGAACCTGATCGTCGACGGCAAACTCAATCCCAATGCGACGCTCGGTAATACTATCACAGCCTTATATGATGGCCAGGATTATTACCTTATTCCTGACAATTGGGAAGACAACGCCTTCAAGAAATCTTTCCGCCAGGAATACAACCTGAGCATTAACGGAGGTTCTGACCGTTCATCTTTCTATATGTCCCTTGGCTATCTCAACGACCAGGGTATCGTTCAGAAATCGAGCTTCGACCGAGTTTCCGCCCGCGTGAAAGCGGACTACCAGGCAAAAAAATGGCTGAAAGTCGGCGCCAACGTGGCTTATGCCCACACAGACACCAGCGTGGCTTCCGGTTATGACGACCTGGGGAGCCTCAGTTCCGTAAACATCTTCGCGTTCACTTCGCGCATGGCTCCCATCTACCCCCTGTTCATGCGCGACGGGGAGACCAAAGAGATCCTTGTCGACGAGCGCGGCTTCAAGAGGTACGACTATGGCGATGGCGATCCTTACGGGTACAGCCGTCCTTATCTCCCGGGAGGTAACCCTGTTTCGGCGGTTCAGTTGGACGACGACAGTTCCAACGGCAATATGTTCAACCTGAACGGTTTCATGGATATCACCTTCATGGAGGGCCTCAAACTGAATGTGAACGCTACTACTTATGTCAACGAGTCGCGGGCCAGCTACTTCACCAACCCCTGGTACGGACAGTACGCCGAATCGCAAGGTTCCATCAGCAAGGACCACAACCGCTACTCCTCTCTCAACTTCGTCCAGATGCTCTCCTACGGCAGGCAGATAGACAAGCATAATTTCGACGTGATGGTCGGCCACGAAAATTACGACTACCGTGCGGCATATCTGTCGGGCAGCAGGGACCATATGTTCGGTACCGACGTTCATGAACTTAACGCCGCCGTAAACGTGGTCGACGCGACCTCCAGCCGCGCTCAGTACAATACTGAAGGCTACTTTGCACGTGCACAGTATAACTACGATAACAGGATATTCGGTTCCGCATCGTTCCGCCGCGACGCCACCTCCCGTTTCCATCCGGACTACCGCTGGGGTAATTTCTGGAGCGTGGGCGCCGCCTGGGTACTGAGCAATGAGAAGTTTCTGGACAACGCCAGCTGGATAAATATGCTTAAAGTGAAAGCCAGCTACGGCACCACCGGTAACGACCAGATAGGGGATTTCCGTTACGTCGACACATACGAGGTCAAGTCTTCCGACGACCAGGCCAGCGTTACTATCAAGAACAGGGGTAACCCGACCATCTCATGGGAAACCAACGCCAACTTCAATGCCGGCGTCGAGTTCGAACTCTTCAGCAGCAGGCTGATCGGAGAAATAGAGTACTACAACCGCACCACGTACGACATGCTCTTCTCCCGCCCCCTGCCCGAGTCGACGGGCTATTCCGCTTATTACGACAATATAGGCGACATGAGGAACTCAGGTCTGGAAGTCGGCCTTACCGGCGTTTTGGTCAGGACCCGCAACCTGAACCTGAATCTGTATGCCAACATCACGACCAGCGCCAACAAAATACTCCGTATCCCTCCCGAACGCGTTTCGGAGGGAACTAAAGGTTTTGCATCGGGCAATTTCTGGATCGGAGAGGGTTCTCCAATGTACTCATGGTATCTGCCGGAATTCGCCGGGGTTAACCCCGATAACGGCAAATCGCTGTGGTACACCACTCCCGAAGGCAGCGAAGACCCCAACAAATTTCCGGAAGGGGATAGGGGCACTACGGAAGAGTCCTCTTTGGCCACATATTACAATATGGGATCAGCTCTGCCCGACGCATACGGCGGTTTCGGTCTGAACTTCTCGTTCTACGGATTCGACCTCTCCGTTAACTTCGACTACCAGATCGGCGGTCTGACGATGGACAGCGGTTATCGCACAGCAATGAGAAGCCTCACCGCCCGCGACGGTCAAAAACTCCACAAAGATCTTTGGAATGCGTGGACGGTGGATAATCCCGACAGCCAGATCCCGCGTTTCCAGTATGGAGATTCCAGTTCCAATGCCACTTCGAGCAGGTTCCTTACCAGTTCGAGCTACCTGAACCTGCAGAACATCAACCTGGGCTATACCCTGCCGGCGAAATGGACCAACAAGATCAGGATAAACTCCATCAGGGTATTCTGTTCCGCGGAAAACATCGTCTACTGGTCGAAAAGGAAAGGTCTCGACACAAGGCAGAGCTGGGACGGATCTTCCCTTAATTATAACTACTCGCCCATCAGGACTATTTCCGGAGGCTTGCAGTTTACGTTCTAATTCAATGCTGTCGTAATTAACTAATGAGAATTATTATGAAAAACATATTTAAGATTTTAATCCTGGCTGTTGCTGTAACTTCATTCAGCAGTTGTATCAAGGAGGTTTTCCCCGAAGACGGGACCGTGACGATGGACCGCGTCGTCGAAACGCCGATCGATACGCGGGTCCTGGGACTCCACTCGTGGATGAATAAAGAGGACGTACTGGGTGCTGGCGACCACAATGATTTCGGATATCCCGCGCTGATCATACGGCAGGAGATGATGGGGCAGGACCTGTTAATACCGTCTCCCCTATATGGGTGGTGGGACACTTACAGGGATCTGTACCTGTTGACTTATGAATACACGACCGTGCAAATGACATGGAGATGGTATTACAGGCTTATAGAGATGGCGAATTCGATAATAGCCGGATCCCCCGCATATACGGATATAGATGATGAGGATAAACCCTATCTTGGCATGGCATACGCCTACAGGGCCTTTGCGTATTTCGATCTGGCTCGCATATATATACAGGGCCGCTATCTCGGAAATGAAGACGCCCCGACCGTACCCAAAGTAACCGAAAAAACCACTCCGGCCGAAGCCGCCAACAACCCGAGAGCGAAAGCGTCCGATATTTACGAACTTATACTGGACGACCTTACCATTGCAGAAGAATGCCTCGGTGAAAGCATCGCTGTTGGTCCCTTACCTTATCTTCCCGCCGTGGAGGGTATGCTTGCGCGCGTCCACCTTGAAATGGGGGAATGGGAGCTAGCGGAACAGTATGCCTCCTACGTCATTGGGTATGGTTTTGAACCCCTGACTGAAGTCCAGTGGTCAGACCGTGCTTTTGGATTTAACAAACCCAATGACGCCTGGGTATGGTGGATCGCCGAAACGGCCAACGACGACGTTGCCAAAACCGGTATCGTATGCTGGCCAGCCCATATTAGCAACGAAGCCGGTTACGGTTACACCGGCGCCGGGGAGTTCGTTGCCATAAGCTCCCACCTTTACAGCCTTATTCCCACTACCGACTTCCGCAGGAATTCTTATGTAAACTGGGATGAAGGCATCGTTGATTCCGATTTCTATTACGCTGAAGACTGGGACGACTACACCAGCCTCAAGTTCCGTCCCGGCAGCGGAGAGCAGTGGAGTTATCTGATCGGCAACGCGGTATCCATACCCCTTATGCGCGTGGAAGAGATGATGCTGATCGAGGCTGAAGCCGCCGGAAGGCAGACCGTTGCCGACGGTGTTGCCCTGCTTAACGACTTCGTGCAGACTTATCGCGATTCCGCCTATGAATGCACCGCTGACAATTTGGATGATTTCATCGACGCCGTATGGCTTCAGAGAAGGATCGAACTGTGGGGTGAAGGTTTCTCCTCGTTCGACCTCAAGCGCCTGAACAAACCCGCCATACGCAGCTATGAGGATACTAACTACCAACCGGGGGAAAGAATGAATACAACGGGATATCCCACCTGGCTCGACCTGCAGATCCCGCGGACCGAGATCAATGCCAACGACGGAATCAGCGTTTCGGACAACAATCCCGCTCCGGAAAATCCCGGCGACTCGCCCGAATACGTCTGGTAACAGACTGAATTATTTTCACTTGAAAGAGGATGGTCTTACCGGCCATCCTCTTTTCTTTTCAGCTCGGTCCGGTTTGGCCCGCAATTTGGATTAGATGGTTTCGGCGCTCGAAAAAAGACAACAAAACCTCAAAAAGATAGACAGACAACATTTAATTTAAATTACAAACAATCAAAAGATTATGAAAAAGATTTTCCTTTCAATCGTCGCAATGGCTGCCGTTATCGGAGCCGCGGCCCAGGCCAATCCCATCGAGATTTATCCCAATGAACCCGGGGACGTCATCGTTACCAAAAGCTACAACGCCCAGGGTAAAGCGGGCTACACCATGAAGTATGTCGTCGCCGACAGCCGCGACGGTGAGTACGATACCGAAAGCTATCTCGAGATCGCTTTCACCATCACCGACGCCAACAATAAAGTTGTCGACTACGGAACCATCCACGCGAATTACGACGGACTGAATTTCAATCTCAGCATGTCGAACCGCCCCACAAGTTCGAATATCGTAAATTACCTCAGCCTCGATACCAAGCTGATGAACGACTTCCTCGATTATCCCGATCCCTTCAACGATGAGTACGATCCCGCCTACATAGGGCCTTTCAGGTTCGAACCGGCCGACTACACCTTCAAGATAGGTAAACGCAACCGCGATTTCGTAAGCGTAAAGATATTCAACCGCGACTGGACGGGCGACGAAAAGATCACCACCCCCGCAGGCGAATTCCACGCATCGAAGATCACGTTCAATCTGGAGGTCTACAACAACGACACTAAAAAGACGGCCAAATACAAGGGCGCCGAATGGTACGCCGTAAACAAAGGCATCGTCCGCACCGAGATACGCGACCAGAGCGGCAATCTCGTCGACTACAGCGAAGTTACGGAACTGAACATACAGGAAAGGTAAACTTTCCTCAGGCAGATAAAAAACGGACCGGTTCATTGAGAACCGGTCCGTTTTGTGTTGTCAGGCGATGGAACTAAAAGAACTTCGCCCTGTTGTCCACGATGTCGGACTCTTCCGCGAGGGCCTGCGACACTCGCTGCATGAGCGAGGTCTGCGCGGTGGCTTCCAGGCGTACTTTTTCGCTTTCGAAAGTGGCGTCTTCGGTCTGCTGCACCGAATCCACGGCAACGAGATAGACTCCGGTAATGCCTTTGACGGGTTTTGAAACAGAGCCGGCGGGAACGCCTTCCGCAGCGCCGATCACAGCCGGTTCGACACCGAGGTCGGGAATATAGAAGGCCGAGAATTTAAGGTTCTCCAGAACACCCGTGCGGGCTCCTTCCATGGCGGCGACCTCATCGAACGATTTGCCTTTGATCCTTTCGGCAAGCATGTCGGCTTTTTTCTCTTCGCGGAGCCTCTGGGCTATTTCGGAGGATACGTCGCGGATATCGGCGATCCCGGCCTCCTTGGCGCCCGTCAGCACGGCCACCACATAATTGCCTTCGACTTCGAATATCGTGGAGACGGTGCCGGGTTTGGTGTTGTAGCTCCAACGGACGAGTTCGCGCGAGTCGTTCAGTCCCCTGACGTTGCGGTCCCTTTCGCCGATCGTAGCGACGCGGCGGCTGACGCCTGCCTGGGTTACGGCCGCGTCGAAATTCTCTTTCGAACCTGCGGCTGCGGTGAGGAATTCGCGCGCCTTACCGTAGGCCTCCTGCTGGGTGGCGGGACTGGGTTCGACGTTGTATGTTATCGTGGCTATCTGCGCTTTTTTAACCATCGGGCCTTTGTATGTCATCTCGACGACATGTGTTCCGTACTGTGTTTCGACTACGAGCACCTGCCCTTTGTTGGCGGCGATGACGGCGTCGGCGAAAGGTGCGACCATCATTTCGGGCGGGAAGCGTCCGAGGTCTACGGTCTGATCGGTGGAATATTCCGGCGCCAGGTCGAAGATGCTTTTCCCTCCGCGGACCGCCTTGGCGATGCTGTCGGCGGAAGCGGCGTGCGCGCGGTCCAGAAGTATGTGCCTTGCGCCGACCGAGTCGGGCATCATCCTTTCGTCGGCCACCCTCGAAACGGTGTAGACGTCGCCGTTGAGCGTCGGGCCGGCGATTTCGCCTTTGCGTGCGCCGAAAGCGATTGCGGCCAGGTCTGTCGAAAGTTCGGCTTCGCTGTAATATTTCTGATCGGTGCGTTCCTGCGAATTGAGCGACGCGTACTGCATGGGCGATTCGGCGGCGGCGAATTCGGCGGCGACACCGTCGATATACGAGGCGGCTTCAGCATAATCGGCATCCGACGGGAGCAGGTCGAAAACGACGTATTCGATATCCCTCGACGCCGACTGTTTGAACGATTTTTTGTGCTCGGCGTAGTATTTTTTGATCTCGGACGAGCTTACTTTCACGAGCGAATCGGCCACCTGGGCGAACTGTACGGTCACGTACCTGCCGTTGTAGACGTTGTTGGCACCCTCGACTCCGCGATTGATTTCGAGATCGTTGACCCACGCGCCGTTCTGCACGAGCGCCATGTATTTCGAGAACACCCTTTCGTTGACCATTTCGTCCTTGATGTAGTCCCACACGGAACCCATTTCGCCGGCGTTTTCGCCGTATTCCATATTGGAAATGAAGCCTTCCACCGCGGCCGGATCATACGCTCCTGTCTGGGGAGAGCCGAACATCGAGGTGATGACGGGCGACAGATACTGCCCCTTGATCATATCGAGCTGTTCGCCTTCGCCGGCCATGAGTCCCATCCTGCGGTATCCGGGTTCGTAGGCATACTGGCGTACATATGATTCCCACACCATTTCGCGGACCTGGTCCATCTCTTCGGATGTGAGCGAGTTGCGGCCGTAGAGCATCTGGATGATGCGGTTCATGTGGTCGCTCTGGTTTGCGAAATCCATGTATTCGACGTGGTTTCCGTCGATCGATCCCACGCGGTTCTTGCGGCTGCTGAAGACGCTGCTGGCGCTGGTAAGGTCTCCCAGAAGGAAAGCGATAAGCGCCACCCCGATAACGATGGAGAGGAAGAGGGCGCCGCGGGTTCTTAGAGTGTTAAGTGTTGCCATATCAAGTTTATTACGTTTTAGAATTTCCGGTTCGGTCTTCTTCCGGCAGATTGAAAAACAACTTTCCGGAAACAGGGAACAAAGATAAACATTTTTACCTCACACTCCACAAATTAGCCCCTCAAAGTTGCAGATTTTCATTATTTATGCAAAATGACGGTCGGAACGCCGACAGCGGTTTAATTTCCACACTTCGCTTTTAGCTTTACGGGATCGCGCGGAGCTCAGGACAGAATCCGGACGCGGGCGAGTTCCACCCGCGAGGAGGTGCGCCTCAGCACTTTGATCTCGTGCGGGCCGATCGACATCACCTCGCCCTGCGGCGGTATGTCCTCGTGATGGAATATGATATATCCCGCCAGCGTGTCGTATTCGTCGCTTTCGGGGATCCCCAGATCGTATTTTTCATTCAGATAGTCCACCTCCAGCTGGCACGAGAATATGTATTCGCCATCCCCTGTCCGTCTCTCGATCATGTCCGGCGTGTCGTGTTCGTCCTCGATCTCGCCGAATATCTCCTCGAGAATGTCTTCGAGCGACACGACGCCGGCCGTCCCCCCGAACTCGTCGATAACGACGGCGATCGAGCTGTTGCGCTTGATGAAATGGTTCATCAGCTCTTGGGCGGGCATTGTTTCGGGGACGTAATCGACCTTCATCAGCGCCTCGGCGATGGTTTTGGGCGAACGGAACAGGCTTTTGACGTTGACGTAGCCGACGATGTTGTCTATCGAGCCGTCCCAGATGAATATGCGCGAATACTGCGTGGAGATGAACCGCTGAGTCAACTCTTCGATGGTATCGGTAGCCTCGGCGGCCTCCACGTTGATGCGCTGCACCATGCAGTCCCTCACCAGCAGGTCGGGAAAATCGAGCGCGTTCTGGAACAGTTTGACCTCGTGTTCGGCCTCCCTTTCGTCGCTCTCCTCGACCAGGTGCACCAGTTCGGCGCGGCTGAACAGCTCCGCCGGTTCGGTTTTCGCCCTCTGCCCGAAGAGCCTGATAACCCCGGTCGAAAGCCACGTGGTCAGTTTGGCTATCGGATAGAGGATCACGTAGAAAATATAGACCGGGAACGACAGCGACTTGAAATAGAAATTGGGATTCTTTAGCACGAGCGATTTGGGTATGTACTCGCCCACGAAAATTATCACCACAGTCGCCGCCAGGGTTTCCAGAAGGGTCGAATTATGGTGGAACAGCGCGAAAAACAGTTTCGACATCGCCAGCGAGTAGATCACAAGCACGATGTTGTTGCCCACGAGCATCGTGGTTATATACTGCCCCCCGTGGCGCGTGAACACTCTCGCCACATAATTGAAGAAACCGCTCTGGCGCCGGTCGATCTCGGTTTTCAGTTTGTTGGAGCTGGTAAAGGCGATCTCCATTCCCGAAAAGAAAGCGGAAAGCAGCAGCATTGAAAGGATCAGTATGCACGACGCGGCTACACTCATGGCGTTAAGGTTTCGGGACTGTTCTCATGGGCACCGGAGTCCTTTCAGCCTCCGGAGCCTGCCCTGTTCTTCGGGACTGCGGGGTTTCATTGGTTTGCGGAAGCGCCTGCGGCTCCGGAGCCGCAGGCTTCACGGAGTCGTTGGCTGCGGCCGGGTCCTGCGGTTTCGAGGGCTCCACGTCGACGCTCACCCTGCCTGTCAGGCGGCGGAAGGTCCAGCGGCTGAAATCGTCGTCGGCCTCGAACCCGTCGCCGATGAAGACGTCGTCGCCCTCCTCGACCTTCGAGTCGACGTTCGAATATATCTTTTTGGTCTTTCTGTCCCACGTGAGCTGCTGGCTGAAGAGCTTTCGCCCCTCTTCGCCCACCACCATCACGTTGCCTTTCAGCTCCCACAGGTCACGGTCGGTCCAGTGCAGCGCGTAATCCGACATGATATGCGACGTTTCCACGCCGGTCGAGTCGTTGTAGGCTATGGCCTCCACCCCCTTGCGGTACTCGGTAAAAGGCACCCGCGCGAATTCATAATCCTCCATCACCAGGGCGGAAAAGAGGTTTGTCTTTTTACCGTTCTCCGTGGTAATGACCAGCATGCTGTCGACGCTCCGGGAGATCAGCGTGTCTTCGTTGATGGGTTCGGCCTGTTTCTGGCGGTCGCACGCAGAAAGCAAAATAGCACTCCCCGACAAGAGGAGTGCTACCCGGTTTTTCATGTATCTTATACTCTCTTCCACTGTCTGCCGTGAAAGACCTACCTCGAACGTATGGTGGTCGTACCCGAAACCCAGCCGCAGCTGACGGTATAGCTTTTGCCGTCCTGGTAACCCTCCACATACATGAAGCCCTCTTCGAAAGTGGGAAAGTTGGCCCTGCAGTTCGCCATGCGCGAGTCGATGGAGGATTGCAGCGAAGAGTCGCCGTTGGAGCTCTGGCGAGCCCTGGCCAGTTCGTCGTAAGCGAGCCAGAAGACGGTGCTGGCGTGGAATCCGCTGCATCCGCTGGTGCCGGCGATGTATGCCTCGGCGAGGAACATATGCGCGTAGGCGTTGTCGGGATTGAGCGAAATGGCCTGGCGTGCGGCCTGCGCGGCGTTGCTGGCGCGTTTCGCCCCGAGTTCCGAGGCGGCGATGCGAACGTACAGGTTTGCCTTGGACGCCGTGTCGCTCTCCATATCGAGCATTTCGTTCAGGTATTTCAGCGCCTTGGCGTACTCCTGCCTGTTTTCGAAAGCCGACGCGAGCCTGATGGCCACATCCGACGAAGGCTGCTGGGCGTAATACCTTTCGGCTACCGACACATAGAAATCGCTGTCGCATTTGGTCATCGACATCAGGTTGTATGCTTTGGTCAGTACGTCCAGATTGTTGGGATCGTTCGCGAGTTCTTTCGAGAAAAGCGCTTCGAGGTTTTCGCAGCTTGCCGCGCCGCTCGACGCGAACAGCGTCTGGAGGCTGTCCTTCTCCTCCGTGCTGGCGGCTGCGATCTTCGGCACGAGTTTTTCGTATTCGCCTATCAGGTAATCGGCCTCGACTTTATAGTCCCTGAAATCATTCACCAGCTGCTGGAAGTACTCTATCAGTATCTCGGGCGTCGCGCCTGCGGCATCGGCGGCCTCCTGGTAATATTTCCTCACCGCCTCCCTGTCGAACGGATCGAGGGATACGAAATCGCGCGCCTTCTGCTGGAGGATATAGGCGGTACCCCTGGTGGGGCTGTCGCCGTAATACTGGACGCGGCGGTCGTAGACCAGCATGACCGAGTCGATGTAAACCCTCTTTTCGGCCACGGACTTGGCCCTTGCGGCCTTGTTCTTATAGATGGTCGCGCCCCAGATATAGATATTGGAACTTGCGGCCGGGGCGTCGTTCATCAGGTCCTTAAGATAGACCGCGGCCTCCTGGTAATTCTTGTTGTTGATCTCGTCCCTCAGGAAGTTCAGCTTTTTAAGGTTTTCCGTACGCTCCTTGGGCGTGTTCCCGTAACGCGGGTCTTCTTCATGGTTCTGTGCGAAGGCCGAAACGCCGGCTCCGAAAACCAATACCGCCGCCACGGTGATTTTGATGATCTTTTTCATCTTCTTCTTCTTAGTAGTCCTTTTTATTATAACGAAGTAATCTCGGCAAAATTACTAATTGTATTTGTATTTTTCAAACCAATAGTCGTAATCCCTTCCGAAAAGGAAAACCCCGACGTTGATTTTGAAGTATCTTTCGCGTATCATCTCATTTTTGAGGGTGCCCCGTTCGCCGAGTTCGAATCCGACGTTGACGTTGGAAACGGTCATCATCTTGAACGGTATCTCGACGCCGAACGTTACCGCTTTTTCGTTGAGTTTCTGCCCCTGGAATTGTAAATAATAGTCGTTGTAGTGGAAACCCACGCGGTACGTCATCCTTTTTGCGAAACTGCGCACGTTGTAGCGGTCGGGGGTGTACTGGGCGCCTACCCGGAAGGTGTTCGTGTTCACGTATCCGACGTCATTCGCAGCGTCGTAGGCGTTCTTGTCCGCCCAGTTCTGGTAGATGTAGTCCACCCCGATCGCGTACTTCGGCCTGTGGAAATAGAAGCCCGCGCCGATGCTCTGGGGTATATAGGTGTCCATGGTCTTCCTGTCGAAGCGCACTGTGTCGCCGTAGATATTGCCCGACGGAATGTAGTCCGTTTCCTTCGAGTTGAGCCTTCCGCCCATTCGGTAGGTGGCGCCTATCGTAACCCTCGTCTTGCCTTTCACGGGCGGGGTGTACTGCAGGCCGAAACCGCCGTATATCCGCGATACCCTTTCATTCGTGTAGGCCGACATCATGTTGGTTTCATTATTGTACGATCCGGTGCCGGTGAAGGGCAGGAGGTTAGCCTTATAAGTTCTGTTTATATTTCCCCACAGATATATAAGTTCCGCCCCTATCGACAGCCCCTTCAAGGGTTCCCAGCCCATCGAGGCTTTGGCTTCCGTAACGTCGCCCTCGCCCTGGTAGTAATACCTTACTATGCCCAGGTCAGCCAGATAGCTCTCATCGTCCTGATGTATGTAGTACCCCACGTCGCTGTAGGGCGACACGTTCAGCGAGAAACCGAGCTTTTTGGCGATCGGGAACCCGACGGTCACGTTGCTGACGTTGAATGTGTTGTAGCTCGTCTTTAGAATCCCGAACTCGCTGCTTTTCTGCCTCGAGTAGATATTCGAACCCGTAAGCCCGACGTCGAAAACGAAGCTCCTCTGGGGAAGAGCGCTCAGCGACGCCGGATTGGCTATGTTCAGCTTCAGGTCGCTCGCGTAATCGAACCCGCCGTTGCGGAAAGCGATGCTGGTCCCGCCCATCGAGGCGAAACTGGCGTTACCCGTGTAGTTCATGTTGCCCAGACCGTAGAGAGTGTAGGGGGAGTAGGTGTTGATGCTGCTCTCCTGCGCCAGCGCGCCAATCGGCAGCAGCAATGCCAGCGACACCATCGCACGGCCAAAGCGTTTCTTAATTCGCATTATGTTCCAAAATTGCGTTCAATCCGTAGAAGACCAGGTCCGAAGTTGCAAATATCGCATTTTTTACCCGTTTGGCAAAATAATTGGCATCCCCGCCGGTAAAAATTATCTTTATTTCGCTGTATTCCTTCTTCAGGGCCTGGATATACCCCTCGGTTTCAAAGACTATTCCACACGCCACGCCGTTCTCTATGGCGCTGTCGGTGGTCTTGCCCAGCACCTGCATATTGTTCGCAAGGCTGCGCAGGGGCAGAGTGCTGGTGTATTCGTTCAGAGCGCGGAAACGGCTCTGCGCTCCGGGCGAGATGTTGCCTCCGAGGAATTCGCCGGCGGCAGTCACGATGTCGTAGGTGATGGCGGTCCCGAAATCGGCGATCAGCACCGGGTGGTTGGGATATATCGTGTGCGCGCCCACGGCGGCTGCAAGGCGGTCGTAGCCGAGGGTAAGCGGGGTCGCGTAGAGATTTTTGATGGGCACCGGGACCGTGTGGTCGAAATGTATATACTGCCCGACTCGGCCTCTGATATCCTTTTCAAGCTCCTCCATGCCGTCGCGGGTGCAGACCAGGATCGCGCTGTCGACCACGGGATAATCCCTGAAAACGGCTTCGACGGCCGACCAGTCATAACCGGGCATACGGAACGTGTCGACGATCTGTCCCCTCTCCATAAGGGCCATTTTGACGAACGTGTTTCCTATGTCTATCGTAAGGTTCAAAGAGTAAGTTTTGAGTTACAAGTAATTATTTCCCCTTTCCCGGAGGCGTGGTCCGCAGGGCCGGGGTGGTTGGTCAGATGCTTTCTCCGGCCATTTCCCTCAATACACCTATGGCGTCGCGGATATCCTTAACACTTCTAACTGTCAAAGCTAGTTTATTATTGTTCTGGCGGAGCACAAATTTATCTTTTTTCTGCATAATATATTGCAGAACCCCGTTAAAAATCTCGCTTTTATAGTAGGGCGACGCGTTATCCGACGGGAAACCGAGTATCATCAGGCCGTTCTTGACCTTGACTTTCTCGAAACCGAGGTCGACGGCCGCCCAGCGGAGGCGCACCACGTCCATCAGGGTTTCAGTTTCGGGCGGGATCGGCCCGAAACGGTCGGCGAGCTCGGCGGCGAACTTCCGCATCGCCTCCTCGCCGGTCATCGCGTCGAGCTGGCGGTAGAGTTTGAGCTTTTCGGCGCTCTGCCCCACGTAGTCGTCGGGAATGCCCGCCTCGCGGTCGGTTTCGATGTGAGTGTCGTCAATGTAGTGTATCTTATACTGCGGGCCGGTTCCTATAAGTTTTTCTGATCCCTCTACACCTTCCGCACGGAGTTCGGCGACCGCCTCGTCGAGTATCTTCCGGTAGGTTTCGAAACCTATGTCGGCGATAAATCCGCTCTGCTCGGCCCCGAAGAGGTTGCCCGCGCCGCGGATGTCGAGGTCCTGCATTGCGATATTGAATCCGGCTCCCAGATCGGAGAACTCCTCGATGGCCCTCAGGCGTCGCCGCGCGTCGCCCGTCAGCAGTTCGTCGGGCGGCGAGAGCAGGTAGCAATACGCCTTGCGGTTCGAGCGCCCCACCCTTCCGCGCAGCTGGTGCAGGTCGCTCAGGCCGAAGTTCTGGGCGTTGTCTATGATAATGGTGTTGGCGTTGGGAATATCGATGCCGTTCTCGATGATGGTGGTGGCGACCAGCACGTCGAATTCACCGTAGATGAAATCCATGATGAGTTTCTCCACCTCTTTGGGGTCCATCTGGCCGTGGAGCACTTCCACCCGCGCCTTGGGGACGAGCCGCCGCACCATATTGGCGGTTTTGGCAATGTCGTCGACGCGGTTGTGGACGAAATAGACCTGCCCGCCGCGCGCGAGTTCGAACTCGATGGCGTCCTTAATAAGGTCCTCGTTGAAGACGTGGCTCTCCGTCACGATCGGCTGGCGGTTGGGCGGCGGGGTGTTGATTATCGAGAGGTCGCGCGAACCCATCAGCGAGAACTGCAGGGTGCGGGGGATGGGCGTGGCGGTCAGCGTGAGGGTGTCGACGCTGACGCTCATTTCGCGCAGCCGCTCCTTGCTCGACACGCCGAATTTTTGCTCCTCGTCGATTATCAGAAGGCCCAAATCTTTGAACTTTATCCCCTTGCCCAGTATCTTGTGCGTGCCGATCAGTATGTCTATTTTGCCCGACTCGACGTCCTCGAGTATCTGGCGCGTTTCCACGGCGCTCTTGCTGCGGTTGAGGAACTCTATCCGCACCGGAAAACCCCTCAGCCGCTCCGAGAAAGTGCGGTAATGCTGGAGCGAAAGTATGGTGGTCGGGACAAGCACCGCGACCTGCTTGGAATCCGACACGGCCTTGAAGGCGGCGCGTATGGCGACTTCCGTCTTCCCGAAGCCCACGTCGCCGCACACGAGCCTGTCCATCGGCTGTGGCGATTCCATATCCTGCTTGATGAGCTCGGTGGCCTTCTCCTGGTCGGGCGTGTCTTCGTACTGGAACGACGCCTCCAGTTCCTGCTGCATGTATGTGTCGGGCGAGAATGCGAACCCTCCCCCCGCCTTGCGTTTGGCATAGAGCGCGATAAGCTCGCGGGCGATACTTTTGACGGCGTTCTTGGTGGCGGCCTTCATCCGCTGCCATGCACCCGACCCGAGTTTGTAGACGCGCGGGGGCTCGGCGTCGCCGCTCTTGTAGCGCGCGATGCGGTGGAGGTTGTGGACGTTGACCAGCAGCACGTCATTGTCCTTGTAGACCAGTTTTATGGCGTCGACGTTCCTGCCGTCCATGTTGGTTTTCACCAGCCCGCCGAAACGCCCCACCCCGTGGTCGATATGCACCACGTAGTCCCCGACCTTCATCTCGTTGAGCTCGGCCACCGTCAGCGCTTCGTCGCGGTTGATCTCGCCGCGCAGCTTGTAGCGGTAGTAGCGGTCGAATATCTGGTGGTCGGTGTAGAGGCACAACTTCAGGTCGCGGTCGATAAAGCCCTCGTGCAGCGTGAGCGGCATCGACCTGAAATCCGCATCCTTGCGGATCGACGAAAAGATATTCCGAAGGCGTTCGACCTGCGCCTTGTTCTCGGAAAGTATCCAGGTTTCGTAACCTTTCGCGGCGTTGCCGGCGATATTGTCGGCGAGCAGCTCGAATTTCTTGTTGAATTCGGGCTGCGGCGCGGTGTGGAACTCTATCGACACATCCGCCGGACGCTTCGCGCTTCCCGTGCGGACAAACATCCGGCTTTCGGCAGTATCCGCCAGGAACTCCTTCGCGCTCGTCACCATATCGCCTATCCGCGCAGGCTCGTCGAGCTCCTCGAGCAGTTTTTTGCGCAGCGAATCGAACTTCCCCAGCGTGAAACCGAGGTCGTCTATCCACCAGGTCGCTCCGGCGGCGAAAGCGGCGAAGGAGTCGACCTGCTGGCGCCCGCTTTTCAGATTGGGCAGCACCTCGAACCGTTCGACCTTTTCGGCCGACAACTGCGACGATATTTCGAAAATGCGGATCGAGTCGATCTCGTCGCCGAAGAAATCGAGGCGGCAGGGACGGCTCGACGAGTAAGAGAAAATATCCATGATACCCCCGCGGATCGAGTACTGCCCCGGGTCGTAGACGAAATCGACGCGGTCGAAGCCCCAGTCCACGAGGATATCCTCGACCGTGGACATCGACACTGTTTCGCCTACCTTCAGCGTCAGCGTTTTCTCGGCGAGCTCCGTCCGCGAAACGACCTTTTCGGCCATCGCCTCGGGGTATGTGCAAACCGCAAGGAAACCCCGGTCGAACGCCCGGATGGCGTTCAAAGCCGCCGTCCTCTGGACTATCCCCGAGGCGTCCTGCTGGTGGAACTGTATCGAACGTTTGTAAGCCGTAGGGAAGAACATCACGCCCTCTTCGCCGACCAGGTTGTAGAGGTCGTTGGCGAGGTATGCGGCAGCGTCGCGGTCGTCCATCACGAACAGATGCACCCCGCCCATGTTCCGCAGCGCGGCGGCCGCGGCGACGGACCAGGCTCCGCCGGCGAGTTTTTCCAACCCGACGGTGTGCGCGTCTTTCGCGGCTTTCACAAATTTGCGGAAGGGCGCACCTTCCGCAAAAGCCTGTATGAGTTTATCGACTGCCTCGTTCATTCAAGTGAAGAGTGAAAATCAAATTCGCTGTCGGCGTTCCGACCGTCATTGCGAGCGAACAGCGTGAGCGCGGCAATCCAATCCTGTGCTTTCTGGATTGCTTCGTCGGCTTACACCTCCTCGCAATGACGTTATCAGAGAAGAAAACTCGCTTATTAAGCGAGTTCTCTGCCTTTGATGTCTAATATCTTCGTTTCCATTATGCCGACCGCCTGGTCTTTTTTGACGCGGATGCGGCTCCTGTATTTCAATGCCCAGCGCATCCTCAGCGACGGGAATCCTTCGGTCAGGAAGGCCGCCACATAAGGGCTGGTCTTTATCGTCAGGTTGCGGATGCCCTTCTTCTGCGCGTAATACGAGATTTTATTCTCGATCTGTTTGTCCACCAGCAGCGTGGGACTGACAGTCCCCGTGCCGTTGCAGTAGGGGCAAACCTCGGTCGCTTCGGCGATCGCCTCGGGGCGCACCCTCTGGCGCGTTATCTGCATCAGGCCGAACTTCGAGAGGGGCAGGATCGTGTGCTTGGCCCTGTCCGAAGCCATCATCTGCGTCATCTTGTCGTAGAGCGCCTGGCGGTTCTCGCCCTTGTGCAGGTCGATGAAGTCGATCACGATGATGCCGCCCATATCCCTGAGGCGCAGCTGGCGGGCTATCTCGGCCGCCGCGGCGAGGTTCACGTCCATCGCTGTGCGCTCCTGGTCGTTCTCGACCTTGGTGCGGTTGCCGCTGTTGACGTCCACCACGTGCAGCGCCTCGGTGTGCTCTATTATAAGGTATGCGCCGCGCTTGAGCGAAACGTATTTGGCGAAGAGCGACTTGATCTGCCGCGTTATGTCGAAGTTATCGAAGATCGGCAGGTTGCCCTTGTAGAGCTTGACTATGCGGCTCTTTTCGGGCGCGATCAGTTTGATGTACTCCCTGACGTCGTCGTAAGTAGCCTTGTCGTTGATGTGTATCGCTTTGAAATCACCGTTCAACTGGTCGCGGATCATCGAGTTGGCGCGGTTCATCTCCTCGCTCAGGACTGCCGGCGGCGCGGTCAGCGACCTCACCTTGGTAAGCGCGGCCTCCCACTTGGCGACGAGCGCCAGGATATCCTGCTCGATATCGGCGTCGGTGGTGCCGGAAGCGGCCGTGCGTATGATGACGCCGTAATTCTTGGGCAGTACCTTGTCGACGATCTTTTTGAGCCTTTTACGCTCGGAGTTCTGGCGTATCTTCTGGGATATCGATATCTTATTGGAGAACGGCAGCAGCACGACGTGGCGCCCGGCCAGCGAAATGTCGGAGGTGAGGCGGGGGCCTTTCGTGGAAATGGCCTCCTTGGCGATCTGCACCATGACGGGATCGCCCACAGCTATGTGTTCGCCGATCTTGCCGTTCTTTCCGATCGGCGGGGCGAATTTAAGGTTCTCGAACTTCGGGGTGCGCTTCTTCTCCGCGAGGCTCTTAACCATCTTGTGCAGAGAGTCGAACTGCGTCCCCAGGTCGAGGTAGTGTATGAACGCGTCCTTTTCGTGGCCTATGTTCACGAAAGCGGCGTTCAGTCCGGGCATCAGTTTA